>NZ_JARVSX010000034.1:0-80739 GCF_030208975.1 Pseudomonas sp. ME-P-057
CCCCTGATCCGTTAACGCCGCAAATCTGTAGGAGCAGGCTTGTTGGCGAATGCGTCGTGTCATTCAACATGTCCGGCGCTGACCCACCGCGTTCGCCAGCAAGCCGGCTCCTACCGAAGGAGGTCGTGCTGTAGCTTCCGCGAACTCCAACACGGCGCACTCTGATTCGTGTGAATTCCAACAGGGTGGTGTCGCGCCGGCTACCGGGAAGAGTCAGGCGCCTTCGCGTATCGGGTCGGCGGCCGCCGCGAAAGCATCACGTTCCGCCCCTGATCCGTTAACGCCGCAAATCTGTAGGAGCCGGCTTGCTGGCGAATGCGTCGTGTCATTCAACATGTCCGGCGCTGACCCACCGCGTTCGCCAGCAAGCCGGCTCCTACCGAAGGAGGTCGTGCCGTAGCTTCCGCGAACTCCAACACGGCGCACTCTGATTCGTGTGAATTCCAACAGGGTGGTGTCGCGCCGGCTACCGGGAAGAGTCAGGCGCCTTCGCGTATCGGGTCGGCGGCCGCCGCGAAAGCATCACGTTCCGCCCCTGATCCGTTAACGCCGCAAATCTGTAGGAGCCGGCTTGCTGGCGAATGCGTTGTGTCATTCAACATTTCCGTTGCTGACCCACCGCGTTCGCCAGCAAGCCGGCTCCTGCTGGGCTGCGTTGGGCCACGCTCCGGTAAATTGCAACAGAGCTACCTCAATGACTGGCCCGCGCCAGGCGCTTTAGCATCACCACCATCCCCACGCCCAGCCCGGCCATCCCGATCAGCAACGCCGGGTAGCTGATCCACCACGCGAGGGGTGCGGTCATCATGCTGAATTCCGACATCCCGCCAATGCCCGCCAGCAGGTTCAGCGGCAAAAACACCACATTGATCAGCGTCAGTTTGCGCAGCAGGTTGTTGGTGTTGTTATTGACCAGATTCCCCCGCGCGTCCATCAGGCTGGCAAACACCGTGGAGTAGATGTTCGCCTGTTTATGGCACTGCTCGTTCTCGATGATCATGTCCTCAATCAGCGCTACGTTGTCGCTGGCAAACTGGTGTTTGTGCGCGTGATTACGCAGACGCGTCAGCACCGAGCCGTTGCTGTCGATGGCATTGATGTAATACACCAGGCTTTCGCTGAGGTTGAACATCTGCACCAGATGGCGGCTGTCCATCGACGCATTGAACTGCTGTTGCAACTCCCGTGCGATCATTTTGATGACCTTGAGGTGGCCCAGATAGTGATGAATATTGTCGAACAGCAGCTCCAGCAAAACGTCCAGCGGCGTGTGCATCGGTCGATGCGGCCCCAAGTTCAGGTCGTCCAGCTGCTTGTCGTCTGCGCAGATCAGCACCATGTGTTGCTGGCTGAGCAGCAACCCGAACGATGACACATCGAAGGCAAACGTCTGCTTGCCGGAGTAGTTCTCCGGACGCTTCCAGATCATGAACAACGCATCGGGATGAAACTCGATGCGCGACACCTCATCCGGGTCCAGCGCCGACGCCAGAGCACGGTCATCCAGGTGAAAACGCTCCAGCAGCAGGGCCTTTTCCGCTGGATTCGGGTCGCTGAAGCAGAGCACGCTGGCCTCAGCCTCCGCGCACGGCGTTAACCTGCCCGCCTCCAGGCGGTGGCTGCGGATCACCGTCCTAACCCGCCAGACCGCGGCGTTTGATGTCGAGCCGGCGAATGAACTCCTCCAGCACGAGCGCGTACAAGTCGTCCTGCAGCCAGGCGTCTTCGGTGCCCGCATCCAGGTTGGGGTTGTCGTTGACTTCGATCACCACCACACGCTCGCCGGACTGCTTGAGGTCGACGCCATACAAGCCGTCGCCGATGAGGTTGGCGGTCTTCACCGCCAGGTCGACCACTGCGCGCGGCGCATCGTGAACGGCCAGCGTGCGGCACTCACCGTTGATGTCGGCACCCAACGCTTTGTGGTTGTAAATCTGCCAGTGCCCCTTCGACATGAAGTACTGACACGCAAAGACCGGCTTGCGGTTGAGCACACCAATGCGCCAGTCGTACTCGGTGTACAGGTATTCCTGCGCCAGTAACAGCACCGAGTGTTCGAACAGCTCGCGTGCCGCTTCCTGCAGTTGCCGGGCGTCTTTGACCTTGATCACGCCTTTGGAAAAACATCCGTCCGGGATCTTCAATACCAGTGGAAAACCCAACCGTGCCGCCACCCACTCCAGATCATCCGGGCGCTCCTTGTAGAGAATTTCCGTGGCCGGCATGCCCAGTTTGTGGCTCTTGAGCAGGTCGGTCAGGTAAACCTTGTTGGTGCAACGCAGGATCGACGTCGGGTCATCCATCACCACCAGCCCTTCGCTCTCGGCCTTTTTAGCGAACCGGTAGGTGTGATTATCGACGCTGGTGGTCTCGCGGATCAGCAGGGCGTCGTATTCGGCGAGCCGCGCGTAGTCCTTCTTCTCGATCAGCTCGACATCCACACCCAGTTGTTGGCCGACCCGAATGAAATTCTCCAGTGCCTTGCGATTTGACGGCGGCAGCGCTTCTTGTGGGTCGTGCAGGATCGCCATGTCGTAACGGTAGGCACGACGTGAAGCCGGCTGGCGCCATATTTTGCGACTGAAGCTGTCCAGTGACTGGGCGAACTGGTCCTGCTGATGATCGCGCAAGCGTGTCAACGCGCCGGTCTTGACCCCTGCGATGTGCCAGTTGTCGCGCTTGCGAAACTCGACCAACAGAATCGGCGCCGCAAACGCCTCGAACAACTGGCGGGCCAGGTCCTGCAAAGGCGCCAGATCGGTCTGGCCGAAATACAGGGTCAGCGTGAACCCTTCGGTTTCGTCGTACGGGTGATCGCGCAGCGCATGTTCGAGTCGCTTGTCGAGGTCATCCAACACCAGACCGTACAGGGATTTGCGGGTCAGCTCGCTGATGGTTTTCACCGACGGGATGACATGGTGCCCACGCGCTTCGGCCAGCAGTGAACAGTAATAACCATGGCCCAGGTAGCGATAGCTGCGACACAGGTTGATGACTTGCACCCGCTGGCCTGCGCTGTCTTGCGGCGGGTTTTCAAGATAATCCTGAGCGCTGATCAACTGTTCGCTGGGCAAGTAAGACGACCAGTCTTCCAGGCGCTCCACGACAATCAATACCCGGCTTCGGGTGGTTAGTATTTTCGGCGAATTCATATTAAAAGTTGCCGAACGCTGAGGGTGTGCTGATACTTCGTCGGTCTTCACCGGCACCGCATTCATGAGTGGATCCTTCGGGAAACAGTCCTTTCTATAAAACATGAGTTTTTAGAAATGTCCCGTTTCGTTACTCACTCTTTACGGTGACCGACATGAACTTTATATATCGCCTCGCTCAGCCTGCCGATGTGGATAATCTGCTGGCGCTTGAAAACCAGTGTTTCGAATCTGACCGATTGAATGCGCGCAGTTTTCTGTGGATGGTCACGCGCGCCAACGCCCGGTTGATCGTGGCATTGCACAAGGACGCCGACGTACGCCTGGCCGGGTATGCATTGGTGCTGTTCCATCGCGGCACTTCACTGGGTCGGCTTTATTCCCTGGCGATCAGTGATGACGCACGCGGCCAGGGGTTGGGCCAGAGCCTGCTTGCCCAGGCGGAACGGCATGCACTGGAGCACGAGTGTGCCTATCTGCGACTCGAGGTACGGCCTGACAATGGGGCGGCGATTCGACTGTACGAGCGCAACGGTTATCGCCTGTTCGACCGTATCGACGACTACTACGAAGACCACGCCGCGGCACTGCGTTTCGAGAAACGCATCCGCGAACATGCCACCGGTGCGGTCAGGCAAGTGCCGTACTACCCGCAAACACTGGACTTCAGCTGCGGTCCGGCGTGCCTGCTGATGGCGATGAAAGCCCTGCAGCCATCACGCTCCATGCAGCGCCGTGAGGAGCTGCAAGTCTGGCGCGAAGCGACCACCGTGTTCATGACCTCCGGTCACGGCGGTTGCAGTCCGCAAGGCCTGGCACTGGCCGCCCTGCGTCGCGGTTTCGAGGTGGGCCTGCAGGTGTCCGTCCGCGGACCGCTGTTTCTTGCTGGCGTGCGCAGCGAGGAAAAACGCCAGGTCATGCGCCTGGTTCATGAGGAGTTCAGCCGCGAACTGAGCGCCAGCACGGTCCATCAGCTGGGCAGTACGCCCCTCGATCTGCGGCACCTGCACCAGCAAAATGCCTTGGCATTGGTGCTGATCAGCAGCTACCGGCTGACCCGTTCCAAGGCCCCGCACTGGGTATTGGTCACCGGCTGTGATGAGGATTTCGTTTACTTGCACGACCCGGACGTTGATCACAGCCAACAGCGCCAGGCCATGGACTGCCAATACATGCCCGTCAGCCATAAAGAGTTTGCCGGCATGAGTTGCTTTGGCACCGATAAACTGCGCGCGTCGGTGGTTTTGTATCGCGGCGCCGACACGCTTATATAAATTCCGTTATGCAGCGCAGCGTTGGCGTAAAGAAAGCGTCGTATTGATTGAAGTCCATTGCGCTAAAGCTCTGAATGAGCACCCGCCTCCGGGCAACGTGCTGGATAACGCAATGGACAACTCAGTGATCGGTTTAATGATTGTTTCGGTGATCACGCTGTTTGGTCTGGCCGCGTTTTACATCGACTTTGTCAAACCTCGCCGCACGCGCTCGTAACGTATCTGGAGCGCTTAACTTACCCAGAAAAACATCAGCGTCAGATTGGCCGCCGAGATCAGCCCGAACAGCCCCCAGGCCAGCGTCTTGGTCACGGCGCTGTTGGCAAACGGGCCCATCAGGCTTTTGTCACTGGTAAAGCGAATCAGCGGCCACAGCGCGAACGGCAGTTGCAGGCTGAGCACCACCTGGCTGAGGACCAGCATCTTGCCGACCGCGCCGTCGCCGAACCAGATCACCCCAATGAACGCCGGGATCAGCGCCAGGCCACGGGTAGCCAGGCGTCGCTGCCAGCACGGGATCTTCGCTTTGAGAAAGCCTTCCAGCACCACTTGCCCGGCGATGGTGCCGGTGAAGGTCGAACTCTGCCCTGCCGCCAGCAAAGCGATACCGAAAAGCACGCTGGCCACCGCCCCGCCCACCAGCGGATCGAGCAGGTGGTAGGCGTCCTGAATTTCCACCACATCCGAATGGCCGCTGCCGTGGAACGCGGCGGCGGCCAGAATCAGGATGGCGGCGTTGATCACCAGCGCCAGGCTCAGCGAGGCAATGGTGTCGACCCGGGCGTAGCGAATGGCGCTGGCCTTGCTCTCGACGGATGTGCCGTTGACCCGGGTCTGTACCACCGATGAGTGCAGGTACAGGTTATGCGGCATCACCGTCGCGCCGAGAATACCGATGGCGATGTACAGCGGTTCTTGGTTGCTCAGTACGTCCCAGGACGGTTTCAGGCCGGCGACGACGTCTGGCCAGAATGGCTTGATCAGCACCAGTTCGATGAAGAAGCACGTGGCAATGGTCGCGATCAGCCCCAGCACGATGGCTTCAAGGCGTCGAAAATTGGCGCCCTGCAAGGCCAGCACGATGATCGTGTCGAACGCGGTCAATGCCACGCCGGTGGTAATCGACACGCCGAGCAGCAGATGGAAGGCCAATGCTGCGCCCAGCACTTCCGCCAGATCGGTGGCCAGGATCGACAGCTCAGCCAGGATCCACTGGCCCATGCCGACCCGGTGGCTGTAGCGCTCGGCGGACAATTGCGCCAGATCGCGCCCGGTGGCGATGCCCAGGCGCGAACATAGATTCTGCAGCACCATCCCGGAAAGACTGGCCAGTACCACCACGAACAACAGCGCATAGCCGAAGCGCGAACCGGCTTCGATGGCGGTCGCCCAGTTGCCGGGGTCCATGTAGCCGATGGAAATCAGCAGCCCGGGACCTACGAACAGCATCAGCTTGCGCAGAAAAGAGGCGTTGGCCGGAATCTTGACGCTGTCGGTGGTGGCCGACGGGCAGAAAGGCGCGGTGGCGGTGGTGGGGAGTTTGTACTTCACGGGAATCCGAAAATGCGTTGGCGGTGAGCCCGGGAGCTTAAACGCGCAGAAATGTTTTGTCTTGAATCTCTATGCCTCTAACATGCAGCGTCTCACCGATTCGGAAAAAACAATAATGCATGCCGTGCCTGACACCCCCGAAAACGCCCGTTCGACGCAAGACGGAATCGACCCTATACGGGCTGCACGTATTTCCGCGCGCATCGACCGACTGCCCGCCGTCGCCACGATCTGGAAGCTGGTCGCCCTGCTGTCCATCGGCGGCTTCTTTGAACTCTATGACTTGTTTCAGACGGCCTATATCAGTCCCGGGCTGATTCGCGCCGGGCTATTCGCCACCGGAGCGCAGGGCGTCTTCGGGTTTTCAGATCAGGCAGCGTTCGCCTCGGCGACCTTTCTGGGGCTGTTCCTCGGCGCCAGCCTGCTGAGCCCGATTGCCGACCGCTACGGCCGCCGCGCGATCTTCACCTTCGCTTTGATCTGGTACACCGTCGCGACGGTGCTGATGGGCATCCAGACGTCAGCGCTGGGCATCATCTGCATGCGCTTTCTGGTGGGGATCGGCCTGGGCATCGAGCTGGTGACCATTGATGCCTACCTGTCGGAGCTGGTGCCCAAGCGCATGCGCAGCTCGGCGTTCGCGTTCGCCTTTTTCGTGCAGTTTCTGTCCGTGCCGTCGGTGGCACTGATGTCCTGGTGGCTGGTGCCGCAGGACCCGTTCGGCGTGTCCGGCTGGCGCTGGGTGGTGCTGGCCAGCGCCGTATTCGCGCTGTTCATCTGGTGGCTGCGCTCGCGGCTGCCGGAATCCCCACGCTGGCTGGCGCAACACGGTCGCTTCAGCGAGGCCGAGAAGATCATGGACGACCTTGAAGCGCGCTGCGTGAAGGACCATGGCACGGCGCTGGACGAGCCGGAAACCCACAACGTGGCGGTGGAAGGCAAAGGCCGTTTCGCCGACATCTGGCAGCCGCCCTACCGCCGTCGGGCGCTGATGCTGATTGTCTTTCACGTGTTTCAGGCAATCGGCTTCTTCGGTTTCGGCAACTGGCTGCCCGCCCTGCTTTCCGGCCAAGGGGTGAGCGTCACTCACAGCCTGGCGTATGCGTTTGTGATCACCCTCGCCTACCCGCTGGGGCCACTGTTGTTTGTGAAGTTCGCCAATCGTTTCGAGAACAAGTGGCAGATCGTCGGCTCTGCGTTGGGGTCGATGATTTTCGGCACGCTGTTCGCGCAGCAGACCACCGCCGCCGGGTTGATCTTCTGTGGCGTGATGATCACCTTCTGCAACGCGTGGCTGAGCTTCAGCTATCACTCGTACCAGAGCGAGCTGTTCCCCACCAACATCCGCGCCCGCGCGGTGGGTTTCTGTTATTCGTTCAGTCGGCTGTCGACCGTGTTCAGCAGCCTGTTGATCGGCCTGTTTCTCGATCACTTCGGGACGCCGGGGGTACTGACGTTCATCGTGATGAGCATGTTGATCGTGATCATCACCATCGGCGGCTTCGGCCCGCGAACTCGCAATCTGGCGCTGGAAGACATTGCGGCCCGATAGAAGCGCGTTGTTGCCGTGCGTCTTTGCATGAAGCGCTTGCCGCCCAGCGCGACCGTTCATCCTGACGGGGTGAACGGGGTTTTAGGGGGATTTTCAAACGCTCAGCACCCAACTTGTGAACGTTGAAGGGAGAAACAGCATGAGTGGCACGCGCCCTGAAGACCCTGACACCGACCCACGCACCGTGTCGTTCCCAGAGACGGTTCCCGACCCTGTCGAGGAGGAACTTGACCCGATTGACGAAGGCAACGACCCCGACGGCTTTGAACCCGGTACGGAGATGGTGCCGGAAAAGGGGGATTTTCATACGCACAAATAGGCCCGCCGCCCTCTTCCCGGCTAAAGCCGGTCCCACTAACGGACCGCGCGTATCCTGTAGGACCGGCTTTGGCCGGGAAGCTGTTTACTTTGTAGGACCGGCTTCAGCCGGGAAGAGGCCAGCGTGAACATCCAAAATCCTGCGGCGTGACAGCCGACGCTTTCCCGGCTGAAGCCGGTCCCACTAACGGACCGCGCGCATCCTGTGGGACCGGCTTCAGCCGGGAAGCTGTTGACTTTGTAGGACCGGCTTCAGCCGGGAAGAGGCCAGCGTGAACATCCAAAATTCCGCGGCCTGGCAGCCGACGCCTTCCCTGCTAAAGCCCGTCCCACGGGAAGTATGTCGGTCCTACTGAGAGCGCGCGATTCCCAACCGCCGTGCCAGGCGCGTCAGGTTCGCGCGGTCCACCTTCAATTCCCGCGCCACGTCCGCCCATTTGCCGTGATGGCGTTCGAGTGCTTCAGTGATGAGTCTTCGCTGATAGCCATCCAGCGCCTCCTTGAGCCCTCCCCCTGACTCCATCACCGGCACACCGCCGGCCTGCGCCGGGGCCACCTTCGCTGGAGACCCCGCCTCCTCAAGCCCCAGCACCTGCGCCTCAATGGTCAGAATGCGCGGACGGTCGCGGTGCATCGACAGCGCCTTGAGTACCGCCCGGCTGATCAAATGTTCCAGCTCGCGCACGTTCCCGGGCCATGTATGTGCCAGCAGCACCGACTGCGCCTCGGCGCTGAGCCGCAAATTGCGCGGCCCCATGCGCGCCCGGTTCTCCTCCAGAAAAAAGCCCGCCAGCAGCAGTACATCGCGACCGCGCTCGCGCAGCGGTGGCACCACCAAGGGGTACACACTCAGGCGGTGATAAAGATCGGCCCGGAAACGCCCGGCGCGCACCTCCGCCGCGAGATCACGATTGGTCGCCGCGATGATGCGCACGTCCACGTGATGCTCCTGATCGGAGCCGACCCGTTGCAGCTGCCCGCTCTGCAACACTCGCAGCAACTTGGACTGCACCGGCAGCGGCAACTCGCCCACTTCATCGAGAAACAACGAGCCGCCGTGAGCCAGCTCGAATTTGCCGCTTCGGCCGCTGACCGCGCCGGAAAATGCACCTTTGACGTGGCCGAACAGCTCGCTCTCGACCAACAGCACGGGCAGCGCCGCGCAGTTCAGGCTGATCAGCGGTTTCTGCGCGCGGGGGGACTGCAGGTGAATGGCCTCGGCAACCAGCTCCTTGCCCACCCCGGTCTCGCCGGTGATCAACACCGTGAGCGGGCTGTTGCCCACCAGCTGGATTTCCTGCTGCAAACGCTTGTGTACCGGGCTTTGTCCGATCAGCTCCCGGGGTCCGCGGCCGCCTGCGGCGCGTTTGTACACTTCGGCCAGCTGCCGTTGGTCCTCGAAGCCGCGCGCCAACTGGCTGATCCGTTCGCTGGCCATGACGGTTGCCGCTGCCAGGCTGGAAAACGCGTGCAAGTCGCCGAGGTCCACCCGGCCAAAGCGCGCCGGGTCCAGCGAATCCAGGGTGATCACGCCCCAGAGCGTGCTCTGGACATACAGCGGGCAACCCAGGCAATCGTGTACTTCCAGATCGCCATGCACACCCTCGACCAGGCCGTCATAAGGATCGGGCAGGTCGCAGTCGGTGGAGAAACGTGTGGGCTCGCGGTTTTGCACGATGATGTCCAGCCGCGGATGCTCACCCAACCGAAACCGGCGTCCCAGCGTGTCCGGGCTCAAGCCCTCGACCGAGAGCGGCACCAGCACCTCATCTTCCAGCTTCAGCAAGGCCACGGCGTCGCAGGGGAACAACTGGCGCAGCGAACGCAGCAGGCGACGGTAGCGCTCCTCGTCCGGCAAGTCGCGGGACAGATCGGCAACCAGCGGAATCAGTGCCAGCAGCAACGGGTAAGTCATGAAGTCTCCTGGACGGCGTTTTCTGCACGGCGCCGGATGGCGCACTGAGCGAGTCATTATGACTTTTAAGAGAGAGCAGTGTCAGGTTTGGTCACGACGGTTAACCGCCACTCCCTCAGCGTCATTAACCGGTCGCCAATTAACCACCAAGGCCTGTGTCGTGATTGAGACAGCCGTTGAAGTTAACGCGAATGAATAAGCCCTGATTAATTCTGACGCCACTTCAACGACGGCGTCGACGAGACTCTTTAATTTAAATGAAGTTGTGAAAATTTTATTTTGTTTATAGTCCAGTGACCTTACAGGAGCACTCACTATGGCCAGAATTCAGGGAAGAGTTCTTGAAACTTCCCCCCCTTTGGTAGTTGATCTGGATGGCACCTTACTGCGGTCCGATCTGCTGATGGAAACGGCCATGGCGTTCGTGCGCAGCCAGCCGCTGAAGGCGTTGAAGATGCTTGGCTGGCTGTTCAAGGGTAAGGCTGCGCTCAAGGAAGGCCTGGCGCTGAACACAGAAATAGATGTCTCCGTATTGCCTTACGATCCCCAGATCATTGAAATGATCCAGCGTGAACGCGACGCGGGTCGCATGATAGTGCTGGCCACGGCAAGCCACGTGAGCCTGGCCGAACGCATCGCCGAACACTTGCAGTTGTTTGATCTGGTCCTGGCCTCCAATGCCAACCGCAACTTGTCCGGGCACAACAAACGTAATCTTTTAGTTGCGCACTTTGGCGAGGGCGGGTTCGATTACATTGGCAACTCCGCAGATGACTTGCCCATCTGGGACGTGTCCCGTCAGGCCTACGTGGTCAATCCCGATCGAGGCGTCGAGGCGAAGGTTCAGGCCAGAGTCCGGGTCGAACCCACGATACGCAGCAACACCCCGAGCCTGCGCGACTGGCGCAAGGCGCTGCGCATGCACCAGTGGCTGAAAAACGCACTGGTGTTCGTGCCGTTGCTGGCATCGCACCGCCTCGCTCAGTTTGAATTGATGCGCGACGGCGTCATCGCCTTTCTGTGCTTCGGCCTGTGTGCTTCCAGCGTCTACATCCTCAACGACCTGCTCGACCTGTGTGATGACCGTCATCACAAAAGCAAATGCAACCGGCCGTTCGCCAGCGGCCGCTTGTCGATCAAAGCCGGACTGGTGATGGTGCCGACCCTGCTGGTGTTGGCCTTCGGTGCCGCGCTGTTGCTTTTGCCCTGGCAGTTCTCGGCAGTGATGGCGGCGTACTACGGGCTGACGCTCACCTACTCGTTGAAGCTCAAACGTCTGATGGCCTGGGACGTCATTGCCCTGGCGATGCTCTACACCGCGCGGATCATCGCCGGTGTCGCCGCGTTCAGCCTGACGCTGACGTTCTGGATTCTGGCCTTTTCGATGTTCATCTTTCTGAGTCTGGCGATGGTCAAGCGCTACGCCGAGCTGCGGGATGCGCGTGCGCGGGAGGTCAACACGTTGGCCCGCGGTCGCGGCTATCACCCCGGCGATCTGGACATGATTGCCTCGCTTGGCGCGTCGTCGGGCTATCTCTCGGTGATGGTTCTGGCGCTGTACATCCAGGATTCGAAAACCACTGATCTGTACGCGACCCCCCACGTCATCTGGCTCGCCTGCCCGTTGCTGCTGTTCTGGGTGACGCGGGTGTGGATGTTGACCCACCGCGGCCAGATGAACGAAGACCCGGTGGTGTTCGCCATTCGTGACCGCACCAGCCAGCTCATCGGTGCCGCGTTTCTGTTCATGTTCTGGATCGCCGCATGAGCACGCCGCTGTATTCCTGGGGCCGTTTCCCGCATACCCCGCAGCGTGGCCATGGCTGCGTCTGGCTGGACGAGCTCCCCGCGCACATCGACCGCGTGGTTGAGGCGCACCACAGCGCTCTGCCTTACGGCAATGGCCGCAGCTACGGCGACAGCTGCCTGGCGGCCAGCGATCAGGTGCTGCACATGCGCTCTCTGGACCGGCTGATCGAGGCCGACTGGGGCACCGGCGTGATCAAGGCCGAAGCCGGCATCACCCTGGCCGAATTGCTCGCGGTGGCCATCCCGCAGGGCTGGTTTTTGCCGGTCACCCCGGGCACCCAGTTCGCGACCCTGGGCGGGGCGATCGCCAACGACGTCCACGGCAAGAACCACCACGTTCGCGGCACGTTTGGCCGCCATGTCCTCGGCTTCGGCCTGTTGCGCCGTGGCGAGCCGGAGCTGTTCTGTTCACCCGACGTCGAGCCAGCGCTTTTCAGCGCCAGCATTGGCGGCCTTGGCCTCACCGGCGTCATCCATTGGGCGCAGATTCAACTGATGCCGATCCGCGCCAGCCAGGTCAGTACCACCACTGTGCGTTTCGCCAATCTGGCGGAATTCTTCGCGCTGTCGGCCGAGCTCGACGAGCAACATGAATACAGCGTGGCCTGGGTGGACTGCCTGGCAAAGGGCGCAGAAACCGGCCGCGGGGTGTTCATCGTCGGAGACCACGCGCAGTACGGCTCGCTTGAGGTCGGCCAGCGCAAGAAACTCAGCGTGCCGCTCACGCCGCCTGTGTCGCTGATCAACAAGGTCTCCCTCAGCGCGTTCAACAATCTGTACTGGCGCCTGCACCCCAGCCAGCGCAAACCGGGCCGCAGCGACTACGAGCCGTTTTTTTACCCCCTCGACCGGATTCTGCACTGGAACCGCATCTACGGCCGTCGGGGGTTTCAGCAATACCAATGCGTGGTGCCAACCGCCAATGCCGAAGCGGCCATGGGCGACTTGCTGCGCACCATCGCCGACGCCGGCCAGGGTTCGTTCCTGGCCGTGCTCAAGCGTTGTGGCGACATTGCGTCGCCGGGGCTGCTTTCGTTCCCGCTGGAAGGCACCTCGCTGGCCCTGGACTTTGCCCAGAGCGAGCACCTGGAAAACGTGCTGTTCCCGCGACTCGACGACATCGTTCGCGCGGCGGGCGGGCGCTTGTACCCGGCCAAGGACGCACACATGAGCGGCGCCGACTTCCGTCGCGCGTACCCCGCCTGGGAGCAGCTGGAAGCGCTGCGCGACCCCTCTTTGATGTCCCGTTTCTGGAGCCGTGTGATCTTATGAAAACTGCAGTGAAGAAAGTCCTGATCATCGGCGCCACCTCCGCCATCGCCAGCGCTTGCGCGCGTCTGTGGGCCACGGAAGGCAGCGATTTTTTCCTGGTGGCGCGCAACGTCGAGAAGCTGGAACAGACCGCAGCCGACCTTAAAGCGCGTGGCGCCAGCCATGTCACGCTGCACGAGATGGATGCCAACGACATCGAGGCGCACCCGCTGATGATGGGCCGCTGCCTGACCGCGCTGGGCCAGATCGACATCGCCCTGATCGCCCACGGCACGCTGCCCGACCAGAAGGCCTGCGAGCGGGACGTGCACCTTGCGCTGAAGGAATTCGCCAACAACTGCACGTCGGTGATCGCGCTGCTGACCGTGCTGGCGATGCAATTCGAGACCCAGCGCTGCGGCAGTCTGGCGATCATCTCTTCGGTGGCCGCCGACCGTGGCCGCCCCTCGAATTACCTGTACGGCAGCGCCAAAGCGGCGGTGTCGACTTACTGCGAAGGGCTGCAAGCGCGCCTGTTCAAGGTGGGCGTCCACGTCACGACGATCAAGCCGGGCTTCGTCGACACGCCGATGACCCAAGGCCTGTCGCTGCCGGCCGCCCTGCTCGCGCAACCGGCGCAGGTCGCGCAACGCATCGTCAAAGGCATCGCCAACAAAGTGCCAACGCTTTATGCGCCGGGGTTCTGGGCCTTGATCATGTTGATCATCCGCTCGATTCCGCAGCCGGTGTTCAAGAGGCTGAACCTGTGAACACCGCCCAGGCTGATCACTCGCATCTGTCCGGCTGGCGTTACCGTGCCGTGGTGCTGTCAGTGGTCGGCTCGGCGTTGAGCTATCTGGGTTTTTCGCTGTGGGGCGGCTGGCACGCGGTGGGCGCTGCGGTGGGCGAAGTCGGGTTGTTGGGCATCGTCATTGCGCTGTTCATGTCGTCGGTCAATTACGGGCTGCGCTTCCTGCGCTGGCAGAGCTACCTGAAGGTGCTCGGCCATCCGATGCCGTGGCGACCGAGCCTGAACATTTATCTGGCCGGATTCGCCCTGACCACCACGCCAGGCAAAGCCGGCGAAGCGCTGCGCGGAGTGCTGCTCAAACGCTGGGGCGTGCCTTACCCCCAAAGCTTCGCGGCGTTTTTCAGCGAGCGGCTATCGGACCTTTTTGCGGTGGTGCTGCTGACCCTGTTTGGCCTGTCGCTGTATCCACAAGCGTGGCCGATGATCGTGGTCGGCGTGGCATTGGTCGCGGTCGGCCTGGTGGTGCTGTCGCAACGGCGATTGCTTGAGCACCTGATGCGCAAGGTGCCGAGCGACGGCGGCAAAGTGCTGGGCCTGATGCGCCACTTGCTGCAGGTGCTGGTGCATGCGCAACAGTGCCATCGCCTGCGCCTGATGCTTGGCCTGACCGCCCTGAGCGTGGTCGCCTGGAGCGCCGAGGCCCTGGCCTTCGACTGGATTCTGAAGTGGATGGGCGCCGACATCCCGCTGACCTTCGCGGTGTTTGTCTACGCCCTGGCCATGCTCGCCGGCGCGGTGAGCTTCATGCCCGGCGGGCTGGGCGGCGCGGAGGCGGTGATGGTCGGCCTGCTGGTCTGGAAAGGCATGAACAGCGCCGACGCCGTCGCCGCCACCGTGCTGATTCGTCTGGCCACCCTATGGTTCGCCGTGGCCATTGGCGCGGTGATGCTGATCAAACTCAAGGGCGAGGCCGCGACGCCTCCCCTGCAACCGATTCAATAACGCTTTTTGACGCAATAAAGGGCAGGAGTGCAAGACATGGTGGCAGCAGTACGTTATCGAGCGTTGTTCGGAATTCCCTTGTTGCTGGTGGTGGCCGCCATCATCTGGAGTTTCCTGGCGTCCAGCGGACCGATTCAGTGGATGGACAACGGTATCTTCATCGCCGACGCCTCGGAGGGTCGCTATTTCAGTGAAACCCTGGGGCCGCTGGACCATCCGTTGTACCTGTTTGTCACCACCGCGATGTTCGCGCAGCTCGGGCCGCTGGTCTTGAGCTTCCTGAACTCGATGCTGCTGATTCCGCTGGCATGGGCGATTTTCCGTCTCGCCAAAGGCGTCGGCGCGACGTCGCAGCAGGCCTTGCTGGCGATCGCTGCCGCAGTGCTGTGCCACTGCGTTTTCTGGGTCTCGACCAAGGCTGAGGTGTACCTGCTGCATACCGTGCTCGTGACCCTGGCGTACATGGTGCATTTTCGGGACAAATCGCGGCTGGGCCTGCTAAAGGCATTGTTCGTCATCGGCGTGCTGACCGGCCTGGCGGCGGCCATCCATCAACTGACGTTCATCGTGCTGTTTCCGCTTTATGTGCAGCTGGTGTGGCAGCACCGAGCCCGTGTGCTGTTGACGATTCCGGGCTTTATCGTGGGCTTCGCGGTGGCCGTTCCCGGCATTCTGCAAGAGCTGCAAAACGGTCTCAGCCTGATGGATATCGGGCATCGTTATCTGATCGGCATTCCCGACAGGACCACCGAGCAGAGCTGGCAGGGTTCGCTGTTTCGTTTCGACGAGCTGTGGCACGAGAAGAATTCGGTGGTGCTGCTGATGCTCTCGTTGATCGGCCCGCAGCTGGTGGCGCTGGTGCTGTTCCCCAAGAGTCGGCGCCTGCGGTTGTTGTGGTGCGCGGCCATGATGAATTTCATTTTTGCGGTGACGTACAACGTCACCGATCGCTTCACCTTTTTTCTGCCGGGCGCTGTGCTGTTGAGCATCATCGGGGTGATTCATGTGCAAGCCTGGCTGGCGCGTCATAACGCCGCCCCTGTCGCTTACGCCCTGCCCCTCAGCGGCCCTGCAGCGATTCTGGCGGTGTACGCGGTGTACGCCAGCGGCGTGGTCGCACTGCCCACCCACAAAGAGGCGTTGCCTTTCCGTGAAGACATTCACTATTTCATGGTGCCCTACCTGCGCGACCGCTCGGCCGAATCGTTCGCCCGCAGTTACGAGCAGTCGGCCCCGCAAGGCGCGCTGATCGTCGCCGACTGGACGCCCAACGGCGCACTGCGTTCGGCACAAGCTGGTGGGTTGCTCAAGGGCCGGACCATCGCGCTGTGCGAAGGCGCGCAGAACATCGAGTCGTACCTCGACGGCCCCGGCGCCTTCCTGGCACGCACCAGCTACTGCTCAAGCATCTCCGACCGCTTTACCTTGCAGGCGTTGGCAGTGGGCTATGAATTGCGGGCGAAATAGCCTGGCTTGCGAGCAATACGTCAACCGCCGGAAGCGCAAAAGCTTCCCGGCTGAAGCCGGCCCCCTGGATGCGCGCTGTCCTTGTGGGACCGGCTTTAGCCGGGAATAGGGCGGTACAGACGCCGGGTATTTATCGGCTGAAACGGGATGTGTTTGATCAGTCACCTCTCAACAGAAGACCCACCCCGGTTCGCGGGCAAGCGCGCTCCTACAGGGTCGGGTGGGCTCGGCATCCTGTTTATCCCTCCTGATCGCGGACACATGCCGCTCAATGCCGCACCTAAAATCAGCAGATGTCTCTCACTGACACAACGCAAATCATGGTGTAGGAGCGCGCTTGCCCTACCGGCTATCGCTTACAGCCCGCATCAATCGCCGTAGATGTCGAAATCGAAATACTTCTTGCGGATTTGCTCATACACGCCGTTGGCACGAATGTTCGCCAGCGCCGTATTGAACCGCTCGCGCAACGGATCACCTTTGCGTACGGCCACGCCGATGCCGGTGCCGAAGTATTGCTCCTCGGTGAAGGTCGGGCCGACGAACTGGTAATCCTTGCCTTCCGGCTTCTTCAGCAGCCCTTCATCAATGGCCACCGAACTTGCCATGGTCGCGTCGATGCGCCCGCCCAGCAGGTCAAGAAACACCTCGTTCTGGGAGCCGTAGCTGACGATCTGGGCGCCGGCCGGGACAAATTTGTCAGTCACGTAGCGCTCGAAATTGGTCGCTCGCTGCACGCCGATGCGCAGGCCTTTGAGCTGCGCCGGAATGTCCGTGATGCCGCTGTTCTTGCGCACCACCAGGCCCGCCGGAATGCGGTAATACCGGTCACCAAAATCGACTGACTTCATGCGCTCCGGGGTGATCGACATCGACGACACGATTGCATCGACCTTCTTCACCTTGAGCGCAGGGATCAGCCCGTCGAATTCGTTTTCCTTCCATACGCACTGCACCTTCATGTCGGCACACAGCGCATTACCGATGTCGTAATCGAAGCCGACGATCTGGCCGTCTGCGGTCTTGGAGGCAAACGGTGGATACGCCGCCTCGATGCCCAGTTTCAACGGTGCATCGGCAGCGACCGCGTGGACACTGGCGGCCAGCAACGAGGCTAGAGCGAGCTGGCTGACGAGGGTTTTAATGTTCATGCATGGCTCCGGACGATGTTGTTCGAGTCGGGCCGTCCTCGTAAAAGGATCGTGCCCGTTATGGCAGCAGCAATGAGAACAGCGGGTGGGCGCTCTTGACCCTGCTCCTGTAGGAACCGGTGGCGCCCTGCCCTTGCAGCAAACGATCAGGCGATGGCTTCACTTGATCGACTCAATCGAGCGACGCAGGCGATTGCCTCAAACGGCCGCCGTCACGATGATTTCAAGCAGAATCTGCGGGTCATCGAACATCACCTGGCAGGTGGCTCGCGCCGGGGTCTGCGCGGCATCGACCCAGGCGCTCCAGGTTTCATTCATCGCTGCAAAATCGGCATTCATGTCTTTCATCCAGATCTGCACGCTGAGCAGACGGGTCTTTTCGCTGCCGGATGCAGCCAGCAGTTCTTCGATGCGTTGCAGCACCTGCTGGGTCTGGCCGCGGATGTCCTGGCTGCAATCGGCGGCAACGACGCCCGCCAGCCAGGCCACGCCGTTGTGAACGACGCTGCGGCTCAGGCGCGGATTGGATTCAATGCGATGGATAGGCGTGCTCATGAAGGTGTCCTTGACGGAGTGGGTGAAAGGGATAAATCCAGCTCGCGCTCGGCGGCCAGTTGCGCCAGCGTGATGGGCTTGAGCGGTGGACGGATGCGATACGAACCGACCTGTGTCGGAGAGATCCGGCGATGTTCGGCGATGATTTCGGTCACGCTCAGACCGCACAGGCGTCCCTGGCACGGGCCCATGCCGCAGCGGCCGAACGCCTTGGTCTGGTTGGGCCCCAGGCAGCCGGCATCGACGTACCCGCGAATCGCCCCGGCACTCACCTCTTCGCAACGGCAGACAATGGTCTCGTTCGCGGGGACGCGGTTCAGCACATCGGGCCGGTACATCGCATCGATCAGCGGCCGTGCAGCCTGCTGAGTCCGCAGGGCGTCGATCCACGGTTTGACGACCCTTAAAAACCGGGACCGATCGAGTTTCTCCAGGCGCTGGGCGATGGCCAGGGCTGCGATACGACCCTGGGTCTGCGCAACCGCAGCGCCGCCAATGGCGCCGACGTCCCCGGCGATGAAAATGCCCGGCAACGAGCTTTCACCGAATTCGTCACGACGTACCGCCCAGCACAGCTGCTGCTCGTTCCACACATGTTCGACGCGCAACGACCGGGTGATGTGGGTATTCGGCACTACGCCCTGATGCAGCAAAATCAAGGGTGCAGGAATGTGCCCAGGCTTGCCGTCGGCCTCGAAACTCAAGCCGTCGGCGCATTCCTCGCCCGTCACTCGCAGGTGCCGGGCAGCATGGAAATGGAGCACACCTGCTCGCTTGAGGGCCAGCAGCAATGACACGCCTTTGAGCAGATCGCGCCAGCCCGGCAACGCGGCCTTCAACTCACGCAGATGTTTGAACACGGCGCCAGGCTCACTGGTATCCACCAGCGCAGCGATGGCGACACCCGCGCGCAGGTATTGCACGGCGAGCAGATATAACAGGGGCCCGCAGCCAGCCAGCACCACCGGATGGCGCGGCAGCAGCGCCGCGCTCTTGAGCAGAATCTGTCCGGCGCCTGCGGTCATGACACCGGGCAGGGTCCAGCCCGGAATCGGCATGGGACGTTCCAGGGCGCCGGTGGCAATCAGCAATTGACGGCCTTGCAGCACGCGCGCCTGACCGTCGAGGATGAAGTGAACCCGACGCTCTTCGGTCACCTGCCAGACCGCGACCTGAGCCAGGTAACGCACGCCGCTGGCGCGAAAGGCCTCCACCAGCTGCAGACCGTGAAGGTAATCAGGCCCCAGAACCTGCCTCGTTTGGGCGTCGGCGCGGTCAATGTTGCGATAAATCTGCCCGCCAGGCTGGCCTTGCTCATCGAGCACCACCACGTCCAGACCGTAGGATGCGGCTTCCAGCGCAGCACTCATGCCGGCAGGTCCCGCACCAATGATGATCAGATCCACGAGGGCGTTACTCATCGCCACGGCCCTCGCTGATTGCGCCCGTGAACGCTTCGCGCGCGCCACGCTGACGACGCACGCGCATACCGTCCTGAATGCCAATCAGGCAGCCCTGGCAATTGGGGCGGCCGTCGATTTCCACCAGGCATTCGAAGCACACGCCCATCATGCAATAAGCCGCACCCGGCCTGCCGTTCACCGCGCTTTCGCGGGTGTGGCCGACGTCATGGGCGAGCAGCGCCGCAGCCACCGAGACGTCTGCCGAAACGGTCAGCGGGCGGCCTTCAAAGATAATCCGCACAGTGTGCGGATCCTGCTGCAACCTTTGAAACAAAGGCTCAGTGGGCATAAGGCACCTCCACTGCGCCGTTGAAACGCGCGAGATTAAAGGGCTCGATTGCTGGTTCCTCGACCACGCCGGCTATCCAGGGCGCCAGGCGCAAAGCGTGGGCGGCGGCCAGTGTCACCCCGCTGTGGCAACTGACAACAAAAGCGCCGGGGCTATGATGGGCCGCCTCGTAGATCGGAAAACCGTCCGCGCTCAGCACGCGCAATGCCCCCCACGCGCGGACCATCTGCACATCGGCCAGATGCGGAAAGCACTGCACGCCCCGCGCGGCAATGGCGGCCAGGACCTCGCTGCTGGTGCGGTCGTCAAAACCTGCATCCTCAAGCGAATCGCCGAGCTGCACAGTGCCTTCATCGGTCTGCCGAACGTAGGTGGTCGGGTAATCAAGGAACGGCCGCAAGCGCTCGGTGACCAGAATCTGCCCGCGGTTGGGCCGAACCGGGACCGTCATGCCAAGCATGGCGCCGAGCGGCCGATTGCCCAGGCCTGCCGCGAGCACCAATTGGTCGGCGCTCCAGCGGCGGTCCCCGGCCCTCACGTCGAATCCGCCTGCATGCTCGTCGATGCCCTCGACCCGCACGCCACCGTCAAGGGTGACGCCGCGTTTCTGGCAAGCGGCGTGCAGGGCGCGCAGCAGCTTCAGCGGGTTGACGTGGCCATCCATGGGCGAAAAACAGGCGCCGACCACCTGCGGGCCGATGCCGGGCACGCGTGCCTTGAGTTCAGCCGGGTCCCACAGTTCGTAGGGATAGTCGCCGTCCAGTGCCTCGCGCAGCCAGGCCAGGCGGCCGGACTCGTCGGCCATCTCGGCCTCACTCAGGCACAACTGCAGGCCGCCGGGCTGACGCAAGTGGACCTCAATGCCGGTGTCCTCGCGCAACAACGCATCCAGTCGAGGCCACAGCGCGACAGCCTCGCGTGTCCAGCTCGCATACGCCGCATTGCCATAGCCCTTGCCCTGCACCCAGAGCAGCCCGAAATTGCCCCGCGCTGCACGAAAGGCGTCATCCCCCTCATCCAGGACAGTCACCTTGCGACCCAGAAGCGCCAGGCCATAAGCGATTGACATACCCACCAGCCCGCCGCCGATGACCAGCGCATCAGTCTTATTCGAGGGTTGGCTTTGTTTCATAAGGTAGAGGTCCGTCAGGTATGGAAGGTGGCTTGCCTGATCCTAGTGGGCTGTCTTCGCGCTGAAAAATGCTTTATTTTCGGCCGGTCATGTCTTTTTGTTATGGATGGCTCCGATGAATCTGCGTCAACTCGAAGCGTTCCGCGCGGTGATTCTCGGCCAGACCGTAACCCGTGCCGCCGAGATGCTCCACATCTCTCAACCAGCCGCCACGCGTCTGATCGCCAGCCTGGAGGAAGACATCGGCTTTGCCCTGTTCGACCGCATCAGGGGGCGTCTGCAGCCCACCGCTGAAGCCTTGACGCTGTATCAGGAAGTGCAGCGCTCGCTGGTGGGGGTCGAGCGGATCGCACGCACGGCCCATGACATTCGCAGCCTCAAGCGCGGGTCATTGCACATCGCCTGCGCGCCGGCCATGGGCCTGGTCTTCATGCCGCGGGTCATCGCAGCGTTTCTGGCCGAGCACGACGGCGTGCAGGTGTCGCTGGTGGTGCATTCGTCCTCCGAGGTCATTGATCTGGTCGTGGGGCAGCGCTGCGATCTGGGCATCATCGTTCTGCCCAACACCTACCCCAGCCCCCGCGCGGAAAGATTGCTGGCGACATGCATGCTCTGCGCGGTGCCTGCAAACCATCGGCTGGCCGGGCACGCCGTGATCACCCCGCAAGACCTGCGCGGCGAAGCGTTCATTTCATACCCGAGCTCCATCGGTTCGCGGCAGCAGATCGATACGATCTTTGCCGCGTATGGGGTCGAGCGTGATTTGCGCGTTGAAACCCAGCTGTCCCAGCCAATGTGCGAGTTCGTTGAGTTGGGCGGTGGGGGTCGCCTTGATCGACGCGCTGAGCGCGATGAACTACCGGGGCAATGGCGTGGTGTTCAAGCCGTTCGAACCGGCTATAGAGATGGACTTCAGCATGTTGCTGCCGCTGCGCGGCCCGGCCTCGAAGCTGCAAGCCTCTTTCCTGGAACATACCCAGTCGTACATCGCCGAACATGTGCCGAGTGCGTACCGGTTTTAAATATGAAATGACCGTCCGTCGGCTGTCATGCACCCTTTTGGTTGGCCAACTGACCAATAGGTATCCATGACAACAAAGGGATTCACATCATGATCAAGAACAAATTCACTGCCCTGACCCTCGCTGGCTTGATGGCTGTCGCTACCGGTTCCGCATTTGCCGGCGCCACCAGCCCAACCGATCCGGTTGACAAGAACGGCCCGGCGTCTAGCAGCTCCACACGCGGCCAGAATAACGACGGCACTTCCCCGGGCACGTCCACCCCAGGCACCAAGGGCATGGGCAGCACCAACGGCACCAATCGCACTACCGATGGCGAAGGCGGCGGCATGACCAACGGCAACGGCATGGGCGGCAGCGGTGGCGGCACTGGTGGCGCAGGCGGCTCCAGCGGCAGCAAGTAATTGTTGCGTTGCAGGTGAGCGCTGGCGGTATGACGCCTGCTCACCGATGAATACAGGAAAGGCCGAACATGTTTCGGCCTTTTTTTGTGCGTGCGAAAAAGTAGTGTTTTCGGGTGATTCGCTTCCCTTCCTACCACAGCCTGCCTTAACTCCTGCTCTGCCCAGGGACAAGCCACCGCTTTCATAACGGTGAGGACGGTAAATGGCCTCCACAGCTTCCCTCCAATTGGACGTGTCCGCCGAAGACGCCGGCCTTTAGCGTGGTCGTTACCCACCGCTATCGGACAATCCACCATGAAAACCTACAAACGCCTCACTGCACCACTCTCCGGGATCGCCTTTGCTGCGCTCGCGTTCGCCGCCCACGTACACGCTCACGATGCAGGCCAGGAGAAAGTCACGGTGCTGGAGGCGCACCCGATGCTCAACGCCCCCGGGAAAAAAGCCATGACATTGACCGTGGACTACGCCCCGGGGCAGGCCTCAATCGCTCACAGCCACAGCGGCAGTGCAATCGCCTACGTGCTCGAGGGCGCAGTCGTATCGCGGGTCAACGATGGCAAGGCGCAGACTTATACAGCCGGCCAGACCTGGTACGAACCGGCCGGGTCCCGGCATTACGAATCCCGCAACGCCAGCGCCACACAGCCGGCGAAGCTGCTGGTGTTCATTCTGCTCGACGACGATGCAGACATCCTTGAACCCCTTCCCCAGTGAAGGCCGAGGGATGCGGCGCTGCGATGTATTCGCGCTAAATTTTCCGCCGCCGCTGTCGATACGCTATTCGTAGAGCCCGAATGTCGGGTCGGACCGGATCAGTGAAAGGCATAGGTATGTACAACAACATTTTTCTGCTGGTAGAACATGGCCGCGATCAAGGTGAAGTTTCAGTGCTGGGGTGGTTCGATGACGAACGCGCCGCACACGACACCGCCGAAGCCATGGAGTGGAAAGCGTATCGCGACGAGTCCAAGCGTCATCACCAATGGTCGAGCCAGCCCCTGTTGCCGCCGGACCAGACCGCGCACCGACGCTTTTGGGTGAAAGGCATCAGCAAATTCAGCCACACCCCGGCGCCGCGTTCGTGGGCGGTGCATTGATAGCTGTCAATTGACGTTCCTGCTGTGGGTGCACTACGACGGTGCCCCGCACCATCACGCGGCGCTATATGCCGCCGCGTTGCTTTCCTTGTTACCTTTCGCTTGGCATTCTTTGCCAACCCTCAGATCAGTCCAATCGATTTTTGAACCAACCCAACCGAAATTGAGCGATGCGGCCGGGCATTTACAAATGCTCCGCTCAGATACCTTCGACTCAAAGTGATTCACTTGGATCATCCCTGAAATTTCCGGCACAACTGTTGCAAAACTCACGACATAAACCGCTTTTACGCGTGGCAATGTCGATGAATCGTGACCTTCTTTGCACCCGGCTCAAGCAACAGTTCGAGACCTTTCCCAGGCAAGAACGCGCCGCTGCCAGCTTCATCCTGGACAATCCCCATGAAGTTGCGGTGATGTCTATGCGCGACCTCGCGCGGCTGGCCAATGTGCCGCCATCGACCATGACCCGCCTGGCAAAACGCATGGGCATGCCCGGCTACGACGCGCTGCGAGAGCTGTTCATCGAGTCTTTACGGGGCAACAGCAACGCTTACGGTTCGCGAGCCCATGGCCTGGTGGAGCTCAAGCAGCGCGTGGGCGAGCACCAGGTCATCGAGGACATGGCGAACAATGCCATCGACCAGATTCGCTCGCTGTGCAGTCACGAGAACCTTCAAGCAATGTCCCGCGCCGTTGCGTTGCTGGCCGGCGCCAGGCGAGTCTACTGCCTGGGCATGCGGTCCTCCTTCGGCGTGGCCTTTCAGTTTGCCCACGTCGCATCTTACTTCGCGAAAAACGTGCGGCTGGTCGAGGGCGCTGGCGAGAGTGGGGTGATGTCGATCGTCAACCAGACCAGCGCCAAAGACGTTGCGCTGGTGTGCAGCCTGCCGCGTTATTCGCGTCGGCTGATCACCCTGACCAATTACCTGCACCAGCAAGGCGTGCGGATCATCACCATTACCGACAGCCTGACCTCACCGACCGCGCGAATGGCCGCAGAGACCCTCATCGTCAAGAACCAGACCCCGTCTTTCTACGACACCGTCGTGCCCGCCATGTTGGTGAGCGAGATGCTGGTGGCGCTGATGTCGGCCCATTCCAATCAAGACGCCGAAGCCTCCGTGACGCAGACCGAAGAAAAACTGCTGAGCCTTGGCGAATGGTGGGACCTGGGCTGAGTCCCGCCACCGGCACCCGTTTCGTCCCACGACCCATCAAACCCTGGAGCACCACCATGACCGTCATCGCGTGCAAGCCGCTTGGCAAAACCCTGATCGCAGCGGGACTTTGTGCCCTTTTTGCCAGCGCGCTGTTTTCAAGCACCTCAGCCCATGCCGGCGATGCGCTGGACCACATCCTGAAAAGCAAGGAGCTGCGTGTAGCGGTGCCGGTGGATTACCCGCCCTACGGCTATGTCGGGCCCGACATGACGCCCCAAGGCCTCGACATTGACGTCGCAGCGCTGATGGCGAAAAAGCTCGGCGTCAAGCTGCAACTGGTCCCGGTCACCGCGCCCAACCGCGTGGCTTACATTCAGTCGGGCAAGGCCGATTTCACGATTTCATCCCTGGGCAAAACCGCCGAGCGCGAGAAGGTCATTGATTACAGCATCGCCTACTCGCCGTTCTTTGACGCCGTGTTCGGTGCCGCTGCGCTGCCGGTCAAAACGCTGGCCGACATGGCGGGCAAAACGGTGTCGGTGACCCGCGGTTCGATGCAAGACCGTGAGCTGACCGACGCCGCGCCGGACGCGGTCACCAAACGTTTCGAAGACAACAACAGCACTATTTCCGCGTTTCTGTCCGGGCAGACGCAAATGGTCGCCATCGGTACCACCGTGGCCGCTGCTCTGAAACAGAAGAACCCGAACATGGACATCGAGCTGAAGGTGGTCCTGTCCAACGCGCCCAACTACATCGGCATGAACAAAGACCAGCCGGAACTGCGCGCCCGGGTCAACGAGATCATCCGCCAGGCCAAGGCCGACGGCACGCTGGACGCCATCAGCCAGAAGTGGCTGGGCGCACCGGCTGGCGAGCTCCCGGAATAACTATGGGCGCGCTCTCACCCACCCTGGTCGAACTGGCGCGCTGGAGCGCAACGGTCCGGTTAACAGACATCCCTTTGCCGGTGCAACACGCCGCAAAGCGCTGCCTGATCGACACCCTGGGCGTGGCGATCGCTGGCAGCAGCAGCGACGTCGCCATACAAGCGCGGGCAGTCGCTCGGATGGCGGCGGCAACCGGGCATGCGACGGTCCTCGGCGATCGCCAGCCACTTAGCGCCCCTGCGGCGGCGTTCGTGAATGCCACCGCCGGACATGCCCTGGATTTCGACGACAACTGCTACTCCGGTTTCGTCCACGGCTCGGTGGTGATCATGCCCGCCGCACTGGGCGTAACCCAGATGCGCGAGCTGGACGGCGCCGCGCTGCTCACGGCGTTTGTCGTCGGCGCCGAATGCGAATACGCCCTGGCCAAGGCGCTGACGCGCCAAATATATGATCTGGGATGGTGGACCACTGGCGTACTCGGCGTCGTCGGTTCCTGCGCCGCAGCGTGTCACGCCCTGGGGTTGAACGCTGCGCAGACGGCGTCTGCGCTGGGCCTGGCGCTGACCGGCGCTGGCGGCATGAAGGCTGGTTTCGGCACCGATGCGAAAACCCTCATGGCCGGACGCACCAGCGAGGCAGGCGTGGTTGCTGCGCTGCTGGCCAGTCACGGCAGCCAGGGGCCGCTGGATATCGTCGAGCACAGCCGGGGGTTGTCGGTGATGTTCAACAATGGAGTGCTCATGCCAATGCCCGCCCTGGGCCACGAGTGGAGCCTGCTCAACCCCGGCGTCGACATCAAGCGCATGCCGATTTGCCTCTCATCACACGCAGCAGTCGATGCCCTGCGAGAGATGCTGCGGGTGGAGTCCTTCAGCGTTGAAGACATTGGCCAAATCATCTGCGACGTGCCGCCCATCGTCATGCAGAACCTGATTCATGACGCGCCGACGCATCGTCAGCACGCGCAATTCAGCATGCCGTTCGCCATGGCCGCCACCTGTTTGCTCGAAGACATCACCCTCGATTCATTGACCGAGGCCACGATCAATCGCCCTGACCTGCAACAGTTGATGCGCCGCACGCGAATGATCAGCAGCGAGCGCTGGCAGCCGGACCTGCTGGTCTCGGCGCCGGAGGGTGCGTGGGTGTGCGTCATGTGTAACGACGGCACGCGGGTCGAGCGCTTCTGCGCCACGCCCTCGGGGTCGGCACTCAATCCGTTGTCGCCCGCGCGCGTGCACAGCAAATTCCTGCTGTGCACAGCCCCGATCATCGGCGCAGACCAGGCGCACACCCTGCTCGCAAGGCTGCAACACGTGGAAGCTGTGCCCTGCGTTCGCGACCTCATTCCTCATTTTGACTGCGCGGAGGGCAACGCGTCATGACCCTGGATTTTTCGGTGGTACTCAAGCAGTGGCCGCTGTTGCTGGACGGCATGCTGCTGACGATTTTCCTGACGCTGTTTTCAGCGGTCATCGGGACATTGCTGGGCATCGGTTGCGGGCTGGTGCGCAGCAAAGGCCCCACATGGGCGCGCTGGTGCGTGGGCGCATACGTCGAACTGATCCGTAATACCCCGTTCATCATCCAGCTTTTTTTCATCTTTTTCGGCTTGCCCGGGCTGGGCCTGAAAATGACCGCGCTCACCGCCGCTATCGTTGCCAATGTCATCAACCTGGCGGCCTACGTGAGTGAGATCGCTCGCTCCGGCATCGAGGCAACGCCCGACGGCCAGATCGAAGCGGCGCAGAGTCTGGCGCTGGACCGCTGGCAGATTTTCACCCGGGTGGTGCTGCCGCCCGCGCTGAAACGCGTGTGGCCGACGCTAGTCGGCCAGATGGTCATCATCATGCTGGGGTCGGCCGTTTGCAGTCAGATTTCCGCCGAAGAGCTGACCTACGCAGCCAACCAGATCGCGAGTAACTCGTTCCGCAATTTCGAGACCTACATCGTGGTAGCGGGTTTATACCTGCTGCTCGCGGTTGCCCTGCGACGCCTGCTCAACTGGGTCGGTCCGCGCTTCATCTTTGGTCGCTGAAGGATAACCATGTTCGATTTCACGCTGTGGGACATTGCCCGAAACCTGCTGCTGGCGATGCGCTGGACCATCGCCCTGTCGTTGATCGCCTTCGTCGGCGGCGGCCTGGTGGGCGCGCTGTTGGTAGTGCTGCGCCTGACCGGCAACCGGTTTGTCCGCGGTCTGGTCATGCTCTACGTGCAGCTGTTTCAGGGCACGCCGCTGCTCCTGCAGCTATTTCTGGTGTACTTCGGCTTTTCCATGTTCGGCCTCGAAACCACGCCACTGGTGGCCGCATCGGTGTGCCTGACGCTTTACGCCAGCGCCTATCTGACCGAGATCTGGCGCGGCGGCATCGAGTCCATCGAACGCGGCCAGTGGGAGGCGTCGAGCAGCCTGGCGCTGACCTTCGGCGAACAGATGCGCTACGTGATCCTGCCACAGGCCGTTCGCGTGGGCATCGCTCCCACGGTCGGATTCATGGTGCAGGTGGTCAAGGCTACCGCGCTGACTTCGGTGATTGGTTTCGTCGAGATGACCCGCGCTGGACAGATCATCACCAACGCCACTTTTCAACCATTTTTGACCTACGGCTCGGTCGCGCTGATGTACTTCGCGCTGTGCTTTCCGCTGTCGTGGTACAGCCGCGTGCTTGAACAAAAACTGCGCCGATAGAGGACCTGCAATATGAACGTATCACCCGTACTCGATGACAAGCCCGGCTTTGCACTGGTGGATATTCGAGGCCTGCGCAAGCGCTTCGGCGATAACGAAGTGCTCAAAGACGTTGACCTGCAAATCGCGCGCAAGGAAGTGGTCTGCATCATCGGCAAAAGCGGCTCGGGCAAGAGCACGCTGCTGCGTTGCATGAACGGGCTCGAGGCATATCAGCAAGGCAGCGTCACGGTTGACGGCCAAAGGGTTTGTCCGGATGACCGCAACGCATTGCGCGAACTGCGGCAGAACGTCGGCATGATCTTTCAGGGCTTCAACCTGTTCCCGCATCTGAGCGCCGGACAGAACGTGATGCTCGCGCCGCGCCTGGTGCAGAGAGCTTCCAGCGCGGACGCCGAGCGCCATGCTCGCAAACTGCTCACGCGGGTCGGCCTGGGCGAACGCTTCGATGCCTTTCCCGATCAGCTGTCCGGCGGTCAACAACAGCGCGTGGCCATTGCCCGCTCGCTGGCAATGAACCCGCAAGTGCTGCTTTGCGACGAGATCACTTCAGCGCTCGACCCGGAACTGGTCGGCGAGGTGCTGCAGGTGGTCGAAGGCCTGGCCCGTGAAGGCATGACGCTGATCATGGTCACTCATGAAATGGCCTTCGCCCGGCGAGTCAGTGACCGTGTGGTCTTCATGCATCAAGGTCTGGTGCATGAATCGGGCGACCCCGAAACACTCTTTTCCAACCCACGGACGCCCGAGTTGCGCCGCTTTCTTTCCACTGAAGGCTAAACGCCGTCGCATTTTGTATTTTTTCATTCAGGAGACGCCCATGGATTTCCCACTGACCGTTGCACCGTCGAAAAAACACCAGAGCTTTTTGTGGTCGCCTATCTGTACGGACCTCGACACCCTTGATGCTCATGTCGCGATCATCGGCATGCCCTACGGCAAGGCGTACGTCGCCGAGCACATCAGCAATGACCAGAGCAAAGCGCCCGATGCGATTCGCGCGATGAGCGACCGCATCTGTCGTGCCCTGCACCACTACGATTTTGATGTTGGCGGCACGATCTACGACAACCGCGCGCTGAAAGTCGTGGACTGCGGCAACGTCCCGGCGGACCCCACCGACCTTGGCAGCCACGGCCTGCGGTCTGAACAGGCGATCCGCAAGATCCTCGACGCTGGCGCACTGCCGATTATCCTCGGCGGCGACCACAGCATCCCGATCCCGATCCTGCGTGCCTACGAAGGTCGCGGCGAAATTACCTTGATCCACATCGACGCGCATCTGGACTGGCGCGACGAGATAAATGGTGTGCGCGACGGCCTGTCCAGTCCGATACGTCGGGCTTCGGAAATGGCGCATATCGGCGAGATCTTTCAGATCGGCCTGCGCGCTCAAGGCAGCGGTCGACAGGCAGACTTCCAGGCGGCGGTGGATTACGGCGCGCACCTGATCACCGCCTACGACGTGCATGACAGCGGCATGCAGACCGTGCTGGATCAGATTCCGGACAACGGCAATTACTACCTGACCATCGACGCCGATGGTCTGGATCCATCGATCATGCCGGGCGTCGCCGGGCCTGCGCTCGGCGGCATCACTTACGTGCAGATGCGTAAGCTGATTCACGGGCTGGTGAACAAAGGCAAGGTGGTGGGCATGGACATCGTCGAAATCACCCCCGGCACCGACGTCAACAACATCAGTTGCATCACTGCCGGACGCTTGATCGTCAACCTCATTGGCGCCGCAGTGCGGGCCGATTATTTCGATGCGCCTGCGCTGCCCGCCGCTGCGATCTGAGACTTTGCCTGAACCGGCTGGCCTTCCAGGCGGGCGGAAATCAGGGCCATGGACTGGCTTAACCACCCTAATTTTTTTAATCAAAACAGCAGGTCTACTATGCCCACGCATACCCGCATCCGCATGTTCAACACCAAGGACACTTACCCCAACCAGAAGCTCGATAACGACCTGTGCCAAGCCGTGCGTGCCGGCAATACAGTTTACGTTCGCGGTCAACTGGGCACTGACTTCGAAGGCAATCTGATTGGTTTGGGCGACGCCGGTGCCCAGGCCGAACAGGCCATGAAAAACATCAAGCAACTGCTGGAAGAAGCCGGCAGCCAGTTGCAGGACATCGTTAAAATCACCATTTACCTCATCGACCCGCGTTACCGCGAGGAAGTGTATCGGGTGGTGGGCAGATGGCTGAAGGGGGTGTTCCCGATCTCGACCGGACTGGTGGTTTCAGCGCTTGGGCAGCCGCAGTGGTTGATGGAAATCGACGTAATTGCGGTGATTCCGGCGTAATCTTTCCGGAACGGATAGGCTAATGGCCGGTTTTTCTAACCCTCTTCAGGCACCCCATGAACGACCGTCACATCATCATCCCGGACGAAATGCGTTTGCTGACCGAGCGCGCAGGCTACGCGCCGGCCGTGAAAGTCGGCAAAACCCTCTACTGCGCAGGCCAGGTCGGTCGCACTCCTGAACTGGCCGTAATTGACGACCCGGAACAGCAGTTCATTGCCGCATGGGAAAACCTGCGGCTGGTTTTGGCGGCCGGAGGCTGCACCTTTGAAGACGTCGTGGACCTGACGACCTACCACACCGATATTCAGCGGGACATGCCCCTGTTCAGAGCCGTAAAAGACAGCGTCTTCCCCCGAGGTACGTGCGCATGGACGTGCCTGGGCGTCACAGAACTTGCCAGGCCGGGGCTGCTGGTGGAGATCAAGTGCATCGCGGTGCATCGCTGATCGTCGGCACTCATGCCACGCTGCCTGAACAGCGTGGCTTCCGGAATCGGGCATCTCTTGCCCTATCAGCGCGCAAACGGCTGGAAGGCCGCTGACATCAACGCGCAGTGATTTTCCACGCCCGGTGGATTTTGCCGTTGCGGGCAAAGTCAGGGTCAACCGTCTGCTGAGTGATTTCTTCCACCGCGTACCGCTCCACCAGCGTCTCTTCGAGCTGGAACTTGCGGAAGTTGTTGGAGAAATACAGCACGCCGCCGGGCGCCAGGCGCGCCATGGCCAGGTCGATCAACTGCACCTGATCGCGCTGCACGTCAAACACCCCTTCCATGCGCTTGGAGTTCGAGAAGGTCGGCGGGTCGATGAAGATCAGGTCGTATTCGTCACGACTGGCCTCAAGCCAGACCATCACATCGCTTTGCTCCAGACGGTTCTTGTCAGAGAAACCATTGAGCGAGAGGTTGCGACGGGCCCAGTCCAGGTAAGTCTTGGACAGGTCGACGCTGGTGGTGCTGCGCGCGCCGCCCTTGGCCGCGTGCACGCTGGCGGTCGCGGTGTAGCAATACAGGTTGAGAAAACGCTTGCCTGCCGCTTCGCGCTGAATGCGCATACGCATCGGCCGGTGATCGAGGAACAGCCCGGTGTCCAGGTAATCCGTAAGGTTGACCAGCAGCTTGACGCCGCCTTCGTTGACCTCGTTGAATTTGCCCTGGGCGCTCTGGCGCTCGTACTGTTTGGTGCCGCTCTGGCGCTCGCGGCGCTTGACCACCACCCGGCTCTTGTCGATGCCCAGTGCCTGCGGAATGGCTGCCAGTGCATCGAACATGCGGATGGACGCTTTCTCCGGGTCGATGGATTTCGGCGCCACGTATTCCTGGACGTGCACCCAGTCGTGGTACAGGTCGATGGCCATGGCGTACTCAGGCATGTCCGCATCGTAGACGCGGTAGCAATCGATGCCTTCGCGCTTGACCCATTTGCCCAGTGCCTTCACGTTCTTCTGCAGGCGATTGGCAAACATCTGCCCGCCTTCGCTCAGGCGCGGTTGCTCGATGACCGGCGCCGGTGCCGGCTTGATCGGGTTGCCGTTCTTGTTGTACTGACGCTCCTGCGGCGCGTCCGGGGTCTGGTCGTAAGCGGCCTGCTCACGTTCGGCCTGACGCTGCTCCGGTGTGCGGCGCTCGCCGGTCACAAACTGGTCCGGCAGGACTTTGATCAACAGCAGCTTGCACGGCAGCGCGCCGTTCCAGAACGCGTATTGCTTGTGGCTGCGGATGCCCATGCGCTTGCCCAGGTCCGGGGCGCCGGTGAACACTGCGGCCTCCCAGTTCAGGCAGGCCTGACGCAGACGCTCGCCGAGGTTCTGATAGAGATAAAGCAGGCTCGCCTCATCGCCCAGACGTTCCCCGTACGGCGGGTTGCAGATGACCAGACCGGTCTGGTTCTGATCGGGACGCGGTTCGAAGGTCGCCACTTCGCCCTGATAGATCTTGATCCATTCGCTCAGGCCGGCGCGTTCGACGTTATTGCGGCCGGGCTGAATCAACCGCGGGTCGGCTTCGTAACCGCGAATCCACAACGGCGGTTTGGCCAGGCCGGCTTGCGCCCTCTCCAGCGCTTCGTCGTGCAGCTTGCGCCAGATCGCCGGCACGTGACCCAGCCACGCGGAGAAACCCCAACGCTCGCGCTTGAGGTTGGGCGCGATATCAGCGGCAATCATCGCCGCCTCCACCAGGAATGTGCCGACGCCGCACATCGGGTCAGCCAGCGCGCCGCCTTCAGCAGCAATGCGTGGCCAGCCGGAGCGAATCAGAATGGCGGCGGCGAGGTTTTCCTTGAGCGGCGCAGCGCCTTGCTGCAGGCGGTAACCGCGCTGGTGCAGGCTGTGGCCGGACAGGTCCAGGGACAAAATCGCTTCGCCCCGGTCCAGGCGCAGGTGCACGCGCAGGTCGGGGTTGATTTTATCGACCGAGGGGCGCAGTCCGTCGGCAGTGCGCAAGCGGTCGACGATGCCGTCTTTGACCTTCAAGGCGCCGAAATGCGTGTTGTCGATGCCCGAACCGTGCCCGCTGAACTCCACGGCCAGCGTGCCTTCCGGCTCCAGATGGTCAGCCCACTCGATGTCGTGCACGCCGTGATAAAGGTCTTCGGCGTCCTTCATCGGGAAGCGCTTGAGGACCAGCAGTACCCGGTTGGCCAGTCGCGACCACAGGCACAGCCGGTAGGCGGTCTCCATGTCGGCGGTGCCGCGAATGGCCGACGTGTGCTCGCGGGTTTCCTCCAGGCCAAGGGCAGTGGCCTCCTCGGCAAGCAAGCCTTCGAGGCCCTTCGGGCAGGTGAGGAAGAGTTCGTAACGGTCCGACATGAGTATTCCAGAGCCTTGGGCTATAGCGGCCGGACAACGCATTGTCCGACCCGATTCAAACAGACGCCTTTCAAGGAGGACGGCTGCGCGGCACACAGTTTGTGCCTGTCCTTCGCACCGATGCATTTCGGATACGACGGCCCGCCAACGTGTGAACGCGACGGTTTGGTATAAAAAAAAGACTATTCAGCACGACGGTGGCGGCAATAAAAAGTCACATCAGTGACCCTTCGTCGCTTTTCGGCTGGCCGCAAACGGCCATCAGTCGTAAGTGCGAAACGTTTGCACTCTCCCCCAGGAACCGCGGTTCAAGGGGCTTTCAAAAAAAAGCGCGGTTCAAAGGCTGCACGCCTTATGGCGCTTATGCCTGAGATATGACGTTCTTATGACTAAACGGTCATTCACAGGGCAACCTTCATTGGTTAGAAATCATTCAGGCCATCACCGCAACGGCGATGGCATCAAGCCCGCGACGCCGGCAGCGGGCCGTTAATGGCAGAGCATTTCTGCCCGACCTCAACCCGAGGTCTCCAGGGACATTACAGTCAACAAACGAGGGCAACACCCTATGAGAAGACTTAAGCGTGATCCGTTGGAAAGAGCATTTTCGCGCGGATATCAATACGGCGTATCTGGTAAATCCCGTGAGCTTTGCCCATTTACTCTACCGTCAGTGCGTCAAGCCTGGATCAATGGCTGGCGAGAAGGACGCGGCGACAACTGGGACGGTATGACCGGCACTGCGGGCATTCACAGACTCAACGAACTTCACGCGGTCGGCTGACGCAACCTCACGTTACAGCCTGACCTAAAGCTTCTTCGACATTTTTGACTCGCTACACCGATAACACGCACGTCCCACCCGGGCGGCGGGCCAAGGCCCAAGAGGGGTTCCAGTGGGAACCCCTCTTTTCGTCACACTGCTTGACGGCTCATCGATGCGATGGCGTCCACCGATTCGCGAATCAGCGCCGGCCCCTTGTAAATAAAACCCGAATAGATCTGCACCAGACTCGCTCCGGCCGCGATCTTCTCGGCGGCGTGCCTGCCTTCGGTGATGCCGCCGGCGGCGATGATCGGCATCCGCCCGCCCAACTCACCAGCCAGCACTTTGACGATGTGCGTGCTCTGCTCGCGCACCGGAGCGCCCGAGAGCCCGCCAGTTTCGTCGCCGTGGGGCAACCCTTCGACGCCCTGACGGCTGAGGGTGGTGTTGGTTGCAATCACGGCATCCATTCCCGACTCCAGCAGCGCGCTGGCAACCAGCACGGTTTCCTCATCGGTCATGTCCGGGGCGATCTTGATCGCCAGCGGCACACGCTTGCCGTGAATGTGGGTCAGGGCTTCCTGGCGCGAACGCAAGGCCTGGAGCAACTGCTTGAGTGAATCGCCGAACTGCAGGCTGCGCAGCCCGGGCGTGTTCGGCGAACTGACGTTGACGGTGATGTAGCTGGCGTGGTCGTAGACCTTGTCCAGACAGATAAGGTAATCATCGACTGCCCGCTCGACCGGCGTGTCGGCATTCTTGCCGATGTTGATGCCCAGCACGCCGTTGTACTGCGCGGCCTGCACACGGCTGACCAGATTGTCGACGCCCAGATTGTTGAAGCCCATGCGGTTGATGATGGCCTCGGCGTGGGGCAGGCGGAAAATGCGCGGCTTCGGATTGCCCGGTTGCGGGCGTGGCGTGACGGTGCCGATTTCGACGAAACCGAAGCCCAGCTGGGCAAAACCGTCGATGGCCGCGCCGTTCTTGTCCAGCCCCGCCGCCAGCCCGACCGGGTTGGGGAAGCGCAGGCCCATGACGGTCACCGGCAGCTGCATCGGTGCCTTGTTGAACAGGCCATTAAGGCCCAGGCGCCCACCGGCTCCAATCAGATCGATGGACAGATCGTGGGACGCTTCCGGGGAAAGTTTGAACAGTAACTGGCGGGCCAGGTTATACATGGGCGGTCGCGGCTCGATTGCGGCTGGGATCAGCGGCGGATTATAAACGCCGGTACGGGCCAAGCGCGAGGCATGTCGAGAACTTTGCTGAAGCCCACCTCCGCCACTGGCATATCGCTTGCTTGCTGCCCTTCATCGACTCGATCCAACGGCGGAGCGAGACACAGGACAACGACGTCGCTGTCGCCCCGGATCAACCGGGGCGGGGCGGCGTTTTTTTTGGACGTTCGGCAGCGCTCTCTTGCACATGCCGACCTCCAGGCGGGCTCGTAAACAATGAATGACACGATTAACCCTTCGCAGGTCTGGATCAACGGCAGCGACGCCCCCGAACTGGCCAGCGTCGACCTCGGCTTCATGGCCCTCACCGACAGCGCCTCGCTGGTCGTCGCCGCCACCCAGGGCTTTGCCCAGCCGTACGGGCTGCACATCAACCTGCACCGGCAGACGTCGTGGGCAAATCTGCGCGACAAGTTGGTCAGCGGCGAGCTGCACGCTGCCCACAGCCTCTACGGCCTGGTCTACGCCGTTCAATTGGGTCTGGCCGGCCCCGCAACAGACATGGCCGTCCTCATGGGCCTGAATCAGAACGGTCAGAGCATCAACCTGTCGCGCTCGCTGCAGGACGCCGGCGTGACCACTCCTGAGGCACTTGATCGGCATACGCACCAAAGCGACTCAAAACTGACGTTCGCGCAAACATTCCCCACCGGCAATCACGCGCTGTGGCTTTATTACTGGCTCGCGAGCCAAGGCATTCACCCGCTGCGCGACGTCAACAGCGTGGTCGTGCCGCCGCCGCAAATGGTCGAGCATCTGCAGGCCGGGCGCATCGATGGCTTTTGCGTCGGTGAGCCGTGGGGCGCCAGCGCGGTGCAACAGAAGCTGGGCTTCACACTGGCGACGTCTCAGGCCATCTGGCCGGACCACCCGGAAAAGGTCCTGGCGTGCAGTCTCGAATTTGTCCGCCAGTATCCAAACACCGCGCGGGCACTGGTGATGGCGGTACTGCAAGCCAGCCGCTTCATTGAGGCAAATCCGGATAACCGGCGCAGCACCGCGCAATTGCTCAGCGCCGCCGACTACGTCAATGCGCCGGTTGGCGCGATCGAATCCAGGTTGCTCGGCGAGTACGACGACGGGCTCGGCAACCAGTGGTCCGATCACCATGCCATCCGCTTCCATCGTAACGGCGAGGTCAACATGCCGTGGCTGTCGGACGGCATGTGGTTCATGACCCAGTTTCGCCGCTGGGGCTTGCTGCGCCAGGACCCGGATTATCTCGGCGTGGCTCGCAGCGTCCAGCAGTTGGGGTTGTACCGTCAGGCCGCCGAGGCGCTGGACATCGCCGTCCCCGCATCGCCAATGCGCAGCAGTCAGTTAATCGACGGCAAGGTCTGGGATGGCAGCGACCCCGCCCGGTACGCGCGCAGTTTCAAACTGCATGCCCTCGCCGATGCCGCCCTCGTTAGCGCTGATCACTGAGGAGACGCCGACATGCTGCGAATCCTGCTGATCAACGACACCCCGAAAAAAGTCGGTCGCCTCAAGGCTGCGCTGACCGAAGCCGGTTTCGAGGTGATCGACGAATCCGGCCTCACCATCGATTTGCCGGCGCGCGTACAGGCCGTGCGCCCCGACGTGATTCTCATCGACACCGAATCCCCTGGCCGGGACGTTCTGGAGCAAGTGGTGCTGGTGACCCGAGACCTGCCACGTCCGATCGTGATGTTTACTGACGAGCACGATCCCGGCGTGATGCGCCAGGCGATCAAGTCGGGGGTCAGTGCCTACATCGTTGAAGGCATCCACGCCCAGCGTCTGCAGCCGATTCTCGATGTGGCGATGGCGCGCTTTGAAAGCGACCAGGACCTGCGTGCGCAACTGCACGCCCGTGACCTGCAACTGGCCGAACGCAAACGCATCGAGACCGCCAAGGGCCTGTTGATGAAGATGAAGCAGTGCAACGAGGAGGAGGCGTACACGCTGATGCGACGCCAGGCCATGAGCCGCCAGCAGAAGCTGATACAGGTGGCCGAACAGATCATCGCCATGAGCGAGTTGTTGGGTTGATGGCCTGGAGACTGCCGCAATGTCCGGGAGCAAGCTTAATGAAGCTTCAGCAAGCCAGCGAAGGCTGCCGGTGATCACCTGACTACACGCAGCTCACCCTGTAGGAGCCGGCTTGCTGGCGAACCTTCCTGTCAGCCGACATCTACACCGCTGACCCACCGCATTCGTCCGAACGCGGCCCGCGGTAAGCCGGGTCCTACAAAATGAACCCCGTGCAGCCGGGGTGATTCTGGCGTGCGTTTTGCTAGTTAGACCTCACAGGTAGCCAACGGCGGTTGCCCACTCACGACACAGACGTCGCACCCCTTCGCGAATCCGCGCAGGGCTGCGGCGTTTTTTCGTTTTAGCCCCGAGCACATCGGGGCGGGTGGAGTGCCGCTCTGGTGCTTCGCCTGCATGACCTGACCCGTAGCGGTGCGAGCGATGCCGGCACCGATCACGAATTTCCTGCAGATGAGGTGTTAGATGAATACAAGTTTCTGGAAAGCCGGCCACAAACCGACGCTCTTCGCCGCGTTCCTGTACTTCGACCTGAGCTTCATGGTCTGGTATCTGCTCGGCCCGCTGGCGGTGCAGATCGCCGCCGATTTGCACCTCACCACTCAGCAACGCGGCCTGATGGTCGCCACGCCCATCCTGGCAGGCGCCGTGTTGCGCTTCATCATGGGCATGCTCGCCGATCAGCTTTCACCGAAAACCGCCGGCATCATCGGCCAGGTGATCGTTATCGCCGCCCTGCTGGGTGCCTGGCAGCTGGGGATCCACAGCTACGAACAGGCGCTGCTGTTAGGCGTGTTTCTGGGCATGGCTGGCGCCTCGTTCGCCGTCGCACTGCCGCTGGCCTCGCAGTGGTACCCGCCGCAGCATCAGGGCAAGGCGTTGGGCATCGCCGGCGCCGGCAACTCCGGGACCGTGTTCGCCGCCCTGATCGCGCCGGTCCTGGCCGCCAGCTTTGGCTGGAACAACGTGTTCGGGTTTGCTGTGGCGCCGTTGCTGCTGACCCTGATTGCGTTCTCGTTGATGGCGAAAAACGCGCCCGAACGTCCCAAAGCCAAGTCCATGGCCGACTACTTCAAGGCACTGGGCGACCGCGACAGCTGGTGGTTCATGTTCTTCTACAGCGTGACCTTTGGCGGCTTCATCGGTCTGGCCAGCGCCCTGCCCGGCTACTTCAACGACCAATACGGCCTGAGCCCGGTGACCGCCGGCTACTACACCGCCGCCTGCGTGTTTGGCGGCAGCATGATGCGCCCGTTGGGCGGCGCGCTGGCCGATCGCTTCGGCGGTATCAGAACCCTCTCCGGGATGTACGCAGTGGCGGCAATCTGCATTGCAGCAGTCGGCTTCAACCTGCCCAGTTCGTGGGCGGCCCTGGCATTGTTCGTCGCTGCCATGTTGGGTCTCGGGGCCGGCAATGGCGCGGTGTTCCAACTGGTGCCACAACGCTTTCGCAAAGAGATCGGCGTGATGACCGGGCTCATCGGCATGGCCGGCGGCATCGGCGGCTTCCTGCTTGCCGCAGGACTGGGGGCCATCAAACAGAACACCGGCGAATACCAATTGGGCCTTTGGCTGTTTGCGCTGCTGGGCGTGCTGGCGTGGTTCGGGCTGATGAACGTCAAGCGTCGCTGGAGAACCACCTGGGGCTCGGCGGCGGTGACCGCCGCCCGCGTCTAGAGCGTGAGTCTCAATCAGCCCAACGTCCGGGTCGCCAATACCGTGAGCGGCCTGCAACTGCGCGTCGCCGAACACAGCGCGACCGGGCCGCGCGCCGAAAATCAGGACGCCATGCGCGTGGTGACACCCGCCCCGGCCCTCGCCGCCAGCAAGGGCTACTTGTTCGCGCTTGCCGACGGTGTCAGCCAATGCGCCGACGGCGGCCTGGCCGCTCGCGCCACCTTGCAGGCGCTGGCGATGGATTACTACGCGACGCCGGAAACCTGGAGCGTCGCAGTGGCGATGGATCGCCTTCTTCTTGCGCAGAACCGCTGGCTGCTCGCCAACGGCTTGTTGACCACGCTGAGCGCGCTGGTCCTGCGCGGGCGTCGCTTCACCCTCGCCCACGTCGGCGACTGCCGCGTGTACCGATGGCAGCCGGGCCAGCTTCAGCGAATCAGCCAAGACCATGTCTGGGAGCAGCCCGACATGCAACACGTGCTCAAACGCGCACTCGGCCTGGACCAGTACGTGGTCATGGACTACCTGGACGGTGAACTCCACGCAGGCGAGCGCCTGCTGCTAGTCAGCGACGGCGTGTGGGCGACATTGGGTGACGCGAAGATAGGTGCGATTCTCGGCGAACAAGCCGACCTGGATACGGCCGTGCGCACATTAGTCAACGCGGCACATCTGTGCGGTAGCACCGACAATGCCAGCGCTGTACTGATTGAGGTTGATCAGTTGGGCTCCGACAGCCTGGGCGAAACATTGATGCAACTGCAACAGTGGCCCGTCCCGCCGAAGCTCAAGGCAGGCCAGACATTTGAGGGCTGGCACGTTGAGGGACGTATTGGCGACTCGCGGCAATCGCTGCTCTATCGCGTCCGCGACAGTCAGCAGCAGCCATGGCTGTTGAAGACGATTGCGCCCGCGCGGGTTGATGAAGCGGGCGCAGGGCAAGCCTTGTTGCTCGAAGAGTGGTTTCTGAGGCGCGTCGCAGGCGTCAGCTTCCCGCAGGTGCATGCCTGCACCCAGCGCCAGCACTTGTATTACGTGATGCGTGAGCATGCGGGCCGAACCCTTGCCGAGCTCTTCGTGAGTGACGGACCGATGCCGCTGCCTCAATGGCTTGGACTGGCGCAGAACCTCATCGGCGCCGTGGCGCTGTTGCACCGCCGCAATATCATTCACCGCGACATCAAACCGGAGAACCTGCTGCTCGATGCGTCAGGCGCACTCCGCGTGCTGGACTTCGGGTTGGCCTACTGTCCCGGACTGTATGTCGTTGAGGACGGTGATGTGCCTGGCACACCCAGCTTCATGCCGCCCGAAGCCTTCGACGGCGCGGAGCCCTGCCCCGCGTTCGATCTGTATGCGGCCAGCGTGACGCTGTACTTTCTGCTGACCGGCCACTACCCCTACGGCGAAATCGAACCCTTCCAGCACCACCGCTATGGTCACCCACAACCCGCCGGCCGTTACCGCCCGGATGTCCCGGAGTGGCTGGAACATCATCTAGAGCGCGCATTGCTTGCTGACCCACTCAAGCGCTTCGAGACGGCCGAGCATTGGTTGATAGCGTTTCGACAAGGCGAACTACAGCCACATGACCGGCGCACGCTGCCGTTGCTTGAACGGGAGCCGTTGAAGGTCTGGCGCACAGTGGCCTTGCTCTCGCTAGTAATCAATCTGCTGATGCTGGCCTGGATGCTCAAGCCCTGAACCACAGCAGATCCCTACCCGACGGTTCACTGCGGATGCTAAATCGCAGGCAAAGAAAAACCCGGCCTAGGCCGGGTTTTTCGTGAAGCGAGGCTAATTACTTAGCTTGGGCTTCTACTTGTGCTTCTACGCGGCGGTTAACAGCACGGCCAGCGTCAGTTGCGTTGTCAGCAACTGGGCGAGTTTCGCCGTAGCCAACCGAGTTCACGCGGTTAGCGCCAACACCGTACTGGTTAACCAGAACTTGCTTAACGGCGTTTGCACGACGCTCGGACAGCTTCTGGTTGTAAGCGTCAGGACCGACGGAGTCAGTGTGACCTTCAACAGTGGTGGTGGTCTGTGGGTACTGCTTCATGAAGTCAGCCAGGTTCTTGATGTCGCCGTAGCTGTTTGGCTTCACAACCGACTTGTTGAAGTCGAATTTAACGTCCAGCTCTACACGAACGACTTCAGCAACAGCTGGGCAGCCGTTAGCGTCAACGGTCACGTTTGCAGGGGTGTCCGGGCACTTGTCAACGTTGTCGCAGACGCCGTCGTTGTCGCTGTCGGAGCACACTTCAGCTACTGGAGCTGGTGCTGCTTCAACTTTCTTCGAACCGCCGCCGAAGTTCACACCGATACCGACGCTAGGAGCCCACTCGGTGTCGCCCTGGTCGATGTTGTACTGAGCTTCAACGCCAGCACGGGCATAGAAGTTGTCAGTGAAGTACAGCTTGGCACCGCCGCCGATGTTGGCGAAGGTGGAACGGTTACGACCGTTGCTGCCGTTCTGATCGATGCTCTGATCGGAGAAACCAGCCGAAACGTATGGACGCAGCATGTCGCCCGGGTTGTTGAAGTGGTACAGAGCGTCCAGAGCGGTGTTCGCGCCCTTGATGTTCTGGCCATTGTCGCTACGGACGTTGTGCACTTCGTCATAGCCCAGACGCAATTCAACGTCGTCGGTCAGGAAGTAGCCAACAGAACCGCCGAACAGGTTGCCGTCGTTTTTGAAGTTACGAGCGCTGTCGAACTGTTCTTTCTTGGCGAAGCCTTCGATTTCGACTGCGCCTTGGCCTTGTGCCAGAGCGCCGAACGAAGTTGCGGCAACAATAGTACCAATGGCCAAGCCCAAGGTGTTTTTCAGTTTCATCCGTTAAATCCCCATCTGGTGATTGTAAAGCAGTCCCCCTAAGCGAGAGACAACTCGTCGGCAAGTCTATCAGAACTTGCCTGCTCGTTAGAGATATTTGCGCCGAGTTAAGTTTCGGTAACGCCTGCAAATTTCTCACGTAATTTATCAAGTGCCCGTTTGTAGCGCATTTTCGTGGCACTCAGGCCCATGTGCATGATGTCTGCGATCTCCTGAAACTCCAGCTCTGCGACAAATCGTAGCACCAGAATCTCTCTGTCGATCGGGTTCACATACACAAGCCAGCGATCAAGCCCGCCCTTTTCTTCTGGTTTCGGCGCCTTTTCTTCCGACGCTTCCTCGAGGGGGTCAAGACTCAAAGCGTCCAGCAACCGACGCTTTCGCCGCTCCTTCCTGTACTGCGTGATGCATTCGTTGTACGTAATGCTGTAGAGCCAGGTTTTGAACTTCGATTTACCCTCGAAGTTCTTCAACCCATACAACACCTTAAGCATCACTTCCTGACAGACATCGTCAGCATCGCGATCGTTCCCCAGATAACGTGCGCACACGTTAAAAAGTGTCCGCTGGTAACGACGCATCAGCTCTTCATACGCACGCGTGACATGGAACAGCTCGTCGTGCGAGCGCGCCACCAGCTCCTCGTCGGAGAGCTCGCGTGGGTCATAGCGCAGAGAGGGCGATTGAGCGTTATTCAAAACAAGTCGTGCCGACGGTCAGGGAGATGTCCACCGCACCCGGAACTCGCCCGGATTTTTGCGGCGGCATACATTAGCAGGTTCGCCGACTCAACGGCTGCTCACTCGCTGCTCAAGGAGGATCCGGTTGGACAAAGACACCAACTCGCCTTCCTCGGTCAGCAGGGTGGTTTTCACCGTGCCAATTTCCTCGATCTGCCCTTCGACCTCTCCAACACGCACTTGTTGCCCTACCTGGTACAACTCCCGTACATAAATTCCCGCCAGGATCTGGCTCGCGATTTCGCGGCTTCCCAGACCCATGGCCAACGCAACGGCCAGACCAACGGTAATCAATCCGATGACGATGACGTGGTTCAGCAGGTCCGTTTTGACCTCAAGCTGACTGATCGCCACCGAAATACTGATGATGATCACCAGCCACTGAGCGATCCTGCCGAGGCCGGCCGAGTAATCCAGCCCTACCCCTTCGGCCGCGCCACGCACGATGCCGTTAACCAGTTGCGCGAGCAATACGCCCACCAGCAACACCAGCGCAGCGCCGAATACTTTCGGCAGATACAGCGCAAGCATGTCCAGCGTCGCGGATACCCGCTCCAGCCCCAGCGATTCTGCCGCCGACACCAGAAAAATCAAGAGCACGAACCAATAAACGATCTTGCCGATCAAGGTGGAAATCGGGACCTGAATGCCTGCGCGGCTGATAAGCTTGGTCAGCCCCGTACCGCCCATCAGCCGATCAAGACCGAGTTTTGCCAACAGCTTGGAAAGCAGGGTGTCGAGCAGCTTCGCCACCACGAAACCCAAAAGCACGACCACCAGAGCCCCGAACAGATTCGGGATGAAGTTTGCCACTTTGGTCCACAACGCAGTCATTGCAGTGACCAGACTCTGCGTCCAGAGATCCAATTCCATATTCAATCAGCCTTGTCTTGTGCGCCGGTAAACGTGGTGCCGGCGCGTGTCGCCTTGCGACGGGAAACAGGTGAAACGTGAGCGGAGCCGTTGTTTACGGCAATCATCAACGCTTGCGTGCAACGACCCAGAAGACTGAACAGATCACCGGCGCCCACCTGACGGTTAGCGGTCTTCAATACCCGGCCCAGAACGGCATCGTCGTCGCGGCTGCTGGACGACGAATTGAGCATGTCTCGCAGTGATTCTTCAAACGGGTCGTGCATCGGGCACCTCACGCTATGTCACTGAAAGACGCAGGCAGATGTGCAGGAGTCACACAACACATCCAGACGGCTGTGACTTTTTTACCGTTATACCCAACGCAGGCGCTTGAACAACCACATCTGGCCTATCGCAACCACCAGCATCAAAAGGCACGCGAAGAGAAAACCGTATGGGTTTTCCGAGCCGGGAATGCCTCCCACGTTGATGCCCAGCAAGCCTGTCAGAAAGCTCATCGGCAGAAAAATTCCAGTGATGATGCCAAACCGGTACATGGTCCTGTTCATGCGCTCGCTGAGGCGGCGGTCTTCGGCCTCAAGCACCAGCCCCACTCGCTCTCGGGTCAATTCCAGCTCTTCCAGATACCGGGTGAGACTGTTGTTCAATTCGTTCCAGTAGTCCGCATCGTCCTCCACGAACCACGGCATCTTGCTGCGCGTCAGTTGCGCGTAGATCTCACGCTGCGGTGCAAGAAAACGCCGCAGCCCTGCCGCGCGCCTGCGGATGTGCACCATGTTGCCGTGCTCGGGCATATACCGCTCGTCGGCATCTATGCGTTCTTCCATGTCATCGACCAATTCGGTCAGCTCGCTGACGACGGCCTGCACCTTGTCGGTGAGAAACTGGGCCAGATAAAGCAGCAGCTCTGATGCGGTTTTGGGCCCCTTGCCTTCGTTGAGCGAGGCGATCAACTCGTCAGTCGCCCGCAGGGAGCGCAGGCGCAATGAGATTACTCGCTGAGCCGCCGCGAAAATCCGCACCGAGACCATGTCCTCCGGTTCGGCGCCCGGGTTCAGGTTGACGCCACGCAGGAACAGCAACAACTCGTTCTCGGGCAGCGCCAGCAAGCGCGGCCGGGTGTTCTCTTCCAGCATCAGGTCACAGACGAACTGGCTTAGCCCGCTCGCACTGCGCAACCACGTCTGGGTCTGCGGATGACTGCGATCCCAGTGAAGCCACACGCTTTCGTGGGGCTCCAGTTGCAAACCATCCAGTTCGGTTCGAGGAATCGAACGCGCTCCGCCCTTACCGTCCAGCACGAGGGCATGAACCAGCCCCCACTGCGCGTTTGATTCGTCGAACATTCGTATCCTTGCTGACTGCGGTGCAGACTCGGTGGCTGCACCCATAAAGAATGAAAGTTGATCAGTCCGGCATCGTCAGTGCGATGGGCGAGACAATGATGCCGTTGTTGTCGGCGTACACGAATTCGCCCGGCCTGAAGGTCACGCCACCGAAGTTGACGACCTTGTTGAGTTCACCCAGGCCGCGCTTTTCGGTCTTCAGCGGGTGACTGGCCAACGCCTGCACGCCCAGATCAGTCTGCGCCAGGACATCGACGTCGCGCACACAGCCGTAGATGACCATCCCTTCCCAGCCGTTTTTCGCAGCTTTCTCGGCGATCATGTCGCCCAGCAACGCGCAACGCAGCGAGCCTCCGCCGTCAACCACCAGCACCTTGCCCGTGCCGTCCTGCTCAGCCTGCTCACGGACCAGAGAATTGTCCTCAAAGCATTTGAGCGTCACGATCTCGCCGCCAAACGAATCACGGCCACCGAAGTTGCTGAACATTGGCTCGACCACCTGAACCTGTTCAGGGTAAGCGTCGCACAAGTCCGGGGTGATGTAGTGCATGGGGTAACTCCTGTCAGAAAAGGCTCTATGGGTCGGATACAACGGCTAGAGCATAGCTGGCGGGTGTGACACACCGAAACGCCCCGCGCCGTCTTCTTATATAGAACAAAAACCCGACCGACGAGTCGTGACGTACATTTACCGACCCTGACTGACGTGAGCGCAGCTTATCCCCAAGTCGACGCCCAAGGAATGGCTGCGACCCTCATAGCTGCGGAGTTGCCATCATGTTCAGCGTTGATTCAGTCTTGGCGCCTGCAGCATGGCGGTTCAGCCAGTCCGCGACGCGCGGCCACACCTGGGTCTGCGCGGCTTTGCTGACCAGCATCTGCACATGGTCGAAATCCTCGCTGAAGCCGTGGTCGCGACCGAGGACCAGAAATGACTTGTCGGGCGCGCCAAACTGATCGAACAGTTCGCGGCACGCCCATTCCGGGTCTTGATGATCCCCGACTGCGGCGACAGCCAGCAACGGCACTGTCACCTGCGCCAGCCCCGACCACCAATTGTCCTTTTTATCCCCGAAGCGCCCGAACAGGCCGTGCCAGCGCATGCTTTCCAGGATCACGCCCATCGGCTCATCCTCAGGGCCGCGCTTGAAGCGCTGGCCCGAAACATGCTCGAAGCGCTTGAGTATCAGCCGTGCGAGCCACTGCAGCGGCGGTACTTTGAGCGGCCAGTGGCTGCGGGTGACCTGGCTGCCGAAGATTGCCACGGAGGCTGCGTCGTCCGCCGTCAGCGTCTGCCCGCCCAGCGCGGCCGCCAGCGTGGTGCCGCCCAGGGAATGACCGACCCAGTGCGGCGCCTGACCGGTCTGCTCACGGACGAACGCGGCGATGGCCGGCAGATCGTAGCGGGCGTAATCGGCGACACAGTTGCCCGCGTAAGCGCTGTTGCGCGCTGACAGCCCGTGGCCGCGCATCTCCGCGATCCAGACGTCGAAACCTTCACGCGCCAGGTACGCACCCAGGCCAATACCCTTGGGCGAATACCAGAAGCGGCGATTGGAAAAGCTGCCGTGCAGCAGCACAACTGGCACGCCCCGGGCGTCCGGCGCCGCAACACGACCCAGTCGGGTGACAGCGATTTCGACAGTGAAATCCGGGCTGTTGCCGGGCTTCAGGCGGTACACGTCCTCGGTCAGGTCGCCACGACGCTCGGCGCTGATCAGGGCTACAGGGAAAAGATGACTGCTGCTTTGCATGGTGCTCTTGCTGGAAGTCTTGAGTGAGTCGGGTTCGGTCCGGTTCAGACCCGTGTCGGAACTGCTTCTGCAGCCGCCATTGGTGGTGGCCGACAGTAGTAGCTGACAAGTGGTGGCTGACCGCCGTGGCTGCAGGCTTGTACCGCAGGCCATTACTGCAGGTTGACGCTCTCTGCGCGCTGAAAATCACCCATGAAAAAGGGCGGATTCGTTAAAACCCGCCCTTTTTCAGGAAACCGGCCCGTACAAACGGGCCGGCATGTTACTCCATCTGCATCAGGTTGGAGCGTCCTCTTCGGACAGGAAGAACCAGGTCTCCAGCACCGAATCGGGGTTCAGCGACACGCTTTCGATGCCCTGCTCCATCAACCAGCGCGCCAGGTCCGGGTGATCGGAGGGGCCCTGGCCACAGATGCCGATGTATTTGCCGGCCTTGTTACAGGCCTGAATGGCATTGGACAGCAGCTTTTTCACCGCAGGATTACGCTCGTCAAACAGGTGCGCGATGATCCCGGAGTCTCGATCCAGACCCAAGGTGAGCTGAGTCAGGTCATTGGAGCCGATGGAGAAGCCGTCGAAGTACTCCAGGAACTCATCGGCCATCAGCGCGTTGGAGGGCAGTTCGCACATCATGATGATGCGCAGCCCGTTCTCGCCCCGCGCCAGACCGTTTTCGGCCAGCAGATCGATCACCTGGCTGGCTTCGCCCAGGGTGCGCACGAACGGCACCATGATCTCGACGTTGGTCAGACCCATGTCGTTGCGCACACGCTTGAGGGCGCGGCACTCGAGTTCGAAGCAGTCACGGAAGTTTTCGCTGATGTAACGCGAGGCGCCACGGAAGCCCAGCATGGGGTTTTCTTCTTCCGGCTCGTAGAGCTTGCCGCCGATGAGGTTGGCGTATTCGTTGGACTTGAAGTCCGAGAGCCGCACGATGACCTTCTTCGGCGAAAACGCGGCGGCCAGGGTGCTGATGCCCTCGACCAGCTTCTCGACATAGAAACCGACCGGGTCGTCATAGCCGGCGATGCGCTTGTCGACGCTTTCCTTGATGTCCAGCGGCAGGTTCGCGTAGTTCAGCAGTGCTTTGGGGTGCACGCCGATCATCCGGTTGATGATGAATTCCAGACGCGCCAGGCCGATGCCCGCGTTAGGCAGTTGGGCAAAATCGAACGCGCGATCAGGGTTGCCGACGTTCATCATGATCTTGAACGGCAACTCCGGCATGGCGTCGACGGAGTTCTGCTTGATGTCGAAACCCAGCTCGCCTTCGAAGATGTAACCGGTGTCGCCCTCGGCGCAGGACACGGTGACGCCTTGGCCATCCTGCAACAACTCAGTGGCGTTGCCGCAACCGACCACTGCCGGAATGCCCAGCTCACGGGCGATGATCGCCGCGTGGCAGGTGCGCCCGCCGCGGTTGGTGACGATGGCGCTGGCGCGCTTCATCACCGGTTCCCAGTCCGGGTCGGTCATGTCGGAGACCAGCACGTCACCGGCCTGGACTTTGTCCATCTCGGAGACGTCCTTGATGATCCGTACCTTGCCGGCTCCGATGCGCTGGCCAATGGCGCGGCCTTCGACGAGGACGGTGCCCTTCTCTTTAAGCAGGTAGCGCTCCATGACATTGGCCGATGTCCGGCTCTTCACCGTCTCGGGCCGCGCCTGGACGATGTACAGCTTGCCGTCGTCGCCGTCCTTTGCCCACTCGATGTCCATCGGGCACTGGTAGTGCTTCTCGATGATCATCGCCTGGCGGGCCAGGTTGCTGACTTCTTCATCGCTGAGGCAAAAGCGTGCGCGATCGGCCGGCTCAACGTCGATGGTCTTGACCGACTTGCCGGCCTTGGCTTCTTCGCCGTAGATCATCTTGATGGCCTTGCTGCCCAGGTTGCGGCGCAGGATTGCCGGGCGACCGGCCTCAAGGGTGTTCTTGTGAACGTAGAATTCGTCCGGGTTGACGGCGCCCTGCACGACGGTTTCGCCCAGACCATAAGCGCCGGTGATGAACACGACGTCGCGAAAACCCGACTCGGTGTCGAGGGTGAACATGACGCCTGCCGTGCCGGTCTCCGAACGCACCATGCGTTGCACACCGGCAGACAGCGCCACCAGCTTGTGGTCGAAGCCCTGGTGCACACGGTAGGAAATGGCGCGGTCGTTGAACAGCGAAGCGAACACTTCCTTGGCCGCACGAATGACGTTTTCCACGCCGCGAATGTTAAGGAAGGTTTCCTGCTGGCCGGCGAACGAGGCGTCCGGCAAGTCTTCTGCGGTGGCGGAAGAACGCACGGCAACAGCGACATCCGGGTTGCCTGCCGACAGTTCGGCGAAGGCGGTGCGAATTTCGGCGTTGAGCTTCTCGGGGAATTCGGCCTCCATGATCCACTGACGAATCTGCGCGCCGGTGCGGGCCAGCGCGTTGACGTCGTCGACATCCAGAGCGTCGAGGGCCTGATGGATCTGATCGTTCAGACCACTTTGCTCAAGAAAATCACGATAGGCCTGAGCTGTAGTGGCAAAGCCACCGGGAACGGACACGCCTGCGCCCGCCAGGTTGCTGATCATCTCGCCGAGGGATGCGTTCTTGCCCCCCACATGCTCAACATCATGTTTGCCGAGCTTATCGAGGGAAACTACGTACTCTACCAAGGTGATCTCTCCACTAACCGATTATTGTTGGGAAACGCTTTGGTGCTGGAATCGCAGGTAATCAGGACAAGCCCACAGCTTTGGATCGTGAACAGCCGGGTGTTGGCTGTGTCGACCGGGCAATCCGATTGCCGAATACAGGTAGAATGCAGCGAGTCAGGGCCTGCAAGCCGGCCTATCATATCCATAAATGACCATCAGCTTAAGGCCCCGGGGCGCAAATGAAACGATCCGCTTTCTTCATCTCCGATGGCACCGGCATAACCGCCGAAACCCTGGGGCAAAGTCTGTTAGCGCAATTTGAAAACATTACTTTCAACAAGTTCACGAGGCCCTATATCGATAGCGTCGAGAAGGCTCGTGCGATGGTCCAGCAAATCAACAACGCTGCCGAAAAGGATGAGGCCCGTCCGATTATTTTCGACACCATCGTGAATCAGGACATCCGCGAAATCCTCGCCACCTCCAACGGCTTCATGATCGACATCTTCTCGACCTTCCTCGCCCCGCTGGAGCTGGAGCTTAGTTCACACTCTTCCTATTCGGTGGGCAAATCCCATTCCATCGGGCACAACTCCAACTACATGGAGCGAATCGAGGCGGTGAACTTCGCGCTGGACAACGACGACGGGGCCAGGACGCACTACTACGACAAGGCCGACATCATCCTGGTGGGTGTGTCGCGCTGCGGCAAAACGCCGACCTGCCTGTACATGGCCATGCAGTTCGGGATTCGGGCGGCCAACTACCCGCTGACCGAGGACGACATGGAACGCTTGCAGCTGCCGCCGGCGCTCAAGCTGCATCGCGACAAGCTGTTCGGCCTGACCATCGACCCCGACCGCCTTACCGCCATCCGACACGAGCGCAAACCCAACAGCCGCTACTCGAGCTACGCGCAATGCGAGTTTGAAGTGCGCGAAGTCGAAAGCCTGTTCCGCCGCGAAAACATTCCGAACATCAACTCGACGCACTTTTCCGTCGAGGAAATCTCGGCGAAGGTGCTGGTGGAGAAAGGCGTGGAACGGCGGTTTAAATAAGCGCTTGGCTCCAGACCTGTAGGAGCCGGCTTGCTGGCGAACCGAGGCTTCAGACCCCATTTTCAGTGCCTGACTCACCGCGATCGTACGAAAGCGGTGGGTCAGTACCATGGATGTGCATGAATAGCCGGTTCGCCAGCAAGCCGGCTCCTACAGACCGAGGTGGCCGATGAAACCGGCTTTTCAGCCCGGCACCCGCACCCACCCTTCCATCAATACCCGTGCGCTGCGGCTCATGATGGCTTTTTTGACTTGCCATTCGCCGTTGACTTGCGCCGCTTCGGCGCCGACACGCAACGTTCCGGAGGGATGACCGAAACGCACCGCACTGCGCTCGCCGCCGCCCGCTGCCAGGTTGACCAGCGTGCCCGGAATAGCCGCCGCGGTGCCGATGGCCACCGCCGCCGTGCCCATCATCGCGTGATGGAGTTTGCCCATGGACATGGCGCGCACCAGCAAGTCGGTGTCCTGGGTTGTGACCCTTTTGCCGCTGGAAGACAGGTATTCTGCCGGCGGCGCCACGAACGCAACTTTTGGCGTGTGCTGACGGGTGACAGCCTCATCCACATTGCCGATCAGGCCCATGCGCACCGCGCCATAGGCCCGGATCGTTTCGAACATGCTCAAGGCGTTCGGATCGCTGTTGATCGCGTCCTGCAGCTCGCTGCCGGTGTAGCCGATGGCCGCGGCGTCCACGAAGATGGTCGGGATGCCGGCGTTGATCATCGTCACCTTTAACGTACCCAACCCCGGCACCTCAAGGTCATCAACCAGATTGCCGGTCGGGAACATCGAGCCGCCAGCACCTTCCTCTTCTGCGGCAGGGTCCATGAACTCCAATTGCACTTCGGCCGCAGGAAAGGTCACGCCATCGAGCTCGAAGTCGCCGGTTTCCTGCACCACGCCGTCTGTGATCGGCACGTGGGCAATGATGGTTTTGCCGATATTGACCTGCCAGATACGCACCACCGCCACACCGTTGCGGGGAATTCGCGCCGGATCAACCAGGCCGTTGCTGATCGCAAACGGCCCGACCGCCGCCGAAAGATTGCCGCAGTTGCCGCTCCAGTCGACGAAAGGCTTGTCGATAGAGACCTGACCAAACAGGTAATCGACGTCGTGGTCGGCGCGGCTGCTCTTTGACAGGATCACCGTCTTGCTGGTGCTCGACGTCGCGCCGCCCATGCCATCGATCTGCTTGGCGTAAGGGTCGGGGCTGCCGATCACCCGCAGCAACAACGCATCACGTGCCGGCCCGGCAGTTTGCGCCGCCTCAGGCAAGTCGCCGAGCAGGAAAAACACGCCCTTGCTGGTGCCCCCGCGCATATACGTGGCGGGGATTCTGATCTGTGCTGCGTTAGCCATGAATGGGTCCTTCTTGTTCTTTCTAATCCAGAGAGCCGAGTGTGCGACGGCTCAGGCAACGGCCGACGATTCGAGGAAGTCCTGGGCAAAGCGTTGCAACACGCCACCGGCCTCGTAGATCAACACTTCTTCACCAGTGTCCAGACGGCAGGTCACCGGCACCTCCACACGCTTGCCGGTCTTGCGCTGGATAATCAGCGTCAGCGTGGCACCCGGAGTGCGCGCACCCACCACGTCATAGGTTTCACTGCCGTCGATCCCCAGAGTCAGTCGGTTGGTCCCCGGTTTGAACTCCAGTGGCAGCACGCCCATGCCCACCAGATTGGTGCGGTGGATACGCTCGAACCCTTCCGCGACGATGACCTCCACGCCTGCCAGCCGCACCCCTTTGGCCGCCCAGTCACGGGAAGAGCCCTGGCCGTAGTCGGCACCCGCGATGATGATCAACGGCTGCTTGCGCGCCATGTAGGTTTCGATGGCCTCCCACATCCGCGCCACTGTGCCTTCCGGCTCGATCCGCGCGTACGAGCCCTGCTTGACCTTGCCGTTCTCGCGCACCATCTCGTTGAACAGTTTAGGGTTGGCGAACGTGGCGCGCTGAGCGGTCAGGTGGTCACCGCGATGGGTCGCGTACGAGTTGAAGTCTTCTTCCGGCAGGCCCATCTTTTCCAGGTATTCCCCCGCCGCGCTGTCGAGCATGATCGCGTTGGAGGGCGACAGGTGATCGGTAGTGATGTTGTCCGGCAACACCGCCAGCGGGCGCATGCCGCGCAGGGTTCGCTCGCCGGCCAGCGCGCCTTCCCAATACGGCGGGCGGCGAATGTACGTACTCATGGGGCGCCAGTCGTACAGCGGCGCTACTTTCGGCCCGGTATCTTCGTGGATGGCGAACATCGGGATGTACACCTGACGGAACTGCTCGGGCTTGACCGAGGCCTTAACCACCACATCGATCTCGGCGTCGCTCGGCCAGAGGTCCTTCAGGCGGATTTCTTCGCCATTGGGCCCAAGGCCCAGCACATCTTTCTCGATATCGAAACGGATCGTTCCAGCGATGGCGTAGGCCACCACCAGCGGCGGCGAGGCGAGAAAGGCCTGCTTGGCGTAAGGATGAATGCGTCCGTCGAAGTTGCGGTTGCCCGACAACACCGCCGTGGCATACAGATCACGGTCGATGATTTCCTGCTGGATCGCGGGGTCCAGGGCTCCGGACATCCCGTTGCAGGTGGTGCAGGCGAAGGCCACGACGCCGAAACCCAACTGTTCCAGTTCCGAGGTCAAACCCGCTTCGTCCAGGTACAGCGCGACGGTCTTTGAGCCCGGCGCAAGAGACGACTTCACCCACGGCTTGCGCACCAGCCCCAGGCGATTGGCGTTGCGTGCCAGCAGGCCGGCGGCGATGACGTTGCGCGGGTTGCTGGTGTTGGTGCAACTCGTGATCGCGGCGATGATCACCGCGCCGTCCGGCATTTCGCCCGGTGTCTCCAACCACGGCGCCGCGATGCCTTTGGCGGCGAGATCGCTGGTTGCTACCCGAGCATGGGGGTTGGACGGGCCGGCCATGTTGCGCACCACGCTGGACAGGTCGAAATGCAGCACCCGCTCGTATTCCGCGCTCGCCAGGCTATCCGCCCACAGCCCCGCCTGCCGGGCATAGGTTTCCACCAGCTGCACTTGCGCGTCTTCGCGGCCGGTCAGCCTGAGGTAGTCGATGGTCTGTTGATCGATGGCGAACATCGCCGCCGTCGCCCCGTATTCAGGGGCCATGTTGGAAATGGTCGCGCGGTCGCCAAGGGTCAGCGCGCGGGCGCCCTCTCCGTAGAACTCCAGGTAGGCACCGACAACCTTCTGCTGACGCAGGTATTCGGTGAGCGCCAGCACCACATCGGTGGCGGTGATGCCTGGCTGCGGACGGCCGGCAAGCTCCACGCCAATGATGTCCGGCAGGCGCATCCACGAGGCGCGGCCGAGCATGACGTTCTCGGCCTCAAGGCCGCCTACGCCTATAGCGATGACGCCCAGGGCGTCCACATGCGGGGTGTGACTGTCGGTGCCGACCAGCGTATCGGGGAAGGCCACCCCGTTGAGCGTCTGGATGACCGGCGACATCCGCTCCAGATTGATCTGGTGCATGATGCCGTTCCCTGGCGGGATGACTTCAACGTTCTTGAACGCCTGCTTGGTCCAGTTGATGAAGTGAAAGCGGTCTTCGTTGCGACGGTCTTCGATCGCGCGGTTCTTGGTAAACGCATCCGGGTCGTAACCGCCACATTCGACGGCCAGCGAGTGGTCGACGATGAGTTGCACCGGCACCACCGGGTTGACCTGCGCCGGGTCGCCGCCCATGTCGGCGATGGCGTCCCGCAAGCCGGCGAGGTCCACCAACGCGGTTTGACCGAGGATGTCATGGCAGACCACCCGCGCCGGAAACCACGGAAAGTCGAGGTCGCGCTTGCGCTCGATCAATTGCGTGAGCGAGGCCGTCAGGGTTGTCGGGTGGCAACGGCGGACCAGGTTTTCAGCGAGCACGCGGGAGGTGTACGGCAGCGTGTCGTAAGCACCAGGCCGAATGGCATCGACCGCCGCGCGGGCGTCGTAGTAATCCAGCGAAGTGCCGGGCAGTGGTGTGCGGTATTCAGTGTTCATCGTCAGGACTCGATCACGGAAAAGTTACGGGTGGAGAGCCCCGTGGAACTCTCCTTTGCCCATCAGCGCTGTTCGATTGGCACGAATGTGCGCTGCTCGACGCCGATGTATTCGGCGCTCGGTCGGATGATGCGGTTGTTGGCACGCTGTTCGAAGACGTGAGCGGCCCAGCCGGTCAGGCGCGAGCAGACGAATATCGGCGTAAAAAGCTTCGTCGGGATACCCATGAAGTGGTACGCCGAGGCGTGGTAGAAGTCGGCATTGGGAAAGAGCTTCTTCTGATCCCACATGGTCTTGTCGATGGCTTCGGACACCGGGAACAGCACCGTGTCGCCCACCTCCTCCGCGAGCTTTTTCGACCAGCCCTTGATCACCTCGTTACGCGGATCGCTGTCTTTATAGATCGCATGACCGAAGCCCATGATCTTGTCCTTGCGCTCCAGCATCGCCAGCGTGCCCTTGGCGGCCTCTTCAGCAGACGAGAACTTCTCGATCATCTCCATCGCCGCCTCGTTGGCGCCGCCATGCAACGGGCCGCGCAAGGTGCCAATGGCCGCCGTGATGCAGGAGAACAGGTCGGACAAGGTCGAAGCGCAGACGCGCGCGGTGAAGGTCGATGCGTTGAACTCGTGCTCGGCGTAAAGGATCAACGAGACGTCCATGACCTTGCGATGCAACTCGCTGGGCGCCTTGTCCAGCAGCAGTTTCAGGAAATGCCCGGCGATCGACACCTCGTCGGTGACGCAATCGATGCGCTTGCCCTCATGGCTGAAGCGGTACCAGTAGCACATGATCGCCGGGAAGGCGGCGAGCAGCCGGTCGGTGGAATCGAGTTGTTGAGCGAAGCTGGCTTCAGGCTCCAGGTTGCCGAGCATTGAGCAGCCGGTGCGCATGACGTCCATCGGGTGCGCGTCAGCGGGAATGCGCTCAAGCACCTCTTTCAGCGCCTGGGGCAGGTCGCGCAGGCCCTGGAGCTTTTGCAGGTAACCGTCGAGTTGCGATTGACTCGGCAGTGCCCCGTACAGCAGCAGGTAGGCGACTTCTTCAAACCGGGCGTCGGCGGCCAGGTCCTTCACATCATAGCCACGGTAGGTCAATCCGGCGCCGGCCTGGCCAACGGTGGACAACGCGGTCTGTCCGGCCACCTGGCCCCGCAGGCCTGCACCGCTCAGTACTTTTGCTTCAGCCATTGCTGTCTCCAGTCTTGTAGTTGTGGGAATCGGCAATTCAGTTTTGTAAGTCAGCCAAATATCGCTGGGTATACGCGCCCCCTTTGTAGGAGCGCGCTTGCCCGCGAAAGCGTCGTGTCAGCAAATTTCATCGTCAGCTGGAAGAATGCATTCGCCGGCAAGCGCGCTCCTGCACCTGGGCGTGGTCAGCCTTTCTTCTGTGCAAACAGCGCATCGAGCTTCTGCTCGAACGCGTGGTAGTCGATGCGCTCGTACAACTCCATTCGGGTCTGCATGGTGTCGACGACGTTCTGCTGCGTCCCGTCGCGACGGATGGCGTTATAGACGTTCTCGGCTGCCTTGTTCATCGCCCGGAACGCAGACAGCGGATACAACACCAGCGCGACTTCGGCCGACTTCAGCTGTTCGGTGGTGAACAGTGGGGTCGAGCCAAATTCAGTGATATTGGCGAGAATGGGCGCCTTCACGCGCGAAGCGAACAGCTTGTACATCTCCAGTTCGGTGATCGCTTCAGGGAAGACCATGTCGGCGCCTGCTTCGATGCACGCCGCAGCCCGGTCAAGTGCCGACTCCAGACCTTCCACCGCCAGCGCGTCCGTTCGCGCCATGATCACGAAGCTGTCATCGGTGCGCGCGTCGACGGCCGCCTTGATCCGGTCAACCATCTCCTGCTGCGAGACGATCTCTTTACCCGGCCGATGACCGCAGCGCTTGGCACCAACCTGGTCTTCGATGTGCATCGCGGCCGCGCCGAACTTGATCATCGATTTGACGGTGCGCGCGACATTGAATGCCGAAGCGCCGAAACCGGTGTCGACGTCCACCAGCAGCGGGAGCTCGCAGACATCGGTGATGCGGCGCACGTCGGTGAGCACGTCATCCAGCCCGGTAATGCCCAGGTCCGGCACGCCCAGAGAACCCGCAGCGACACCGCCACCGGACAGGTAAATAGCCTTGAAGCCGGCCCGTTGCGCGAGCAGCGCGTGGTTGGCGTTGATCGTGCCGACCACCTGCAGCGGGTGTTCGCTGGCCACGGCATCACGGAAGCGTTGGCCAGGAGTGGTGCGTGTTGTCATTGTTCACCTCGGGCAGTTGCAGCTTGAAAATGCTGCTCAATGTTGCGTTTGGACGCGGCGATGTGGCGGCGCATCAACAGCTCGGCAAGCTCGCCGTCGCGGTCGGCAATGGCGTCGAGAATTCGGTGATGCTCGCTGAACGCCTGGCGCGGACGGTTGGGCGTAGTGGAAAACTGGATGCGGTACATGCGCACCAGTTGGTAAAGGTCATCGCACAGCATCTGCGTCAGCGTGCTGTTGCGCGCGCCCTGAATGATCCGGTAATGAAAATCGAAGTCGCCTTCCTGCTGGTAGTAGCCAACCCCGGCCTGAAAAGCAGTGTCCCGCTCATGGGTTTCCAGCACCCGACGCAGCTCGGCGACTTCCTCAACGCTCATGCGCTCGGCCGCCAGGCGGCACGCCATGCCTTCAAGGGACTCACGGATTTCGTACAGCTCGACCAGCTCGGCGTGGCTCAACGAGACGACGCGTGCGCCAACGTGGGGGATGCGAACCAGCAAACGCTGGCCTTCCAGCCGGTGTATGGCCTCGCGCAACGGTCCCCGGCTGATGCCGTAGGTCCGCGCCAGCTCGGGTTCGGAAATCTTGCTGCCGGGCGCAATATCGCCCTTGACAATGGCAGCCTGGATGCGGCGAAAAACGTTCTCGGACAGTGTTTCGGCATCGACAGCATTAGCGGGCAGGACTTCCGCTGCATCCAACATTGTTGACACCTCATCTGTGAATAGCCCTGAATCTAGCCAAAGATGAGGCTCGCGTCAAAGCTAAACCGCTGATTGTCGACAATCGTCTAATACCTCAGCCGATCAGGGCAGTCTCCGACAACACGTATCCGCGTTCCCCTTCACTGGCGCCATAAAACCTTCATGCTAGAATGCGGCCCGCCTCAGACTGCCCGTCCGTCCAGCAGGCGCTTTGCCGCAAGGTCGCGCTGCAACACAGCACCGCACCCTGACGTCAAAGCAGCTCCCTCACTTTCATCGCGCCTGGACTTATGAGCCGCCACCCTCTTCTCTTCCTGCTCTCCCTCTATTTGCCGGGTCTTTTTCTGCCCGGACTGTGTCAGGCCGCTGAAAAGACCGTCTATGGCTTGAACGAGTACGCAGAGCTTGCGGACATCGATCTGCAGGTCGCGGCCAAGCTGGACACTGGTGCCAAAACCGCCTCCCTCAGTGCCCGTGACATCAAACGCTTCAAGCGCAACGGTGAATCGTGGGTGCGCTTTTATCTGGCGATCGACGATGCCCACGAACACCCCATCGAACGTCCTCTGGCGCGCGTCAGCAAGATCAAGCGCCGCGCCGGGGACATCGATGCCGACGACGACAAGAAATACACCGCCCGCCCGGTCATCAGCCTTGATGTGTGCATGGGCAGTGCGCTGCGCAACATAGAAGTGAACTTGACCGATCGCAGCGCATTCCAATACCCGCTTTTGATTGGCTCCGAAGCCCTCAAGCACTTCGACGCGCTGGTCGACCCAAGCCTGAAATACGCAGCAGGCAAGCCTGCCTGCGTCACCCATGCTCAAACCGCAGAGTAACGACATGCGCTCTCTTACCCTCCATCTGAAAATCCTGATCGCGACCCTTGTGACACTGGGCATCGCCATCACGGCTTACCAGATATTGGTGCTCGGCATTCCGGTGACCGAAGACGAAACCGACGACCTGTGGAACATCGACGCCAAAGTCGAGTTCGTCGCCAATCCCAAAGACACGGTCAAAGTGCAGATGTATGTGCCGCCCCTGTCGCGCGACTACATCAGCCTCAATGAAAGCTTTATCTCCAACAACTATGGCGTGAACGTCAACCGCGCCGACGGCAACCGCAAAGTCACCTGGTCGGCGCGGCGGGCCAACGGCAACCAGACGCTGTATTACCGACTGGTACTGACCAAGCGTTACAGCGGCGAAAAAGCCAAGGTCAAGGGCCCGATCTTCCGCGACAGCATCGTCGTCGAAGGCCCGGAAAAAATTGCCGCCGACGCGCTGCTCGCGCCCATCCGGCAGCATTCCGCCGACGTCGAGACCTTCGTCAGCGAAGCCATCAAACGCGTCAATAATCTGAGCGACGACAACGTCAAGCTGCTGCTGGCGGGTGATACGTCGGTACAGAACAAGGCGCGCATCACCGAAACCCTGTTGTCCATTGCCCACGTGCCCGTGGAGAAGGTGCACACCATTCGCCTGGTGGCCGACCAGCCGCAGTCCCCCGAGCTGTGGTTGCGCAGTTTCAATGGCAAGGACTGGCTGTATTTCAACCCCGACACCGGCGAGGCCGGCCTGCCGCAGGATCGCCTGCTCTGGTGGATTGGCGACGACAACCTGATCTCCGTCGAAGGCGGCAAGAAGGCCACCGTCAGCTTCAGTCTCAACAACAGTGAAATGAACGCGATCCGTCTGGCCAAGCTGACGGACGAGAGCACTGACGCCGATTTTCTGGAGTACTCGCTGTATGGCCTGCCGCTGCAGACCCAGCAGACCTTCATGATCATGGTGATGATCCCTATCGGCGTGCTGGTGATTCTGATCCTGCGCAACTTGATCGGGCTGCAGACTCTGGGCACTTTCACCCCGGTGCTGATCGCCCTGGCGTTCCGCGAGACCCAGCTGGGCTTCGGGATTGTGCTGTTCACCATCATCACCGCGCTGGGCCTGTCGCTGCGCTCGTACCTGGAACACCTCAAGCTGCAGATGTTGCCGAGGCTCTCGGTGGTGCTGACGTTCGTGGTGGTACTGATTGCGGCCATCAGCCTGTTCAGCCACAAGCTGGGGCTTGAGCGCGGGCTGTCGGTGGCGCTGTTCCCGATGGTGATTCTGACCATGACCATCGAGCGTCTGTCGATCACCTGGGAGGAACGCGGTGGCGGTCATGCGATGAAGGTCGCGATCGGCACGCTGTTTGCCGCCTCGCTGGCCCATATCATCATGAGCGTCCCGGAGTTCATCTACTTCGTGTTTACCTTCCCGGCGATCCTTCTGATCCTGATGGGCTTCATGCTGGCCATGGGGCGCTATCGCGGCTATCGGCTAACCGAGCTGATTCGCTTCAAGGCGTTCATCAAGGAAGACGCCGAACGGGACAGCCTCAAATGATGGGCTGGTGGAAGACGTGGAAGGCGCTGGAAGCCAAGGGCATCATGGGCATCAATCGGCGCAACGCCGACTATGTGCTCAAGTACAACAAGCGCAGCCTTTACCCCATCGTCGATGACAAGATCATCACCAAGGAGCGCGCCATTGCGGCGGGCATCCACGTGCCTGAACTGTACGGGGTCATCTCCACCGAAAAGGAGATCGACAAGCTGGATACGATCATTGGCGGACGCCGTGATTTCGTCATCAAGCCCGCCAAAGGCGCAGGCGGCGACGGCATTCTGGTCATCGCCGACCGCTTCGAAGAACGCTTCCGTACGGTCTCCGGGCGAATCATCAGCCACGAGGAAATCGAGCATCAGATTTCCAGCATCCTCACCGGCCTGTACTCCCTGGGTGGCCATCGTGACCGGGCGCTGATCGAGTACCGCGTAACGCCCGACCAGATCTTCAAGAGCATCAGTTACGAAGGGGTGCCTGATATCCGCGTGATCGTGCTGATGGGCTATCCGGTGATGGCCATGCTGCGCCTGCCGACCCGGCAGTCCGGCGGCAAGGCCAACCTGCATCAGGGCGCCATCGGTGTCGGCGTCGACCTGGCAACCGGGTTGACCCTGCGCGGCACCTGGCTGAACAACATCATCAGCAAGCACCCCGACACCACCAATGCAGTGGACGGCGTGCAACTGCCCAATTGGGACGGCTTTATGAAACTCGCCGCCGAATGCTACGAGCTGTGCGGGCTGGGTTACATCGGCGTCGACATGGTGCTGGACCAGGACCGCGGGCCGCTGATTCTGGAGCTTAACGCCCGGCCGGGGCTCAACATCCAGATTGCCAACGACTGCGGGCTCACGCACCGCACCGTCGCGGTGGAGCAGCGACTGGAAACGCTGGCCGCGGAAGGTCGTCATGAGAGCCCGGAAGAGCGGGTCACGTTCGCTCAAGGGTTGTTTGGGCACGTTTAAGATCTGCGGCAGGCGCAGAATCTGCAGAAGCCGGCTTGCTGGCGAACCGGGTGGGTCTGCAATCACGAGGTTGACTGGGCCGATGCGTTCGCCAGCAAGCCGGCTCCTACAGTCGACCCAAGCCACGCCGCGAGCCTTTGCCGTAAATCATGCCCGCGCCCACAGCGAAATGCGTATGTGGGACCGGCTTTAGGCGTGAAGGCGTGAAGGCGTGAAGGCGTGAAGCATCGCGCCGCCAGCATTGAGGAGGGGCAAAGAATCTTGCCTGGCTCGCCGCCGGCCACAGCATTCCCCTACAACTCGACCCCGCGGAAGACTACAATCGCCGTCCTCGCGCCTAGACTGATCCACGCCTCGCATGCCTATCTGCTCCTTACACCCACTGCCTTATCGTGCCGACCCCAGCGGGTATTTCGCCCGCGTGCGGTTTGCTCAGGGCGCCGTGCTGCTGGACAGCGGCCGCCCGACGGCTGACCGCGGCCGCTTCGATCTGCTCAGTGCCTGGCCGCTGGACACACTGCAGCCGGTTGCGAATGAATCCGGGCCGGCCTTTCTTCAGCGCCTGCGTGAGTCACTGGCCCGCCTCGGTGAAGCCGATTTGCCGGAGCACTGCGCGCTGCCGTTCGCCGGCGGCTTGATCGGATATCTGGCGTACGACTTCGGCCGCCTGTTTGAACCCCTGCCCGATCAAGCCATCGATGACCTGCACCTGCCCTCGGCGCGATTGGGGCTGTATGCCTGGGCGCTGGTCAGCGATCACCAGGAGCAGACCAGCCAACTGGTGTTTCACCCGGCGCTGGCACAGGCAGAACGCCAGCGCCTCATTGCGCTGTTCGAGCTACCCGACGCGCAAGCGGACGTATCGTTCAAGCTGACGGCGCCCTTCGCATCGGACATCAACGCCGAGCAGTACCGGGAGGCCATCGAGCGAATTCACGCTTATATCCAGGCGGGTGACTGCTATCAGGTCAATTTCGCCCAGCGCTTTCGCGCCTGCTTTGAAGGCGACCCATGGACGGCGTATCAGGCGCTGCGCGTCGCCTGCCCTACCCCGTTCGCCGGCTATCTGGCCCTGCCCAAGGGCGATGCGGTGTTGAGCCTGTCACCCGAGCGGTTCGTCAAGGTGAGTCAGCGTCAGGTCGAGACGCGTCCGATCAAGGGCACCCGTCCGCGGGGTCGAAACAGCGCTGAGGACGCAGCCTTTGCCGATGAGTTGATGGCAAGTGAGAAAGACCGCGCCGAGAACCTGATGATCGTCGACCTGCTGCGCAATGACCTGGGGCGCACCTGCCGCATCGGCTCGGTCAAGGTGCCGGAGCTGTTCAGGCTGGAAAGCTATCCCAACGTGCATCACTTGGTCAGCGCTATTACCGGCGAGCTGGCCGAGGGCAAGGATGCGCTGGACCTGATCGGCGGCAGTTTTCCGGGTGGGTCGATCACCGGCGCGCCGAAGATCCGCGCGATGCAGATCATCGAAGAACTGGAGCCGACCCGGCGGGCCCTGTATTGCGGCTCGTTGATGTACCTCGATGTGCGGGGCGAGATGGACAGCTCCATTGCCATCCGCAGTCTGCTGGCAAAAGAAGGCCAAATCGCCTGCTGGGGCGGCGGCGGCATCGTCGCTGATTCGCAGTGGGAGGCGGAATATCAAGAGACCTTCACCAAAGTGCGGGTGTTGATGCAGACGCTTGAGAGGTTATGAACGACTGATTGGCGATCAATGATGATCACGGACGCATAGCTATGCAGGCCATGACCGACAGTGCTGGTCTTACGCAATCTGGGGGGGGTAACCGACAGTGCGGGGTTACGCAGATCCATACGCGGTGACCCACGGTGCCGGCCTGATGTAAATCCGTAGGAGCCGGCTTGCTGGCGAACGGGTGGACGGTTCAACACCCCAGCGCCTGCACGGACGCGTTCGCCAGCAAGCCGGCTCCTACAGGTATGCGGTGACCGACGGTGCTGGTCTTATGCAAATCCGTAGGCGGTAACCGACAGTGCCGACGTTACGTAGATCCGTGCGCGGTGACCGACATGCCGACGCTACGTAAATCCGTACGCGGTGACCGACAGTACCGGCTCTATGTACATCCGTAGGAGCCGGCTTGCTGGCGAATGAGGCGCACCCTCAACACCGTAGCGCCTGAACGGACGCGTTCGCCAGCAAGCCGGCTCCTACAGTTAATCCAGGCCTTGCCGGGAACCTCCGCCGTAGACCAATCCGAGCCGGCTTGCTGGCGAAGGCGTGGTGTCGAACCATCCATTTGCAGCTGACTCACCGCGTCCGCCAGCGAGTCGTTGCGTACAGAGCTATGCGTCCGTTCAACAAGATAGGCAGTGTCCGCGTCGCGCATCCGTCTCCGTACAAATTGCTACGGGGCAAACGAGGCCAGATTTTTTGTTACCATCTGCGCCATTACGAGCGCTTAAGCGCCAGCCTGATATAGGAAGCCGCCTGATGAATCACCCTTTCGACGTCGACGACATCGCCGCCACGTATGCCAATAAATCCCCGTCCGACATCCTCAAGTTCGCCTTCCAGCACTTTGGCGACGATTTGTGGATTTCCTTCAGCGGTGCCGAAGACGTGGTACTGGTGGACATGGCCTGGAAACTCAACAAAAACGTCAAAGTGTTCAGTCTGGACACCGGCCGGCTGCACCCGGAGACCTATCGATTCATCGATCAGGTGCGCGAGCAGTACAAGATCGACATCGATATCGTCAGCCCTGATCGGGAAAAACTCGAACCTATGGTCAAGGAAAAGGGCTTGTTCAGCTTCTACCGCGACGGCCATGGCGAGTGCTGCGGTATTCGCAAGATCGAGCCGTTGCGGCGCAAACTTGCCGGCGTCACCGCCTGGGCCACCGGGCAGCGTCGGGACCAGAGCCCAAGCACGCGCAACAACGTGGCGGTGGTCGAAATCGACGGTGCATTCTCGACGCCGGAACGCCCACTCTACAAATTCAACCCGCTGGCCCAAATGAGCAGCGCGGACGTGTGGAATTACATCCGCATGCTTGAACTGCCTTACAACCCTCTGCACGAGCGCGGCTTTATCAGCATTGGCTGCGAACCCTGCACCCGCCCGGTTCTGCCCAACCAGCATGAGCGTGAAGGCCGTTGGTGGTGGGAAGAAGCCACGCAGAAGGAATGCGGGCTGCATGCGGGCAATCTGATCGCGAAAGGATAGAGAGGCAGCTTCAAGCTTCAAGCTTCAAGCCTCAAGCTGCAAGAAAACGGCGGTCCGCGTGAGGTCTGCTGTTTCTAGCAGCTTGAAACTTGCCGCCTGAAGCTGAGGTTCGCCTCTCAATGCTCTGGCAGTTCTACCCCGGCGAACAGTTCTTCCAGCTCCTGCTTGTTGTGACACTGAATGGCTTTGGCCATGACATCGCGGGTCAGGTGCGGGGCGAATTTCTCGATGAAATCGCACATGAAGCCGCGCAGGAAGGTTCCGCGACGGAAGCCGATCTTGGTCACGCTGGCTTCGAACAATTCACTGGCATCAAGCACCACCAGATCGTTGTCCAGCTTGGCATCCACCGCCATTTTGGCAACGATGCCCACGCCCAGACCCAGCCTGACGTAGGTCTTGATCACGTCCGCATCCGCAGCGGTGAACACCACTTTCGGGGTCAGCCCGCGGTGGCTGAAAGCCTCGTCCAGCTTGGAGCGGCCGGTGAAGCCGAACACGTAGGTGACGATCGGGTACTCGGCGAGGATCTCCAGCGTCAGCTTTGGCACCTTGGTCAGCGGGTGGCCCTGGGGCACGACCACGCAGCGGTTCCAGGTGTAGCAAGGCATCATCACCAGATCACCAAACAGTTCCAGGGCTTCGGTGGCGATGGCGAAGTCGACGGTGCCGTCGGCGGCCATCTCAGCGATCTGCATCGGCGAACCCTGATGCATGTGCAATGCAACGTCCGGGTACTGCTTGATGAAATTGCTGATCACCGGAGGCAGCGCATAGCGTGCCTGGGTGTGGGTGGTGGCGATGGACAACGTGCCTTTTTTCTCGTTGGAGAATTCCTGGGCGATTTGCTTGATGCTTTCGACTTTGCGCAGGATCTCCCCTGCGGTAGTAATGATGCGCTCGCCTGCCGGGGTCACGCGGGTCAGGTGCTTGCCGCTGCGGGCGAAGACTTCCACGCCCAGTTCGTCTTCCAGCAGGCGGATCTGCTTGCTGATGCCCGGCTGCGAGGTGTAGAGGCTCTGCGCCGTCGCTGAAACGTTGAGGTCGTGGTGCGCCACTTCCCAGATGTAGCGCAGTTGTTGAAGCTTCATATGTATCCCTCAAAGCCGTAAGACGCCATAGGCATCAGCAACGGTATATAACTGGATTATTGGTCCGGATGGCAAAGCTAGAACTTTTTATCACTTTTGACCCGTAATGGCACGCAGCTTTTCAAGCGTTCGAAATATTCACGCAACCGCCATCACGTCTGTGGTCGCCTCTGCAGCATCGGCACCATATAGACCGGCACGTTGGACAGTTGCAGAACCCGCGCGGCGGTCCGTCCGATCGGCGTATCCCCCTCACCGCCCTTGCTGCGGCTGCCCAGCACCAGCAGATCGACGCCCAGCAGGCGTGCCTGATCGAGTATCACTTTGGAGGGGTCGCCTTGAACCACGCGGACGCTGCAGATCAACGCCAGGTCCTGGTGGCCCTCACCCAACTCTTCGCGAAAACTGGCCAAAACCCTGGCCTCGATCCCGTCGATGACGGTATTGACGCCTTCGCTGTGGAGTTCCTTCAGCGCATCGGCGGTCAGGTAACTCTGCAGCACCGACTCGGCGAACAGCCCCATCGGCTCAACCACGTGCACCACGTGCAGCTCGGCCTTGAACGTCCGCGCCAGCACCACAGCGTGCTGCAGCACGTACGGCGCATACAGGCCGAGGTCGGTGGCGTAGAGCATCGAGCGGATCATAAAGCCCCCGGGACCACCTTTCAGATGAAGTCCCAGCAAGCGTAGCAGCGCCTCGAGCAATGCGACGTCCGCCTGCTGCTTTTCGATCTAACGCCTCAGGGTTTTAGCTCGTTGCTGATGCCATGGGGCACGTGCCCGGTCGCGACGACCTCGCGCGCCCGTTCGCAGTGACCGGGTTGGTCGTCGAAGAACACATCCGCCGCAAACGCTTCCAGAAATGCGGATTTGTCCAACCCGCCCAGAAACAGCGACTCATCCAGACGAATGTCCCACTCCCTCAGCGTCCGGATCACGCGCTCGTGAGCCGGAGCGGAGCGTGCGGTGACCAACGCCGTGCGAATCGGGCAAGACTCTTCGGGAAATTCTCGTTGAAGCGCATTCAGTGCGGCCAGAAACGGCTTGAACGGGCCGCCCGGCAACGGCCTGCGGGCGGCCTCGCGCTCATTGGCCTGAAACGCCTCAAGCCCGCCCGACTGGTAAACGCGCTCGGACTCGTCGGAAAACAGCACGGCGTCACCGTCAAAGGCGATGCGCAGCTCGGCACTGGCGGCGCGCCGGGCACCGCCGGACAGAATGGTGGCGGCGGCGAAACCGGCGTCCAGGGCGCTGCGCACGTCCTCGGCGTGGGTCGACAGGAAAAGATGGCTGCCAAACGCCGCCAGATAAGGGAACGGGCTGCGCCCGCCGACGAACGCCGCGCGGTAGATGTCCAGGCCGTAATGCTGGATCGAATTGAACACTCGCAAGCCGGTGTCGGCGCTGTTGCGCGAGACCAGCACCACTTCCACCCGCGACTGGGTCAAACCGGCATTAAGGCTCAGCAGCTTTTCGACCAACCGAAACGCATCGCCGGGTTCAAGCACTTCATCTTCATGCTCGATCTGGTATTGACGATAGGCCGCTACACCCTCCGCCATGTAGATCTCATGGCTTTCGCGCAGGTCAAACAGCGCCCGCGAGGAAATCGCCAGGACCAGCTTGCTCGCAAGAGGCTTTACGTTCAGCGCGTTGCTCATCTTCATCCTCATGGGTCAGGTGCGCGGAGTACGGCAACGGTTTCTATCGATTGTTCCGGTCGATGAACGCCAGCGCATGGTAAAGAGCGCGAACCTTGGGCATGTCACAGCCGGCGGCGAGCGCAGTGGCCAGAGGCCGGGCGTAAATCGCATCGAGCTCCAGCGGACGTCGTTCGGTGAAATCGTGGTACATGCTCGGCCGGTAATCCGGCATATGGCCGGTGACTTTGAGCAGGTGCTCGGCATAGCCCTCTGGCAGCACGTGCCCGCACGCCTGGGCGCCCTGCACCACTTCGGCCATGAGCCCTTGAATCAGCGCGCGGCTGTCGGCGTCGGCCATCAATGGCGTGGTGCTGGCATTGAGCAACACCGAGAGGCCGTTGTAAGGCACGTTCCACACCAGTTTTTGCCAGCGGGCCAGGTCGAGGTTGTCCATCGCCACCGAATCGATGCCGGCTTGATGAAACAAAGAGGCGCCCTGCTCGACCCAATGATTGCGCGTCGGGGCGTCGGCCGGGCCGCTGTGGTAGCCAATATTGACGGCGCCAAACGCCTGATGGGTGATCTGCCCCGGCCCCGTGCGATGCACACACACGAAGCACAGCCCGCCCAAGAGGTGAAGCGCGTCGGGCAGTACGGCCCGCAGCGCGTCCTCCACGCCCAGACCGTTTTGCAACAGCAGCACCTTGGCGCCGGGCGCGGCGGCCTGCACGATGGCGGAGGCCACCCCGCCATTGCCGGTGGTCTTGGCGCCGATCAGCAGCCAATCGCACGGCGGCATGTCGGCAGCGCAGGCGTAGGCCTGCACCTTGTCCAGCTTCAGCAGGCCATGCACCTGGCTGTCCACCGTCAAACCGTCGCGGGACACGGCATCGAATTCGCTGCGCAGTAGAAAATGCACGTCGAAGCCGGCCCGCGCCAGCATCACGCCGTAGAACCCGCCGATCGCACCCGTGCCGATAATGCCGATGCGGGGTTTGATTGCGCTTTCGCTCATGTTTGCTCCGATTCAGGGAAGTTCGTCTGGCGCAGTGGCCAATGCGACCGCCAGCCCGGCGGTGATCGCCTCGGCGGATATTTGCGTGCGCAGCGGGCCGAAGAATGCGCCGTCCCGCACCACGAACATCGCCGGCAGGTGAAAAACGCCATAACGCTGCACCGCGCCGCCATTTTCCTCGGCGTCGATCCAGCACAGACGATCCACAGGGATCGATTGCTCCGGCAGATGATGGCGGGCCCAGCGGCAACTGGAGCAGCCCAGGCTGGTGAAAATCAGCAGTGACACGCCCGGCAGCGCCAGCAGTTGCTGGTCGAGGTCGAAGTCCGTCAATTGCAGTTGATCCACGCGCTTCTCCTCTGAATGATGTGCGGCTGATTGTATGCCCGCCGCCGGTTCTGGCAGGACCGGCTTTGCTGTGAATAGCGCTTTGACATCGCGAGCGGCGTGAGGCGAGACCACCCGACGTGCGATTGCGCCGCCCGAAACAGGTCAGACAATGCCGCAACTGTTGGACGAAAGCCACGCTTACCCATTGTCGAAGGATGGGCTAACGCGCTAAGGTTCCGCTCCCCCGTTGCGCTCAATCATGCTCGGCTCCGCCGCACGGGGACGCTGGCGGCCAGCATCCGCGACCTGATGAGTAACACGATGGCTGATTTACCGATTGACGACCTCAACGTTGCCTCCAACGAGACACTGATCACCCCGGATCAGCTGAAACGCGAAATCCCGCTGACCCCTGCCGCCCAGGCCACGGTCAGCCAAGGTCGCGAAGTCATCCGCAACATTCTCGACGGCAAGGATCACCGCCTGTTCATCGTGATCGGGCCGTGCTCGATCCACGACCTCAAGGCCGCCCACGAATACGCCGACCGCCTCAAGGCGCTGGCCGCCGAAGTGTCCGATACGCTGTATCTGGTCATGCGCGTGTACTTCGAAAAACCGCGCACCACCGTGGGCTGGAAAGGCCTGATCAACGACCCGTACCTGGACGACTCCTTCAAGATTCAGGATGGCTTGCACATCGGCCGTCAACTGCTGCGCGATCTGGCCGAAAAAGGCCTGCCGACCGCCACTGAGGCGCTCGACCCTATCTCGCCGCAGTATCTGCAAGACCTCATCAGCTGGTCGGCCATCGGCGCGCGCACCACCGAATCCCAGACCCACCGCGAAATGGCGTCGGGCCTGTCTTCGGCCGTCGGCTTCAAGAACGGCACCGACGGTGGCCTGACGGTCGCGATCAATGCCCTGCAATCAGTGTCGAGCCCGCATCGCTTCCTGGGTATCAACCAGGAAGGCGGCGTGTCCATCGTCACCACCAAGGGCAACGCTTACGGCCATGTCGTATTGCGCGGCGGCAACGGCAAGCCCAACTACGACTCGGTCAGCGTTGCTCTGTGCGAGCAGGCGCTGAACAAGGCGAAGATCAAGCCGAACATCATGGTCGATTGCAGCCACGCCAACTCCAACAAAGACCCGGCGCTGCAGCCGCTGGTGATGGAAAACGTCGCCAACCAGATTCTCGAAGGCAACGAATCGATCATCGGGCTGATGGTCGAGAGTCATTTGAACTGGGGCTGTCAGGCCATTCCCAAAGACCTCGCCGATTTGCAGTACGGCGTGTCCATCACCGATGCATGCATCGATTGGGAAAGCACCGAGAAAACCCTGCGCAGCATGCACGCCAAACTCAAGGACGTGCTGCCCGGCCGTAAACGCGGCTAAACGGGCTGACTGCAGAAATGACAACGCCGAGCAAATGCTCGGCGTTTTATTGTGTGGAGCTTACCGTATGAAAAGCGGCGCGGTTAAATCTTGGCCGCCTGCCGCTGGTTGCGCTCCATATAGCGCTCTACATAAGAGCACGAAGGGATCACGGTATAGCCGATGTCATCGGCATAGTTGAGCGCCACTTCGGTCAAGGCTGCTGCTATCCCCCGCCCGCGCAATTCGTTGGGAACGAACGTACGGTAAATGTCCAGGGTCTGTTTACCCAGGTCCATGTAAGTCAGATAGGCACGATGACCGTCAATGTTCACTTCGAACTGGTGACCGGTCTCGTCATGGTGGATGGACAACGCCTCGCTCATCGCTACTCCTCGCGGGTCTTGGAATTGGACCCCTACCTTATCGACATTTTCCCGGCGAAGGAACCTCTACAGACCCCGTGTCGTTTATCGGGCTGCAAGACTGGGCCTGATTACGCCGCCCTGTGCCGTTTGGACACCGCGAAGCAGACCGATGTTCTTGAATATCAGCACAGGCAAATAGTAGGCCCCTTCTGCGAACAGGCTCAAGTGAATGAACTGTTAATTGCGCTGCCGCACATCTGACCGCAACCCATGCGGAACCTGTCGTCGCCGGCCAATGTCCATTGAGACGCGACGCTTGTAGTTGAGTTACTTGATCAGTGTTTCACCCCCTTGGGGATGCCTTCATCAGGCAGGCTGCTTCGTGCGGATAAAAAGCGTGAGGAGTTGCACGGAACACCTTCAAAGCAAAGAATTTTAGGCAGATCTTGCACTCGGTCCGTTTACTTACTACAAACAATGAGTACTATGTACGCCGGTCATTTTCTCACTTTCGAGAGATGACTAATTTGATAGAAGTCCTTTAAGGGGAACACGATGAACAACGTTCTGAAATTCTCTGCTCTGGCCCTGGCCGCAGTTCTGGCTACCGGTTGCAGCAGCGCATCCAAAGAAACCGAAGCCCGTCTGACTGCAACTGAAGACGCAGCCGCTCGTTCGCAAGCGCGTGCCGATGAAGCCTACCGCAAGGCTGATGAAGCTCTGGCTGCTGCTCAAAAAGCTCAGCAAACTGCTGACGAAGCCAACGAGCGCGCTCTGCGCATGTTGGACAAGGCTAGCCGTAAGTAATAATCCCTCGGGGTTATTGATAAGCCGATCCGTGTACGGATCGGCTTTTTATTGCCCGCAGTTTGCGCCCCTCGCCTCGCGAAGGCCCGGTTGCCAGGCAATAAAAAACCCGCCCTCCTGCGCTATCAAAACAGGATGGGCGGGCATCGGCGGCGTGAGACAGCGCGCCGTTATTGCAGCGTCAGCGGTGCTTCATTGACCACCGGCGCGGTCGGCACGGCGATCTCTACCGGCATGCCGTCTTCGGCCGCTACCACGTCCCGCACCTCATCCCAGTTGATTCGCAGGCTGTTGGCCAGGTCTTCACGCTTGAGCAAGGCGTTGATGACCGCCGTGTGCTTGTCGACCACAGAAGGGTTGCCGCTTTCATCGAGGGGCGTGTGCGCTTCGAGGAAGACCTTGCCGCCGCTGACGCCGAACTTATAGGGCTCGCTCATGATGCGCACAGTAGTGCCCACCGGCACCATGTCGGCCATTTCAAGCACGTTGTTGTTGTACATGCGGAAGCAGCCATGGCTGGTGCGCATGCCGATGCCGAACTTCTTGTTCGAGCCGTGGATCAGGTAGCCCGGCAAGCCGAGGCCGAATTTGAACGGGCCCAGAGGGTTGTCAGGCCCTGCCGGCACCACGTTGGGCAGGATGTCACCGTCGGCCGCGTGCTCGGCCTTGACCGACGCGGGCGGCGTCCAGGTCGGGTTAGGGGTCTTGGCCGTCACTTTGGTCGTGGAAATTGGCGAGCCCCAACCTTCGCGGCCGATGCCCAGCGGGAAGGTGTACACCACGTTTCGGCCTTTCGGGTAGTAGTACAAACGGTACTCGGCGAGGTTGATGACGATCCCTTCGCGCGGGCCCGGCGGCAAAATGAAGCGCGTCGGCAACACCACCTGGGTGCCTGCACCCGGCAGCCATGCATCGACGCCGGGGTTGGCGGCGATCATTTCCAGGTAGCCCAGATCGTAGCGGGTGGCCAGGTCAGCAAAGGTGTCTTCGTATTTGGCGGTCACGGTTTGCACCTGACCAATGATGTCCTCACCGGGCGGCGGCAGCGGAAACTCCAGTGCGGAGGCGGGGCCGGCCGCGCACAGCGCAGCGAACGACAGACAGCGGGCGAAAGCTGGAATGCGCGACAACATCCGGAGGATCCTTGGTAGACGGGAGGCTTGATTGAGCGCGATTGTACACGCACGCCTGCGCCTCAGGGAGTGCTCGCGCGCCTTAAACGCCGGCTTCCAGCTCCGGCCAGATCGGGTGCCAGCCACGTCGCTGGGCGTCGATGATGGCCCGGCATAGCGGGCACAGCCGCTCGTCCTGATAAACCGTCTGCTCCACGGCTGACCAGCGCGGCTGCGCGGGCAGCAGGGTGCCGCACAATGTCCGGTCGGCCGAGCCTGCCAGTTCGAGCTGGCGAGCGACCAGATGCACAAGGATTTCCTGGCACGCAAACAGGTCGAGCTGTTCGTCAGGCTCGATCAGTTGATAGGCATAAAGGGACCAGGCAGGACGGCGCGGCATCGGGGGCTCCAGATCGGGGGCGCCACATTAGCCGAAAGCCCCCGTCTGGAAAAGGCCTGCAGGCCTTTAAATCAACGGTTTTGGTCTGAAGGCGGAGAAACCGGGCAACTGCCGTCGCGGCATCGACGACTGCCGTCCGGATGAGGCAACCACGCCAGATGCGGACGCCAGCGGCAGAACAATCTATAACCGAGGTTCAGCAACGGTCTGAGCGGCCGCCATGACAGCGGCGCAGCCCATGCGCCCAGGCCGGCTGCGCGCCAACTCCAGAGCGTAGCGTCGAGGCCCGTGACCCAGGTGCCGTCTGCGAACCTGGCATGCAGGGCGTCGTGCATCTGCTCAATGCTAAACCCCAGCGCAGCGGCATCGAAGCCCTCTTCGTCAATATCGACGAACTGCAACCGCCCTGGCGACGCGTGCGAGCGCAGGACCTTGATCTCACGCGCGCAAAGGGGGCAGTCACCGTCGAAATACAGCGTCAAAGGCCACTGCTCTTTCTTGTACATCGTCTGCATCCTGTATAGGTTTCACCCACCATAGGCGCTTACTCACAGACTGACAATGGCGCTGACCCGTTCTCTGTCACCAGGCCCGAATATCCGGCGATCAGGACAATGCCCAGCCCGGCCACCTCGCAACGCCGCAGTCAAAGCAAAGGCTTGAGCACCGGCCAGACGTTATCCAGCAAATAAGGCTGCGCCTGGACGTTAGGGTGGATTCCATCGTTTTGCGTCATGTCAGGCCTGCCGCCCACACCTTCCAGCATGAAAGGCACCAATGCCGCATCGGTGGCTTCGGCGACTTTCGGGTACACCGCCGCGAATGCCGTGGTGTAGCGCTCACCGTAGTTCGGCGGGATTTTCATGCCCAGCAAGAGCACCTTGGCCCCCGCCGCCTTGGACTGCTCAACCATGTCGGTAAGGTTTTGTTGCAATTGCGCCGGGGGCTGGCCGCGCAGGCCGTCATTGCCGCCCAGTTCGAGGACCACCAGATCAGGTTTGTGCTCGGCCAGCAGCGCCGGCAGCCGCGCCTGGCCGCCTGCGCTGGTGTCGCCGCTGACCGACGCATTGATGACCTTTTCCTTGAAACCTTCCTCTGCCAGGCGCTGCTCCAGCAGGCTGACCCAGCCAACCCGGGTATCCAGGCCGAAAGCCGCGCTGATACTATCGCCAACGATCAGCACCGTGCCCGCCATCGCGCCTTGAGACACCAGCAGCAAACCCAGGCCAGCACTTAAAAACCACGCACGCATCGGATTCTCCATGAGCGAAAGTATTCTCAGTGCTCGGAACCTCAGCAAAGTGGTCCCAAGCACCGAAGGTGACTTGACCATCCTGCACGAACTCTCCCTGGAACTAAACAAGGGCGACACACTGGCCATCGTCGGCGCGTCGGGCTCGGGCAAATCCACCCTGCTCGGTTTGCTGGCCGGTCTCGACCTGCCGAGCGCCGGCTCGGTGATCCTGTCGGGCCGCAATCTCAGCGAGCTGGACGAGGATCAGCGGGCCCGGGTTCGCGCCGAGCACGTTGGGTTTGTATTTCAGTCCTTCCAGCTGCTCGACAGCCTGAACGCGCTGGAAAACGTCATGCTGCCGATGGAGCTTGAGGGCCGCAAAGACGCCCGCGATCAGGCACGGCACCTGCTGGAGCGGGTGGGACTGGGTCAACGCCTGACCCATACGCCGCGCCAGCTGTCGGGCGGCGAGCAGCAACGGGTGGCCATCGCCCGGGCTTTTGCCGCCGACCCGGACGTGCTGTTCGCCGATGAGCCCACCGGCAATCTCGACAGTCACACCGGCGAGCGCATCAGCGACCTGCTGTTTGAACTCAATAAAGAGCGCAATACCACCCTGGTGCTGGTCACCCACGATGAGCGCCTGGCACACCGCTGCCGACGCCTGATCCGTCTTGAAGGTGGCCGACTGGTCGCCCCCATGGAGCCTTGATGGCACGCCTGCCCTTTTCACGTCTGCTCAGTCTCGCCGCGCGCCAGCTGATGCGCGACGCCCGCGCCGGCGAACTGCGCGTGCTGTTCTTCGCGCTGGTGGTGGCGGTGGCTGCCAGCACCGCAATCGGTTACTTCGGCGCACGGCTCAACAGCGCGATGCTGCTGCGCGCGACCGAATTTCTGGGGGCTGACCTCATCCTCGGCGGCTCGACGCCAGCGACGCCCGAACAGATCGACGCCGGCAAGGCGCTGAAACTGGACCATTCCAGGATCGTCATTTTCTCCAGCGTGGTGGCCACCGATAACGGCATCCAGCTGGCCAGCGTCAAAGCCGTTGATGCGGCGTACCCCTTGCGCGGCGAGTTGAAGAGCGCCCCGGCACCGTATGAAAGCGAAACGACGGGCGGTGAGCCAGGGCCCGGCGAAGCCTGGGCAGAGGCGCGGATCCTTGTCGCGCTGAATCTCAAGGTGGGCGACAGCATCGACGTCGGCTCCAGAACCTTGAAGCTCACCCGGGTGCTGACCTACGAGCCGGACCGTGCGGGCAATTTCTATAGCCTCACGCCGCGGGTGATGATCAACATGGCCGACCTTGAGGCCACCAAGGTCGTGCAGCCTGGTAGCCGGGTTTCCTACAGAGATTTGTGGCGCGGCACACCGCAGGATCTGGCTGCCTACCGCAAAACTGTCGAACCGGGGCTGGCGCCGAACCAGAAAATCGACGACGCCCGCGACGGCAATCAGCAGATCGGCGGTGCGCTGGGCAAAGCCGAGCGTTATCTGAACATGGCCAGTCTGGTCGCGGTGCTGCTGGCGGGTGTCGCCGTAGCCTTGTCGGCGGCGCGTTTTGCGGTGCGCCGATTCGATGCCAGTGCGCTCCTGCGTTGTCTGGGGCTGTCGCGCAACGAAGCACTGGTTCTGTTCAGTCTGCAGCTGGCCATGCTCGGCGTGGCCGCCAGCGCGGCGGGTGCCCTGCTCGGCTGGTTTGCCCAGCTGGGCCTGTTTCATCTGCTGGAAAACCTGCTGCCGGCCGCGGTGCCGCCGGGTGGCTGGCTGCCTGCGGTAGCGGGTATCGGCACCGGGCTCGTTGCGTTGGCCGGCTTTGCACTGCCGCCGCTGGCAGCGTTGGGGCGCGTGCCACCGCTGCGGGTGCTGCGTCGGGACATGTTGCCGATACCCGCCAGCACCTGGCTGGTGTACGGTGCGGCGCTCTTCGCGCTGGGGCTGATCATGTGGCGGTTGAGCCTCGACCTGGTGCTGACGTTCGCCCTGCTGGGCGGCGGCGTAATCGCGGCGTTGCTGCTGGGCGGCGTGTTGCTGCTGGCCTTGAAAAGCCTGCGAAGGTTGCTGGCCGGAGCATCCTTGCCGTGGCGTCTGGGCCTGGGTCAATTGCTGCGCCACCCGATGGCCGCTGCGGGTCAATCGCTGGCGTTTGGCCTGATCCTGCTGGCCATGGGGCTGATTGCGCTGTTGCGTGGCGAGCTGCTCGACACCTGGCAGAATCAGTTGCCCAAAGACGCGCCCAACTACTTCGCCTTGAACATCCTGCCCAACGACAAAGACCGTTTCGCCGAGCGTATGGGCCAGCTCTCGACACACAGCGCGCCGTTATACCCGATGATTCCCGGGCGTCTGATGACCATTAACGGCGAACCGGTGAGCAAATTCGTCACCAAGGACTCGCGGGGCGAAAACGCGACCCAGCGCGACCTCAACCTGACATGGGCGGCAACGCTGCCGGAAGGCAACAGCATTACGGCAGGCCAGTGGTGGACCACCGACAAGCCCCCTGCCGGCGACGTCGTTCCCGGTGTATCGGTGGAAACCAAACTGGCCGACAGCCTGCACGTGAAGCTGGGCGACACCCTTGGCTTCGTGATCGGCGGGTTGACCCGCGAGGTCCGTGTGACAAGCCTGCGCGACATCAACTGGGACACCTTCCAGCCCAACTTCTTCATGATCTTCCAGCCCGGCACCCTGAAGGATGTGCCTGCCACGTACCTGACCAGTTTCTATCTGGCGCCGGGCAATGATCAGCAAATCGTCGAGCTGTCCCGGGCTTTCCCGGCGGTAACGATCCTGCAGGTGGAGGCGCTTCTGGAACAGCTGCGCAGCATCCTCGATCAAGTGACCATGGCGGTGCAGTACGTGCTGTTGTTCGTACTGGCAGCCGGGATGGCGGTGTTGTTCTCCGGGCTGCAGGCGACGCTGGACGAGCGGATTCGCCAGGGCGCGTTGCTCAGAGCGCTGGGCGCCAGTCGCAAGCTGTTGATCAAGGCGCGGCGCATCGAGTTCGGGTTGCTGGGCGCTGTAAGCGGTGTGCTGGCGGCGATTGGCTGCGAACTGGTCAGCTTCGCCCTGTACCGCTACGCCTTCAATCTGCAGTGGTACCCCCACGTCTGGCTGTTGACGTTGCCGCTGATTGGCGCGTTGCTGGTGGGTGGCGCGGGGGTGTTCGGGACGCGACGGGCGCTGAATGCCAGTCCGCTGCAAGTGCTGCGCGAGGGGTAAGATCCACAGACAGGCTTGGGGTGGGCGGCGACCGGGCCGCCCATCCGGGTCAGCTGGCGGGTGCGCGCATCGCAGCCGCTATTTCGGGTATTCGATCTTGTTGATCCACCATAATTTGCTGCCGGTCGGCACGGGCACTGACACTTCATCGCCCACTTCTTTCTTCAGCAGCGCCCGCGCCATGGGCGAATCAATCGAGATGTAGTCCATCCGGCCGTAAATCTCGTCGTACCCGACGATGCGAAACCGCTTGGTCTCGCCCTCTTCGTCCTCGACCTCAACCCATGCGCCGAAAAACACCCGGCCCTCCTGCTCGGGCGAGTACGCCACGACGCGCATGTCTTCCAGCCGCTTGCGCAAATAGCGCACCCGCCGGTCGATTTCGCGCAGCAGTTTCTTGTTGTATTGATAGTCGGCGTTCTCACTGCGATCACCCAGTGAAGCGGCCCACGCCACCTTTTGCGTGATGTCGGGCCGGTGTTCTCGCCAGAGGTAATCGAGCTCCTTTTTGAGGGCTGCGTGACCCTCGACGGTGATTATTTTGGTGCTGGTTTCACTCATCAATGCTTTCTCGGTCCGGGCGGGCTGGCTCGTTCGCGCAAGCCTACAGGGTTGGGCCTGGCGGCGGGCAAATCAAGTCGACGCTCACTTGACCAGGCGTACTTCCCTGGACGGTCGATAACCAAAATAGGCGCTGTAGCATTTGCTGAAATGGCTTGGCGAAACAAACCCGCAGGCCACCAGAACGTCCACTTGAGACAACTCGGTGTGCTGCAGCAAACGCCGCGCCTCGGTGATACGCAACTCCAGGTAATAGCGCTGCGGGGTGGTGCCCAGTTGTTCCTTGAACAGCCGTTCGATCTGCCGACGCGAGCGGCCGGCGTATTCGGCGAGTTGCTCCAGTTCCAGGGGCTCTTCAAGATTGGCATCCATCAGCCTGACCACCTCTTTGAGCGGCGCGCTGACGGTCAGGTGTCGGCTCGGTTTGATTCGTCGATAGCGTGATTCCTCGAAGGACAAGATGTCCTCGATGCCCTCGACCAGCGCTTTGTCATGCAGCCCTTTGATCCATTCCAGCGCCATGTGGAACGCCCCGGCCGGGCTTGACGCAGTGAGGCGATCACGGTCGATGACAAACGCTTCGCTGGTGACCTGACTGACCTTGCACACCTCGGCCAGGGCGGCGCGGTGCTCGGGGTGGATGGCGCAGCGATAGCCGTCGAGCACGCCAGCGGCCCCCAGAAACCAGGCACCGTTCCACAGCCCCGCGAGGGCAACGCCAAGTTCAGCGGCCATCGTGAGCAGGGTGTTCAACGCTTCATCGGCCTTGAGCTCGGTGCGGTATCCGCCGCAGATCACCAACAGATCCAGCTCCCTCAACGCTGAGGCTTCCAGCCGCGCGTCCGGCCGGATGACCAGACCCAGATCACTGGCGACTTCGCCTTCGCGCAAGCCAAAGGTGCGCGATGCAAACAGACCGGGGCGCAGCAGATTGGCGGTGACGAGGGTGTCCAGTGTCTGGGTGAACGCTGGCAACGAGAAGTGCTCGAGCAAGATAAAGCCCGCGCGCGCCTGGGTTGACGGGTCGCGTTTGTTCTCGTCCACATAGCGAAGGTTCTTGCCCTTCATGCCACCGCTGAATTCTCGCCGTTCGATCACTGCTGCCTCACGTTCGCGCCCGCCGCTCTTCGACTTAAAAAGCGGCAGCGCAATTCTAGCGGAACGGCGCTGGCATTAAAGTTTAGTCAGGCGTGCCGATACAGGTCGGCCTGCAAAAAACCATCCCCTGCGAGAAGTTGCCGGCCCAACCCACCCGCTCACTGACCCAGGCTGCTTTCATGGCACTCGATCCGATGACGATGCTGACGATGACCATTGCCCTCGCAGCCGCCGCCGCGCTGTACCTGGGCATGGAATGGCGGGCGGTGCAGGCGCCTTCGCTGCTGCTCTGGAGCGCGGGCTTTGCGACCATCTCCATCGGCTCGACCCTCGCGCTGTTGCGTGGCAGCGGCATTTTGCTCATCGGTATCTGGTTTGCCAACGGTTTGCTGGTGACTGCGCACTGGCTCTTTCTGTTGGGGGTGGCGCGGTTTACCCAGACAACACTGTCGAAAAACTGGTACCTGATCTTTGCGCTATGGCTCGGGCTTTTGCTGCTGCCGGATCAACCCTGGTGGTCGAAGGTGATGCTGGTGAGCAACTCCCTGCTGGTCACGCTGCTGATGCTCAAGGCCAGTTGGCTGTTGCGCCCGCATGGCAGGTCTCTGAGCGTCGGCGCCGTGCAGTTGCGCTACATCTTGCTGGCCCACGGCATGTTTTATCTCGCTAAAGCAGTGACGGCCGTCATGCCGGGCACGCTGATTGATCTGGCAGCCTTTCGAGGAGAGATCATTCAAATATCGCTGGTCGAAGGGGCAATGGCGATCATGCTGATTGCGCTGTCGATGACCGGCTCGGAGCGTTATCGCCGGGAAAAACATATCGCCAGGCTCGCAGCACGCGATCCTCTGACCGGGCTCTACAATCGGCGGGAATTTGAAGCACGCGGGCAGCGGCTGCTGGACAAGGTAACGGATACCCGGCCGGCAGCATTGTTGCTCATGGACATCGACCACTTCAAACTGGTCAACGATCTCTACGGACACTCGGCAGGCGATCAGTTGCTGATCACACTGAGCGAGCTCATGCGCTCGACCCTCCCGGACGGCTCGCTTGCGGCGCGCCTGGGCGGCGATGAGTTCGTGATCCTGCTGGACGACACTTCAAGTGAGCGGGTTCTGGCATGGAGCACTGCGCTGCGCGAGGCTTTTCAGGCGTCCGCGTTACACCGCTTTGCCACTCCCGAGGCGGTCACGCTGAGCATAGGCGCCAGTCTGTTCAGCGAGGCCCCCGCGAGCCTGGCCGTGCTTATCGAGCGCAGCGACTCAGCGTTATACGAATCGAAACGGGGTGGACGCAATCGGCTTCGGCTGGTAGACCAGAGAGCCGATGACAGCAGTTCGCTGCCGACCCAGTGAAGGATTGCCCGCCATGCCCCTGACCAGCGAGCGCTTGACTTACCGAGCCCCGACGCCTGCCGACCTTGCCCGGCTGTATGCCATCTACAGCGACCCTCAAACCCAGCAATTCAACCCGTCCGGCCCGATGACCGAAGAAGCTCAGGCGCAGGCGTTGCTCGTCCGCTGGACTGACCATTGGAACATTCACGGTTATGGCTGGTGGGCTATCGCGCGCAAGGACACCCCTCACCACATAATCGGTTTCGGTGGAATCGCGTTTCACGATTATCTGGGGGAGCAGCGCATGAACCTGGGCTACCGGTTTGCGGTGGAGGCATGGGGCAAGGGGTTTGCGACGGAAACAGGCGAAACGGCGTTGCGGCACGCGTTCGTCACGTTAGGGTTAGACGAAGTATTTGGTTTCGTGCGGCCCGCCAATCTCGCCTCGGCCCGGGTCCTGGAAAAGATCGGCATGCAGCGCTGTGGCGAACTCGACGACGTACCCGGCCAGCCACCGAGCTTGTTGTTCAAGGCGACGGCAGCATCGCTGAAAGCGTTATAGCCGGCAGGCGTCCGGCACCGGATCTTTCCGACACAGCGCCTTAGTGCGCCGCGTGCTCCGCACAGCTGGCGTCCAGCTCGTCCCACGGGTGCGCCATCTCACGTGCGTAGCCACAAGTGGGTAGGTGCTCAAACGTCGATTCGCGCTCGGACTCGCGTTGCTTGGCCTTGCAGGTTCTGCATAACACTGTGTGGTCTGATAACCGCCAGTGGCTGTTCCACCGTACGAGATCGTCGGTCACCATTGTGTCTTCCTCTGCATCGCTTGCTTACCCAGTTGATCCACTTTGGCGTTCAGGGTTTCGATTGCCGGGACGCGGCCTGATGAGCGGTCGGTCCCTCGGCAAGGCTGCCCCTGGTCATCGGCGACACGCCGGGTTGAACGGCAACATGAGCAACACTTCCTGGACCTCACGTGGTTTACCTAACCTTTACCAATCCCGGACGCAGCTTTACATGCATCCGGTGTTTCATAGGGCCATGGCGAATTCACTATACCGCCTGAGGAGACACCATGTTGTCGAAGATGAGCCACGCCTTGATTCTGTCCGGATTGCTCGCCGCGGCCGGTACCGCATCGGCCAGCGAACGCAACGTGATTGTTCCGGTTATCGCCGGGGCGGCCGTAGGCGCGGTATTGGCGGCAGTGATCAGTCAGTCGAACCATCACGGGCGCGAGCGTTACCAGGATTACCGCCCGCAGCCACAATATGCGCCGCGTTATCAGCAGCAGTACCAGCGTGTGGTTTATGTGCCGGTGCGCGAGCGCGTTGAGTATCGTCGGTTCGCACCCCCGCCACCGCGCGGCTATTACGATGGCGGCTACCGCAGGGGCTTCGACCACGGCCGTGGCTACGACCGCTGGTAATTTTGCAGCCCGCGGCATGACGGGTCCCGGCTGAAGCCAGAATGACCGGGCTGGCCTCTTCCCGGCTGAGCCGGTCCCACTGACAGCATTCACCTGTGGGACCGGCTTTAGCCGGGAAAGCGTCAGTGGCAACAACGAAAAAATCCAGGCAGTCCGGGCTGGCCTCTTCCCGGCTGAAGCCGGTCCCACTGACCGCACC
>NZ_JARVSX010000033.1:0-353965 GCF_030208975.1 Pseudomonas sp. ME-P-057
ATTGCCCGTGAGGCTTGACCATATAACACCCAAGCAATCTGCAGACAGACAGCAGATTGCGGTGTGTGAAGACGCATGAAGACGAAAGTTTGCGACCACACAGACAGACACCTGATCACATACCCGATTTGCCGAAGCGTTCGAGAGGACGAGTCGGTACCCGAATTTCTTGACGACCATAGAGCGTTGGAACCACCTGATCCCATCCCGAACTCAGCAGTGAAACGATGCATCGCCGATGGTAGTGTGGGGTTTCCCCATGTGAGAGTAGGTCATCGTCAAGATTAAATTCCAGAACCCCATCTGCTTACGCAGATGGGGTTTTGTTTTTGCGCGCTATTAAGTGCCAAGGCTCAAGCAGCCGATGAACAGGGGCAGTCTTTGCACGACTCTCTTCATGCAGGTGTCAGGGCTCGTTGCGTACCCGGCCTGTAAACGATCAGCCGCTAAAAACCCCTCATCCTCTGGTAGTCTTCTTTCTCTTTGAAAGACCAAGGGACGCAGCTATGCCGGTGACATCCGATCTCAACCCCGGATTTATGGTGGTTCATGGAAATCGCCTGGATGAGCTGCGGGGTCTTGTGGTGTCCTGGATGAGGCTTTACCCCCTGACGCCGCTTGAGAACGAAGTCGCACTGGTACAAAGCAATGGCATTGCTCAGTGGTTGAAACTTGCGTTGGCAGAAGACACTCATGATGATCAAGGGGGCTGCGGAATCGCCGCTGCGATTGATGTGCAGTTGCCCGGTAGCTTCATGTGGCAGCTCTATCGTGCCGTACTGGGCAAAGACGAAATCCCGGAAACGTCGTTGCTCGACAAAGCCCCACTGACTTGGCGCCTGATGCGACTGCTGCCTGGCCTGATCAATCAGCCACATTTTGAGCCGCTGCAACGGTTCCTGACGGCGGACACCGACCTGCGTAAGCGTTACCAGCTTTCAGAGCGCCTAGCCGACCTTTTCGATCAATATCAGGTTTACCGCGCCGACTGGCTTGCGGACTGGGCCGCTGGCAAGCATCAACTCAGGAACGTAAGAGGGGAGGCCAAACCCCTGAAGGCGGAAAACTGTTGGCAGGCCGAACTCTGGCGCGCGCTGCTGCACGATGTCGGCGCTGAAGGCATGGCGCAGAGCCGGGCTGGTGTGCATCGCCGTTACATAGAAGCTATCAACAGCCTCACTGAAGCGCCCTGCGGTTTGCCTGCAAGGGTCATCGTGTTTGGTATTTCTTCGCTGCCTGCTCAGGCACTCGAGGCGTTGGCAGGTTTGGCTCGGTTCAGTCAGGTATTGCTCTGCGTTCACAACCCTTGTCGTCATCACTGGGCGGACATCGTCGCCGACAAGGATCTCCTGCGTCACGAATACAAGCGACAGTCCCGAAAGCCGGGCATGCCTGTGGTTATGGACCCTGATGCCCTGCATCAGCACGCTCATCCCTTGTTGGCCGCATGGGGCAAGCAAGGCCGTGACTACATCAACCTGCTGGACAGCCACGACGATCCCCAGAGTTATCGTGCAATCTTCCGGGACGGCCGGATCGACCTGTTTAGCGAAAGCGAACCCGACACGCTGTTGAACCAGCTGCAGGACGACATCCTTGAGCTGCGGCCGTTAAGTGAAACACGCGAATTGTGGCCTCCCGTGCAGATCAAGACCGACCGCTCGATTCGTTTCCATGTAGCCCACAGCGCCCAGCGTGAAGTGGAGGTGCTGCATGACCAGCTTCTGGCGCGTTTCAGCAAGGACCCTGATCTGCGACCGCGCGACGTGATCGTGATGGTCCCGGACATCGACAGCTACGCCCCTCATATTCGGGCGGTGTTCGGTCAACTGGATCGCGACGATCGGCGCTTCATTCCTTTCACCCTTGCTGACCAGGGCCAGCGTGGGCGGGATCCGCTGCTGATCGCCGTTGAGCACTTGCTGAAGATCCCGGACAGTCGATTCCCGGTCAGCGAGATTCTGGACCTGCTGGACGTCCCTGCGCTGCGTGCGCGCTTTGGGATTGATGAGCGCGACCTGCCGACGTTGCACCGCTGGATTGAAGGCGCGGGGGTGCGTTGGGGACTGGATGCGAAACAACGTGAGGGGCTGGGACTCCCTGAACAGCTGGAACAAAACAGCTGGCATTTTGGCCTGCGTCGCATGCTGCTCGGCTATGCCGTCGGTGCAGGTGCTGCCTACGACGGGATTGAGCCCTATGACGAAATTGGCGGTCTGGACGCAGCGCTCATTGGGCCGCTGGTGTCGCTGATTGACGCTTTACAGGTTGCTCACAGCGAACTGTCGCAACCGGCGGCGCCTGCGTTGTGGGGCTTGCGACTGCAAGCGATCATGCAGTTGTTCTTCATGGCTGACAGCGAGCACGACGACTACCTGTTGAGTCAGCTGGAGACGCTACGGGAAACCTGGCTGCAGACGTGCGAAACCGTGGGCCTTGAAGAGCCCCTACCGTTGACGGTCGTGCGTGAAGCGTGGCTCGCCGGGCTGGATCAAGGACGATTGTCCCAGCGCTTTCTGGCCGGTTCGGTCAACTTCTGTACGCTGATGCCGATGCGCGCCATTCCGTTCAAAATTGTCTGTTTGCTGGGCATGAATGACGGCGATTACCCGCGCGCTCAGCCGCCGCTCGATTTTGACCTGATGGGCAGCGATTATCGTCCTGGCGACCGTTCCCGCCGTGAAGATGATCGTTATCTGCTGCTCGAAGCGTTGTTATCTGCCCGTGATCAGCTGTATGTCAGCTGGGTGGGCCGCAGTATTCGTGACAACTCGGAACGGCCGGCTTCGGTGCTTATCGGGCAGCTGCGCGATCATCTGGCCAGCGGGTGGCGGCTGGCCGGTGCCCATGAGTCTGAAGGTGATCAGAAGCGTGACCCGGGGCAGCAGTTGCTGCACGCGTTGACCGTTGAGCACCCGCTGCAGCCCTTCAGCGCCAAGTATTTTCGAGAAAGCCCTGAATTTTTCAGCTTCGCGCGCGAGTGGCAGGTTCTGCATGAGACAGTCACTGAAAAGGGGGACGTGAGGGCGCTGCAAAAGCACCAACAAGAGGAGCCGTTGAGCCTGATGCAGTTGCAGGATTTCCTGCGCAATCCGGTGAAGCACTTCTTCAGTCAGCGCTTGAAAATATTCTTTGAGGTCGCCGAAGCACCCCTTGCGGATGAGGAGCCCTTCGTACTCGACGCGCTTGAGCGCTACGGCATCAGTGACAGTCTGCTGCAGGCGGCGTTGTCGGACCCCGAGCATGTTCAGGTCTCGCTTGAGGCTCAGGCGACGCGCTTGCAGAGCAGCGGCGTGTTGCCGATGGCTGGCTTTGGCTCACTGCTACAGACCGAGTTGCTGGAGCCGTTACCAGACCTAGTGGCCAGGTATCAAGAATTGCTGATTCGCTGGCCATTGCGCTTGCACAGTGCGCTCCCGGTCAATTATGACCATCAGGGTGTAGAACTCGATGGCTGGCTCGACGGCCTCTATCAGAACCCTGAAAGCGAGCTGCTCGCGATAACCGCTATCCCCAATGCCATCGACGCCAGGAAGGCGCGCAAATGGCACCGCCTGAGCAAGCCGTGGGTAAACCATCTTGTGGCCTGCGCGTGTGATTTGCCGCTGACCACCGCGCTGGTCGCCAGCGACGAGACGCTGCTGTTGCAACCGCTGGACAAGGCATTTGCTACGCGCACCCTGAACGACTTGCTCCTCGCATGGCAGCAAGGCATGCAGCGGCCGCTGCCGATTGCCGTAAAAACCGCGTTTGCCTGGTTGAGTCAGACCGATGAGACAAAAGCTGAAGCCGCCGCGCGAAAGGCCTTTGACGGCGACGGCCAGAACAGTAAGGGCGAGCGAGCCGAAAGTACGGCCCTTGCACGCCAATTCCCTGACTTCGATGCCTTGCTGGCCAGCGAGGAATTTGTTGGCTGGTGCGAGGCGCTGTACAAGCCAATCTTTGACGCGCCCTGGCAGGCGCTATCGCATGCGGAGGTCGGCGCATGAGTGATGCTCAACAGCCTCTCGCACTGCGCTTCCCGCTTAAGGGCAGCCAGCTGATCGAAGCCAGCGCCGGGACCGGCAAGACATTTACTATCTCGGCGCTCTACCTGCGCCTTGTGTTGGGACACGGCAACGAGACCTCCGGATTCGGTCGTGAGCTATTGCCTCCACAGATTCTGGTGGTGACGTTCACCGATGCTGCCACCAAGGAATTGCGCGACCGTATTCGCACGCGACTGGCGGAAGCAGCGCGGTACTTTCGTGGAGAAATCCAGGCACCTGACGCGCTGATCGTAGGTCTGCGCGACGAATTTTCCGCCGAGCAGTGGCCCGGCTGCGCCAGCCGTCTCGATATCGCGGCGCAGTGGATGGACGAAGCAGCCGTCTCGACGATTCACAGCTGGTGTCAGCGCATGCTGCGTGAACATGCCTTCGACAGCGGCAGTCTGTTCACGCAAAGTCTGGAAACCGACCACAGCGACTTGCTGGGCGAAGTGCTGCGCGATTACTGGCGCAAGTTCTGCTACCCCATGAGTGGTGATGCGCTGATGTGGGTGCGCGAGCACTGGGGCGGGCCGGCGGCGCTGCTGCCAAAGGTCCGCGCATTGTTCGGCAGTGAGCGCGGCGCTGTCACGCAAACGCCGATACAGATCATCGAGCAGTCCATCCAGGAGCGGCGTGAACTCCTAAGGCAGCTCAAGGCGCCATGGGCCAACTGGGCGGCTGAACTGCATGCCATCTGCATCGACGGCGTTGCGTGTAAGGTGGTCGATGGCCGCAAGATGCAGGAGCGCTATTTCCGGCCGTGGTTCGACAAGCTGATTGCCTGGGCCAATGACGATGAGCAGGAACAGCTCGACCTCGGCACCGGCTTCACCCGGCTGACGCCCGACGGCATTGCCGAAGCGTGGAAGAACAACCCGCCGTCTCATCCTGCGTTCGAGGCAATGGTTGAGCTCAAGGTGGCGCTGGACACATTGCCCACGCCCGATGCAGCCGTGCTTGAGCACGCTGCCCAGTGGGTCGGGGCACGTTTTGAAGAAGAGAAGCGCCGACGCGCCGAAATGGGTTTCGACGACATGCTGCTGCGCCTGGATGCTGCGTTGCGCGGCAGCGGCGGGGAGCGTTTGGCGACGCTGATTCGTGAACAGTTCCCGGTCGCCCTGATTGACGAGTTCCAGGACACCGACCCCGTACAGTACCGAATCTTCGACAGCATTCACCGTCTTGAAGCCAACGACGAAAGCACAGGGCTGTTCCTAATCGGCGACCCGAAACAGGCGATCTACGCCTTTCGCGGCGCTGACATCTACACCTACCTGCGTGCGCGTCAGGCCACCACTGGCCGGCTGCATACGTTGGGCACCAACTTCCGTTCCAGCCACGCGATGGTCGACGCAGTCAACCATATCTTCCAGCGCGCGGAGACCAGCGAGACAGGCCGTGGTGCGTTCTTGTTTCGCACCGCAGAAAGCAATCCCGTGCCGTTTCTGGCGGTAGCGTCTCAGGGGCGTAAAGAGCGGCTGCAGGTGGACGGGGAGACACTCGCTGCGCTCAACGTCTGGCAGCTGGAAACGGATCAACCGGTATCGGGGACGATCTATCGTCAGCAGCTGGCGGCAAGCTGTGCGAGCGAGATCGCCCGGTTGCTCAATGCGGGGCAACAGGGGCAAGCAGGTTTCGTTAAAGATGGCGAGCCGTTGAAACAGTTGCAGCCCGCTGATATCGCGATTCTGGTGCGCGATGGCAAGGAAGCGCAGGCGGTCCGGGGCGAATTGTCGGCGCGCGGTGTACGCAGCGTGTACTTGTCCGACAAGGATTCTGTATTCGCGGCGCAGGAAGCCCATGACGTGCTCGCGTGGCTGAAGGCCTGCGCCGAACCTGATACCGAGCGGACGCTGCGCGCCGCATTGGCTTGCATCACTTTGGCATTGCCACTGGCCGAGCTCGAGCTGCTGAATCAGGACGAACTGGCGTGGGAAAACCGCGTCATGCAGTTCCGCGATTACCGCCGTATCTGGCGCACTCAGGGCGTGCTACCGATGCTGCGGCGTTTGCTTCACGACTTCAAACTGCCGCAAGCGCTTATTCAGCGCACCGATGGCGAGCGCGTACTGACCAACCTGTTACACCTCAGTGAACTGATGCAGCAGGCCGCTGCCGAGCTGGACGGTGAGCAGGCGCTGATTCGTCATTTGAGCGAGCATCTGGCCCTCGCCGCTCAGGCAGGAGAGGAGCAGATCCTGCGCCTCGAAAGCGATGAGCAATTGGTCAAGGTTGTGACCATTCACAAATCCAAAGGCCTGGAATACCCACTGGTGTTTCTGCCCTTTATCTGTTCAAGCAAACCCGTGGATGGCAGCCGTTTACCGCTGCACTTTCACGACGCCGACGGCCATGCGCAAATCAGCCTCAAGCCCACAGCGGCGCTGGTTGAGCAGGCGGATGACGAGCGACTTGCTGAAGACTTGCGTCTGCTTTATGTGGCCCTCACTCGCGCGCAACACGCGTGCTGGCTGGGGGTGGCTGATCTCAAGCGTGGGAGCAATGGCGCGTCGGTGCTGCACCGCTCGGCTTTGGGTTATTTGCTGGGCGGCGGCCAGAAGCTGCCTGAGTCCGTGGCGTTGGGGCAATGGCTGCGCTCGTTGGCAGAAGACCACGCGGCGGTTAAGGTTGGGCCTGTGCCGTTGCCGACAACCGAATCTTTCAGCGCGCCGCGCAGTGAAATGTCGTTGAGCAAACCGCGCGTCCCGCGCCGCAGCGCTCGTGAGAATTGGTGGATCGCGTCCTACAGCGCCTTGCGCATTGGTGACACCATTACTGACAGCGGCGATCAGTCGCCCGACAGTCCACAAGCACAGAAGCTTTTCGACGACGAGCGTCTCGACCCGGACGCACCTCGAGAGGTAATGGCCAGCGGCGGCGATATCCACCGGTTTCCCCGAGGGCCCAACCCCGGGACGTTCTTGCACGGCTTGTTGGAGTGGGCTGGGGAAAAAGGGTTCGCCGAGGCAGCCGCCGACCCGCTAGCGCTTGAAAAAGTCGTCGCCCAGCGCTGTAACCGACGTGACTGGAAAGGCTGGATCAACACCCTGACTGACTGGCTGCGGCATCTTCTGACGTTATCCCTCTATGTGGGCCCGGATGTTCAGCCCGTGGCGCTGTGTCAGCTGGATCAGCCGAACCAGTACCGCGTCGAGATGGAATTCTGGTTCGCTTGCACAAAAGTCGATGTGGCGCAGATGGATGCGCTGGTTCGCCGGTACACCCACAACGGTGCCCCAAGGGCGGCGGCAGAAACGGCCTCGTTGAATGGCATGTTCAAGGGCTTCATCGACCTCACGTTCGAGCACGAAGGCCGCTACTTCGTTGCGGACTACAAATCCAACTGGCTGGGCGTTGACGACGATGCCTATACCGAGCAGGCGATGGAAAACTCGATTCTGGACAACCGCTATGACCTGCAATACGTGCTGTATCTGCTCGCACTGCATCGTCAGCTCAAGGCGCGGCTGGCCGACTACGATTACGACCTTCACATGGGCGGAGCGGTGTACATGTTCGTGCGCGGCAGCCACGCTGCGAGTCAAGGCGCGTGGTTTACGCGTCCGCCCCGCGAGCTGATTGAAAGCCTGGATCTGCTGTTTCAGGGCCGTTCACCGGCGCAGGCAGATGTGCGGTCAGGAAAACTCGCATGAACCGTACATTCGCCCACTTGTTGCCGACGCCCTTGGACGCCGAAAGCCTGGCCGAGCTGAAGCCCCTTCACCGAGTCGATGATTTATTGCTGTTGTTGCAGCGCTGGGTCGAGCGCGGCTGGTTGCGCGCACTCGACAAGGCCTTCGTGGCGTTCCTGGCTGACCTTGATCCCTTCGCCGATTCACTGGTGCTGCTGGCGGCCACGTTGACAAGCCATCAATTGGGTCACGGCCATGTGTGCCTTGACCTGCACGAAACCTTGAAAGAACCGGATTTCGCTTTGTCGCTTCCGCCCGAGGGTGATGTGTTGTCGACGCCGATGCTGCTGCCTTCTTCGTTGCTCAAATCGCTGGATGGTGCGACGTGGTGCAAGGCACTGGAAGCCAGCACGCTGGTCGCTCGTGCCGATGATGACAGCGAAGCGGCGGCGCACAAGCCGTTGGTGCTTGCCGATCGGCGTCTGTATTTGCGCCGTTACTGGACGTACGAGCGCCGGATCGATGCGGCATTGAGTCGTCGATTGGCGCAGGTGGAGTCGGGGCTGAGCGATTTGCCGCAACGTCTGGATGCGTTGTTTGGCCCGGCCAGCACCGAGCCCGATGGATTGATCGACTGGCAGAAACTGGCCTGTGCGCTGGCAACGCGGCGCGCGTTCAGCATCATCACCGGCGGGCCCGGGACGGGCAAAACCACTACCGTCGTACGCTTGCTGGCGCTGTTGCAGTCGCCGGCGGTGGAGAACGGCAAACCGTTGCGCATTCGTCTGGCCGCGCCGACGGGCAAGGCGGCAGCGCGTCTGACCGAGTCGATCAGCCATCAGGTGCAGTCGCTGCAAGTGCCGGAGAACGTTCGGCAGAAAATCCCCAGTGAAGTCACCACCGTTCACCGCTTGCTCGGCAGCCGTCCGGGCACCCGGCATTTCCGTCATCACGCCGGTAACCCGTTGCCGCTGGACGTGCTGGTGGTCGATGAGGCTTCGATGATTGACCTCGAAATGATGGCCAACCTGCTGGACGCATTGCCGCCCCATGCGCGGATGTTTCTGCTGGGCGACAAGGATCAACTGGCATCGGTTGAGGCCGGCGCGGTATTGGGTGACCTGTGTCGCGACGCCGAGGCGGGAATGTATAGCCCGCAGACCCAGGCGTGGCTGGAGTCGGTCAGCGGCGAAGACCTCTCCAGGAGCGGTCTTCAGCAGGGCGATAGCCAGCATCACGCGCTGGCGCAACAAGTGGTGATGCTGCGCCATTCCCGGCGCTTCGTGGCAGGTAGCGGAATCGGTCAGTTGGCCGGGCTGGTCAATCGGCAACAGGACCAGGAAGCCCGCGCATTGCTCGCGGCGCGCCAGTACCCGGATCTGTTTTCTTTGGTGCTCAAGGGTGAGCAGGATCGGGCGCTGACCCGATTGCTACTGGAAGGTCATGCAGATGGCCCCCAGGGTTACCGTCATTATCTGAGCGTGATGCACGCGCAGCGGCCGCAGGGTTTGACCCAAATCGAGGACCCACGGTGTGTCGAGTGGGCGCGGCGGGTATTGAACGCTTTTGACGAATTCCAGCTGCTGTGCGCCGTCCGCAAGGGGCCGTGGGGTGTGGAAGGGCTGAATCGACGGATCACGGAAACGCTCTTCACCGCCAGGCTGATCGAGAATGACCATCAATGGTACGAAGGGCGTCCGGTGCTGATGACCCGTAATGATTACGGGCTGGGCTTGATGAACGGCGACATCGGCATCGCCTTGCGGCTGCCTGAAGGGCCGGTTGAGGAAAACCGTCAGGCGCTGCGTGTTGCGTTTCCGCGCAATGATGGCAGCGGCGGCGTGCGCTTTGTATTGCCGAGCCGGCTCAATGACGTCGAGACCGTGTACGCAATGACGGTGCATAAATCCCAAGGCTCGGAGTTCGCGCACACGGCGTTGATCTTGCCGGAAGCGCTCAATCCGGTGCTGACCAAGGAGCTGATTTACACCGGCATCACCCGGGCCAAGCATTGGTTCAGTCTGATCGAACCACGCCAGGGCGTGTTCGAAGAAGCGCTGCGGCGCAAGGTCAAACGCCTGAGCGGGTTGATGCTGGGGCTGTGACGGGCGCGTCTAGATCGGCCCTGCCATTGGAGCGGCCTGCTGGTGAGGGGGTTGGTCAGTCATCTTCTAGGTGAACGACCTGACGCATTCGCGGGCAAGCGCGCTCCTACAGTTGAACTGCGCCAGCTTCGAAATCTGCGATGTGCACCAAGTCTGTAGGAGCCGGCTTGCTGGCGAACGCATTCTGCCCGGCGCTACAACGGCGAATGAGACTAACCGACCTCGCCAGCAAGCCGGCTTTTACTTACGTTGTGCGGGCTCGGTGAATGCGAATCCAGCCCCATGAACTTGCGCACCCGCTCGCCGCATTGGTCGGCCAGGATGGCGTGGGGCGCGGCATCGTTCTGGACGATGCCGTTTTCCATGAAGATCACCCGATCGGAAATCGACAGGGCGAAGTCCATTTCGTGCGTAACGATCAACATCGTCATGCCTTCTTTCGCCAGGTCGGCGATCACTTTGAGCACGTCACCGACCAGCTCCGGGTCCAGCGCGGAGGTCGGTTCGTCAAACAACATGATCTGCGGATCCATGGCCAGCGCACGCGCGATCGCCACCCGTTGCTGCTGACCACCTGATAATTGATGCGGGTACTTGTGCGCGTGGGCCAGCAGCCCGACCTTGTCGAGCAGGGCATAAGCGCGTTGTTCACTCACCACGCGGTCGCGGCCGTGATAGCGCGGGGCCAGGGTCACGTTGTCAAGAATGGTGCGATGGGGGAACAGGTTGAAGTTCTGAAACACCATGCCGATGCGCTGAATCCCACGGCGGATCTGCGGGGCGTTGGGATTGTCGCCGGCGTGAATGTAGCTCTCGCCGAACAGGATGATTTCGCCTTGGTCGATGGTTTCCAGACTGTTCACCGTACGAATCAGCGTGGTCTTGCCCGAGCCTGACGGGCCGATGATCGAAATGACCTGGCCCGCTTCTACTTTCAGATCGATGCCCTTGAGCACCTCGTGCTGCCCGTAGCGTTTCTGGATGTTGACCAGTTGCAGCGCGGGCGCCGAGCCAGCACGCGCAGAGGGTTGCGGGGCCTGTGCGGGCTGACTGCCCAGGCGAGTCCGCAGGTCGACGAGCGCAGCGTCGTCGAGGGCCTGCGGCTTGCGGTTGCTCAGTTCCAGATGCTGCTCCAGCCAGTGAAACAGCCAGCCGAAGACCGTCACGATCATCACGTAGTACACGGCAACGGCCGACAGGGTTTCCATTACCAGAAAGTTTTGCGCGTACAGGCGCTGCCCCACCGTCAGCAGTTCGGTGAGGGAAATCACCGACACCAGCGAGGTCAGTTTCACCACCGTGATGTATTCGTTGACCAGCGTGGGCAGGGAGATACGGAACGCCTGTGGGATGACAATCAGACGCTGCATGCCGATCAGGCCGACACCCAGCGCGCGGCCCGCTTCTTTCTGACCTTTCGCCACCGAAATGAGGCCACCCCGGTGGATCTCCGCCATATAAGCTGCTTCGGTCACCACAAGCGCCAGGAGGCCTGAGTAAAACGGGTTGGAAAGCACGTCACGGGTCACCGGGAACATCTGCGGCAAGTTGTAGGTGAACACCACCAGCACCAGCAGAGGCACGCTGCGGAAAAACCAGATATAAATCGACGCCGGGACGCTGATCCAGCGCGCGGTCGAAAGCTTGGCCGACGCCAGCAGAAACCCCAATAGCATGCCGATGAACCAGCCCAACGCGCTGAGCTCGATGACCGTGATGCAGGATTCCCAGAAATCAGCGACCGAGAACAAGGAAAAAAAGTAGGACCATTCGAATTGCATACACACCTCAGCGGGGCCGGACCCTGCGGGATTCTCTTATCAGGCGCGAGCCCTTGTAGGAGTGAGCTTGCTCGCGATGACGTCGGTACATCCGATACACCTACATCGTCTGTCACGGCCAATCGCGAGCAAGCTCACTCCTACACGGGGTGAAGCATCAACCCGTCAGTTCTTGGGCTCTTCCAGGTTGTATTTCTTCAGCAGCGCCGCGTATTCGCCGGATTTCTTGGTCTCGTCGAAGGCCTTCAGCAATGCCTGATACAACTCGTCATTGCCCTTCTTCACATAGATGCCGAGCGTTTGCTGGTAGATCGAATGTTCGGTGCTGACCACCACGCGGCCCTTGGTGCGCTCGGCGATCATGCCGGCGGCGCCGTCGATTTCCACTTGTGCCTGGACGTTGCCTGACAGCAGCGCCTGAGTCACTTCGGGCGCTGAAGGGAATTCGCTGACGGCGACCGCGCCTTTGCCTTTCGGTACGCAGTACTCGGCGGACAGTTTGTTGAACTGGGTCACCCAGGTGGTGCCTTTTTCCAGGCCGACCTTAAGCCCACACAGGTCCTCCGGCACTTTGGGTTTGAGCGGGCTGTCCTTGAGCACCATGATCGCGGCGCCTGTCACGGCGTAGGGAATGGTTTGAGCCTGCGTCTGGCGCTCCGGCGTGATGTACATGCCGGAAATGATCGCGTCATAGTGGCCGGCATTCAGGCTGAGGATCAGGCTGGAGAATTTGGTATCGATGAACTCGGGTTTGAGCTCCAGATGCTTGGCAAGCAGGCGCGATAGGTCAGGGTCGGCGCCCACGACGTTTTTCTTCTCGTCGTAGGATTCGAACGGCGGATAGGTAATTTCCATGCCCACCTTGAACTGCCCGGGTGTAACAGTCGTGGCGGTCTGTGCGGCCGTCGCCGCGCCTGCTGACGCGCCGAGCACGGCGCAGGCAACCACGGTCAGGCGGACAGCAATGTTCGAAGTGTTGCGCATCGTCGGTGACTCCACGTCAGGAAAGCAGGGTTGGGGGTTCTGAACATTCGGGCGGGGCAGGGTGGCGCATCGCATCACGACGCATCCTGGGTCTGATTCTTCAAATGGCCGAAGCTCGATGGCTTGCGCGCCTTTTCGTACAGCTTGAGTTCGCCGCGCTCGACCTTGCGGCGCAGGTACTGATAGGTCTGCAGCGCCTGACCGAACATGTGTTCGCCGATGGTGATTTCTTCGTAGTCGGCGGTGCCCTTGTCGAACTGTGGCAGGGGTTTGATCTGCGTGTGGAAATCGCAGGCAAAGAACAACGGAAACGAGTACCGCTCTTCGCTCACGGTGCGCACCCGATGAGCTGTAGCAACGAACGTACCAGCGGTCATGACCTCCAGCATGTCGCCAATATTGACCACGAACGCGCCCTCAAGCGGAGGCGCATCGATCCATTGCCCCAGGTCGTTCATCACCTCAAGGCCAGGCTTGTCGGCCAGCAGCATGGTGAAGCACTCGTAATCGGTGTGCGCACCAATACCGGGCGCGTCTTGAGCGACGCCGTCGAACGGGTAATGAATCAATCGCAGCTTGGAGGGCGGGCGGGTCACCATCGACTCGAAGTAGCCTTCCTCCAGACCTAGCGCCAGCGCAAAGCCGTCGAACAGGCGTCGCCCCAAGGCAAACACCGCCGCGTAATACGCTTCGACGGCAGGCCGGAAACCCGGCAGATCAGGCCATTCGTTGGCGCCGATAAGCGGGGTTTTGGCGATCACCAGCGGATCGTCATCGGCCACTTCAAAGCCGATATCGAACGCCTCTTTGTGGTCAGGCTTGCCCTTGGCGTACACCTCTTCGCCCTCCGGCACGAAGCCTTTATGGCTGCGGGACGTGCCGATGTAATGCTGCATTTTGTAGTCGAGCGATTGTGCGAAGAGGTCCCTGGCGGCCTGACGCAGCCCCTCGATCAACGACGGCGCAATGCCGTGATTCCTGATGTACAGAAAGCCAACCTCCCGGGCGGCCTTGCCCAAGTCGTCGGCGACGGCCTGACGCCGTGCAATGTCGGGGCTGAACAGTCCAGCGATATCGACCACCGGGATGCTGCTGAAATTGGCGACCTTCGGGGCTGCCGCGTGCGACGGATCTGGCATGACGAAACGCTCCTTATCGGCTGGTTGTATGAGTGAAGCGCTGGAAATGTTCGCGTTCGGTCTGGGCCATCGACACGTTGAGCGACCACAGGTCCGCCACCGGCACGTTGGTGAAGGGCAGATGATGCAGATAGCCATCTGCGCCGAATTCAGGGGTCATCGTGGTGACTTGACAACCGCGCGCCTGCTGGGATTGCCACACGGCTTGCCAGTGCTGCTGATGGAAAGCCAGTTCGCGGGCGTACTCCGGTGCGGCGGGGTGAGGAACCTGAGGGCCCTGGTCATAACCGACCCGGGCCTGGATGTGATGAACGCGTTCAACGAAGGCGCCGAGATCGTCCTCAGGGTCGTCAAGAAGGCGCTCGCACGTGACGATCCAGTGGCTGATGTCACTGGTGAACCTCAGGTCGGGAAGTTGGCGAATCAGCTCAAGGGTGACCCACGGATTGAACAGCGAACGCGCCCGGTGGGTTTCAAAGACAACGGTCTGGCCGTGCTTGCGCGCCACCTCCAGCGCCTGACCAAAAAAATCCACCTGCTGCGGCAGCTGCCATCGGTCATTGCCGGCCAGCACGTTGACGAAACGCGGTGCCAGTTCGGTGGACCAGGCGAGCTTCTGCTCCAGATCGTTGAGGTGTTCCGCCGTGGTTGCTGACTGTTCGGGGAGGACGTCGTATGCCGTGAAGACGGTAGCGATGTAGGGCACGTGGTTGGCGCGCAGGAAGGCGCCGAACTCCGCGCGCTCGCCCGGCGTCAGCGGCAGGCGTGCTTCCATGCCGTCGAATCCGGCGTCGAGCAATTCATCCAGCGCCTGAGCCTTGCTGGCGCGGTAGCCCCACAGGGTGCGGAAGATTTCCAGTTTCATCGAGGCTCCTCAAAGATTGCAGCTGACGTGCGAGCCGCCACTGATTAACGCGACGGCTCAAGCCGAAACGGAGTACAGCGGCAGTCACATCAGAAAAAGGCAATCTTCGGGCCTGGTCTCTGCTGGACGGGCTCCTTTGTTGGCGCCGATCTTAGAGTTGGCTAATGAGGCTAAAGAATAGGAAAGCTCAAATGCATAGTTCAGAGATTTCTGAACTATGGCGCGAAGGGGCAGAACAGACGTTCGGACCTTTGCAAGAGCGCGCTGGCCCGCGAATAAACTCGCTCACTCACCAGAGCTTTAGCGGCCTGACGCCGCCTTCGCGAGCAATGTGCAGCGCTACCCGGTCATTCCCATAGAATCGGGCTTGCTGCGCAGCGGCGCGTTGTCTGAACGACCGGAGGCGCCTACCTCATGCCGTGACCGATGACTCAATCCACAAACGTCATCTGCCCGGTTTTACCCAGCAGAAACGCCTGGTTGCGCTCAGTGGTTTCGCGGATGTAATCCCACAGCAATGTGATCCGCTTGAGCTTCCTCAGATCTTCCCGGCAGTACATCCAGAACTGCCGGGTGATATCCACCTCAGTCTCCAGCACTGGCAGCAGTCGCGCATCCTGTGCCGCCAGAAAACACGGCAGAATCGCCAGTGCTCGTCCCTGCAATGCCGCGACGTATTGGGCGATGACGCTGGTGCTGCGCAGCGTGGCGTGAGCGCCGGGCAGAAGGTTGCTCAGGTACAAGAGCTCGGAGCTGAAGGCCAGATCATCGACGTAGCTGATGAAGGGATGCTCGGCCAGGTCCTCGGTTTTGCAAATGGGGGTGTGGCTGTCGAGATAGTCTTGGGTGGCGTAGAGGCGCAGGCTGTAATCACACAACTTGCAGCAGACGTAAGGCCCGTGCTCCGGTCGCTCCAGCGCGATGACGATATCGGCCTCGCGCTTGGACAGACTGATGAAGTGCGGCAGCGGCAGGATGTCGACTGAAATGGCCGGGTAGGTGTCGGTGAAATGACTGAGCTGCGGCGTGATAAAGAAACTGCCGAACCCTTCCGTGCAACCCATTCGCACATGCCCTGACAACGCAACGCCGGAGCCTGAAACCTGCTCGCACGCGATGTGCAGCGTACTTTCTATGGACTCGGCCGCGCCCAGCAGTCGCTGGCCCTCGGGCGTCAGGATAAAGCCAGTGTTGCGGGACTTCTCGAACAACAGCGTGCCGAGAGCCGCCTCCAGTGAGCTGATCCTGCGCGACACCGTCGTGTAATCGACGGCCAGGCGTTTGGCTGCGGAGCTGGCCTTGCGCGTGCGTGCGACTTCGAGAAAAAACTTCAGGTCATCCCAGTTCAGTCCACTCAGGGAGGTGATGTTTTTTTGCATGTTGGACCTGCTTTTATGTGCGTTCTTATTAGAAGTTTGCACATCTATACTCCGAAGCGCGGCCGGATCCAACCTGACCAGTTTCTTGGAACAACACCATCCGTAGGGGCCGGCTTGCTGGATCACCAGCGCAAGCGATCACACCAGTACAACGCGGTCTGTAGGAGCCGGCTTGCTGGCGAACCGGATTGTGCCATTGGCGCAGATGTCGCTGACCCGGTGGGTTCGCCAGCAAGCCGGCTCCTACAGGATTTGTGATTCGGCCAGAAACGTCGCCTAACCAGAAGAGGTAAACAGGCGAGCAAAATCACCAGCGTCAGTGGTCAAGCTATTCACACCAGTACAACGCGGTCTGTAGGAGCCGGCTTGCTGGCGAACCGGATTGTGCCATTGGCGCAGATGTCGCTGACCCGGTGGGTTCGCCAGCAAGCCGGCTCCTACAGGATTTGTGATTCGGCCAGAAACGTCGCCTAACCAGAAGAGGTAAACAGGCGAGCAAAATCACCAGCGTCAGTGGTCAAGCTATTCACACCAGTACAACGCGGTCTGTAGGAGACGGCTTGCTGGCGAACCGGATTGTGTCATTGGCGCAGATGTCGCTGCCCCGGCGCGTTCGCCAGCAAGCCGGCCCCTACAGGATTTGGCACCCATCCAGCTTTTTGTAACCCAATCGATATGAGGTAAGCGCTCCACCACATCGGCCCACCCACACGCATAACACCCTGCACAACAATAAATAAGCGGAGGAGTTTATGAAGAACGCTATAACGGCGGACGCCGGCGCACTCGATGCCGGCTCTGTAAAAGACGCCCGATCCTACCGGCTTGCCGGCGCGGCGAGCATGGCCGGGACCACCATTGAGTGGTACGACTTTTTTCTTTACGGCACTGCAGCCGCCCTGATCTTCAACAAGATATTTTTCCCTGCACTGGACCCGATCATCGGCGTGTTGGCGGCCTTCGCCACTTACGCGGTGGGCTTTCTCGGCCGGCCGTTGGGCGGCATCGTGTTCGGCCATTTCGGCGACAAGATCGGTCGCAAGTCCATGCTGCTGTTCACGCTGATGCTGATGGGGATTCCGACCATCATCATCGGCCTGATTCCCACCTATGAGCAGATCGGCTATTGGGCAGCGGTGTTGCTGGTGGCGATGCGCTTTTTACAGGGCATGGCGGTGGGCGGAGAGTGGGGCGGTGCGGTGCTGATGGCAGTTGAGCACGCCCCCGAAGGTCGCAAGGGCTTCTACGGCAGCCTGCCGCAAACCGGCGTCGGCGCGGGGCTGGTGCTGGCGTCGCTGGCCATGGGCATGGTCGCGAAGTTGCCTGAAGCCGACATGCTCAGCTGGGGCTGGCGAATTCCGTTCCTGGCCAGCGTCGTGCTGCTCGGCGTAGGTTGGCTGATTCGCCTGAAGGTCCCGGAATCGCCCGATTTCGAGAAGCTCAAAAAAGACAACATCGCCGTCAAAGTGCCGCTGTTCAAAGTATTCCGCGAGCACCCCAAAGAAACCCTGACGATCATTGGCGCGCGCACTGCCGAGAACGCCTGGTTTTACATGTCAGTGACCTTCGCGTTGGCGTATGCCGCCAACCAGTTGCTCATCCCCCGTGCCGATGTCCTGAGCGCGATCACTGCTGGCGCTGCGCTTTCGCTGGTGACGATGCCACTGTGCGGGCACCTGTCTGACAAAGTCGGTCAGAAGCGTCTGTATTTCGCCGGGCTTCTGCTGCTCTGCGCTTTCGTCTATCCGTTCTTCGCCATGCTTGGCACCCGCGAGCCGCAAATGGTGTGGTGGGCGATGGTGCTGGCCGTCGGCGTGGTCTTCCCGATCCTGTACGCCCCCGAATCGCTGCTGTTTGCCCGACAGTTTCCGGCCGAGATTCGCTACAGCGGTATCTCTGTGTCAGTGCAGCTGGCCGGCGTCCTGGGCGGTGGATTCGCGCCGATGATCGCTACCCAGCTATTGGCGCTAGGCGGTGGCAGCCCGCACTACGTGATCGTTTACCTGATCGGCATGGCGTTAGTGGCCCTGGTGTGCACCGCGCTGATGAAACGCGATCCACCTCGTCATCGCGCTGGCTGAAACGAACTTTTTTCAGTGCGCCGACGCACGCGCACTGCCTTGAATGGAGCGACTGTTAATGAACGTGTCATTGAACAAAAACAACACCACCGTGGCCCGCGTGAAATTGCTGATTGGCGGCGAGTGGGTCGATTCACAATCCAGCGAGTGGCTGGAGGTGGTCAATCCGGCAACCCAGGAAGTGCTGGCCCATGTGCCACTTGCCACTGCGGCTGAGGTCGATGCTGCCGTCGCCGCCGCTCAGAACGCATTCACCACCTGGCGGCACACGCCGATTGGCGCCCGCATGCGCATCATGCTCAAGCTGCAGGCACTGATCCGCGAACACTCCAAACGCATCGCTGCCGTTCTCAGTGCCGAACAGGGCAAAACCATTGCCGATGCCGAGGGCGATATTTTTCGCGGCCTGGAAGTGGTGGAGCATGCCTGCTCCATCGGCACCTTGCAGATGGGCGAATTTGCGGAAAACGTCGCGGGTGGAGTGGATACCTACACGCTGCGTCAGCCGATCGGCGTCTGCGCGGGGATCACGCCGTTCAACTTCCCCGCGATGATCCCGCTGTGGATGTTCCCCATGGCCATCGCCTGCGGTAATACCTTCGTGCTCAAGCCGTCCGAACAAGATCCGATGTCTACGATGCTGTTGGTGGAGCTGGCCGTCGAGGCGGGCGTACCTGCCGGCGTGCTGAACGTGGTCCACGGCGGTAAGGACGTGGTCGACGGCCTCTGCACCCATAAAGACATCAAGGCCGTGTCCTTTGTCGGTTCCACGGCGGTGGGCACACACGTTTACGACCTGGCGGGCAAACACGGCAAGCGCGTGCAGTCGATGATGGGGGCCAAGAACCACGCGGTGGTGCTGCCCGATGCCAATCGCGAACAGACCCTCAATGCGCTGGTTGGCGCAGGGTTCGGTGCGGCAGGTCAACGCTGCATGGCAACGTCGGTGGTGGTGGTGGTTGGCGCCTCGAAGCAGTGGATTCCCGATCTCAAGGCGCTGGCGCAAAAGCTGACCGTGAATGCGGGGAGCGAGGCAGGCACAGACGTCGGACCGGTGATTTCTCGGCGTGCGAAACAGCGCATCCTCGACCTGATCGAAAGCGGCGTTCAAGAGGGTGCCACCCTTGAGCTGGACGGACGCGGCATTACGGTGCCGGGCTACGAGCAAGGCAACTTCGTCGGGCCGACGCTCTTTACGGGCGTGACGACCGACATGCAGATCTACACTCAGGAAATCTTCGGGCCGGTGCTGGTGGTCCTGGAAGTCGACACGCTGGATCAGGCCATCGCGCTGGTCAACGCCAATCCGTTCGGCAATGGCGTCGGTCTGTTCACCCAAAGCGGCGCCGCTGCGCGCAAATTCCAGAGCGAAATCGACGTGGGGCAGGTGGGCATCAATATTCCGATTCCAGTGCCGGTGCCATTCTTCAGCTTCACCGGATCGCGGGGCTCCAAGCTCGGCGATCTGGGCCCTTACGGCAAACAGGTGGTGCAGTTCTACACTCAGACCAAGACGGTCACCAGCCGCTGGTTCGACGACGACAGCGTGAATGACGGCGTAAATACGACGATTAACTTGCGCTGAGCGCAGCGCGCTCATCAAGCATGACAACGCCGCTGGCAACCTACGGATTGTGGGAGTGAGCTTGGTGGCGAAGAGGCCGGGAAACCGCGACGTCTTCAGCGACTGAAATGCCGTCTTCGCGAGCAAGCTCGCTCCCACCGGGACTGTGCTTGCAGACCGACTGCGCAGCGCCCGTACGCCTCAGAATTTCCTAAAGAGATCGCATTCCGTTAGGCGCTATGGCTGAGTTTTGAACAAGGAGAACACCATGAAAATTGCATTCATCGGCTTGGGCAACATGGGCGCTCCAATGGCCCGCAATCTGATCCGTGCCGGGCATCAGCTGCATTTGTTCGACCTCAACCAACAGGTGCTGGCCGAGCTGGCGGAGCTGGGCAGTCGCATCAGTGAGTCGCCCAAACATGCGGCACAGGGCGCGGACCTGGTGATCACCATGCTGCCTGCCGCCGCCCACGTGCGTGCGGTGTACCTGAATGACGACGGGGTACTGGCCGGGATCAGTGCCGGGGTGCCGGCGGTGGATTGCAGCACCATCGACCCGCAAACCATTCGTGATGTGGCGGCTGCGGCCGCTAAACAGGGCGTGGTGGTCGGCGACGCGCCTGTGTCAGGCGGTACGGGTGGCGCGCAGGCTGGGACGCTGACGTTCATGGTGGGCGCCAGTCAGGAGCACTTCACGGTGCTCAAGCCAATTCTTGCGCAGATGGGCCGTAACATCGTCCATTGCGGCGATGTGGGCACCGGCCAGATCGCCAAGATCTGCAACAACATGCTGCTGGGGATTTCCATGATCGGTGTGGCGGAGGCGATGGCATTGGGCGACCGACTGGGTATCGACACCGGCGTGCTGGCCACCATCATCAACAGCTCGACCGGCCGCTGCTGGAGCTCTGAAATGTACAACCCATGGCCAGGGGTGGTGGAAACCGCGCCGGCCTCGCGAGGCTATACCGGCGGGTTTGGCGCTGAGCTCATGCTCAAGGACCTGGGCCTGGCGACCGAGGCCGCAAAAGCTGCGCGCCAACCGGTGCTCATGGGCGCGCTGGCGCAACAGCTGTACCAGGCGATGAGCTTGCGCGGCGATGGCGGCAAAGACTTCTCGGCGGTGGTTGAGGGGTACATCAAGAAAGGCTGAATACACCGCCCATACCCGACGCCTTCCCCGCTAAAGCCGGTCCCACACTATGCACGCGGTCAATCAGTGGGACCGGCTTCAGCCGGGAAGAGGCCAGCACCAATACCGCGATTTGGCGGCGTGACATCCGACGACTTCCCGGCTAAAGCCGGTCCCACAGTGTGCGCGCTTCCCGGCTAAAAGCCGGTCCCACACCATGCGCGCTTCCCGGCAAATGTCTGTCCCACTGACAACTAACCCCGCGGGCCGCTGTAATCGTTGGCCCACTGCTCCTGGGCGGCCAGGTGCAGTTTGAACCGCGCGATCTGCTCGGCCACCCGAACCGGTGACGTCCCGCCCCAACCGCTGCGCGCCGCCAGCGCCGCCTGCAGCGTCAGGCTCTCAAGCACTTCCCGCGTCAGGCGGGCATCGGTGTCCGCAAGCATTTGCGGTGTCAGCTCGGGCAAGCCGATGTCCTGCGCCTCACACAGTTGCACCAGTTGCCCGGTGATCTCGTGCGCTTCCTTGAACGGCACGCCGCGCACCGCCAGCCAGTCTGCGATTTCCGTCGCCAGGGTGAAGCCCAGCGGCGCCTGACGCAGCAACTCGTCCTTGCGCACCTTCATCGTGCGAACCATGCCGGCGAAGGCGGGCAGCACCAGATTCAGCGTGTCCACTGCATCGAAGATCGCATGCTTGTCTTCGCTCAAATCCCGGTTGTAAGACAGCGGCTGCGCCTTGAGCACCGAGAGAATCGCGGTCAGTGACCCGATCAGTCGGCCTGACTTGCCCCGGGCCAGCTCAGCGATGTCCGGGTTCTTTTTCTGCGGCATGATCGAGCTGCCTGTGGCGTAGGCATCGTCGAGCTCGACCCAGCGAAACTGCCGCGACGTCCAGATGCAGAACTCCTCGGCCATTCGCGAGATGTTGATGCCCAGCATGCTCGCACAGAACAGAAACTCAGCCACATGATCGCGGCTGGCGACGGCGTCGATGGAGTTCTCGCACGGCCCTGCGTAGCCCATCTCTGCTGCCGAACGCTGAGGGTCACGCGCAATCGCAGACCCGGCCATGGCGGCAGCGCCGAGCGGCGAAAGGTTGAAGCGCCGATCCCAGTCCTGTAGCCGCTGGATGTCGCGATGAATTGCTTGGGCGTGGGCCATCAAGTGGTGGCCGAAGACAATCGGCTGCGCCTGTTGCAGGTGGGTGAAGCCTGGCGCGATGGTGTTGACGTGCTGCTCGGCCTGGCCGACCAGCGCCTGTTGCAGATCGAGCACCGACAAGGTGAGCAGGCGAATCCGGTCGCGCAGAAACAGGCGCATGTCGTTGGCCGTCTGGTCATTGCGCGAGCGCCCTGCGCGAAGCTTGCCGCCCAGTGCGCCGAGCCGTTCGGTGAGCAGGCGCTCGATGAAGGTGTGTACGTCCTCGTCTGCGGCAATGGGCTGGACCTTGCCGGCGGCAAAGTCCTCGTCGATCGAGTGCAGGGCGGCGATGATGCGCTGCGTCTCTTCAGCGTCCAGCAAGCCTGCGCGTTCCAGCTCATGGGCGTGGGCTTTCGAGCCGGCAACGTCGTAGGGCGTCATGCGGAAATAGGCGGCCGGCGAGCGCGACAGGTTGGCCATCGCTTCGGCCGGTCCGGACTTGAAGCGCGCGCCCCACAGACGCTCGGTTGCATCGGACATAGACATTCCCCCTTCAAACATGTGATGGCTGGCGAGCCAGGCGTCAACGACGTGAGACGATCCTAGGAAATTGCTGGCGATGGGGAAACGTCACAAATGGCAAGTCGGGTTGGCAAAAATGGAAAGCTGGCCTGCTTGGTGTTTTAGCTGACAGCCAGCGCTCGGAAGCGATGCCGATGTTTCCCGTTTCCGCTGGTGGCCGAATGTGGTGAAGTGGCGCCGTTATTCGCTTTTCAACCGTCGACTTTCGCAGGATGCGCTCATGGCTGCTTTTTTCACTCTGTACCAGGACCTTGGCTGGAGTTTTTCGGTGCTGGTCATGCTGACGTTTCTGCTGGCAGGGACGGTCAAAGGGGTGATCGGCATGGGACTGCCGACGGTGGCGATGGGTTTGCTCGGGGTGATGATGCTGCCAACCCAGGCGGCAGCCTTGCTGCTGATTCCATCGACGCTCACCAATTTTTGGCAGCTGGCGACGGGCGGGCATCTGCGCGGCCTGTGGGTTCGTTTATGGCCGCTGTTGCTGATGATCGTCATCGGCACGATGATCGGCGCTTACACGCTGGGGCTCGGCAATGGGCACGGGATGGCGAGGGCATTGGGGGCTGCGCTGTTTGTGTATGCCCTGTGCGGGCTGTTCCTGCCGACACTCAATGTCCCGCCCGCTGCCGAGCGCTGGCTCGGGCCTCTGTGCGGGCTGGTCACGGGTTTGGTCACTTCAGCCACCGGCGTCTTTGTCATTCCCGCGGTGCCTTATATTCAAGGGCTGCGGCTGGATCGCAATGAACTGGTCCAGGCGCTGGGGCTGTCGTTCACTGTCTCAACGCTGGCGCTGGGCGTGGGGCTGTTCTGGAATGGCGCAGTGGGCAGCGCAGAAATGGGAGCCTCTGTACTCGCGCTGCTCCCGGCGCTGCTGGGCATGATGTTCGGGCAATGGCTGCGTCAGCGCATCAGCGCGTTGCTGTTCAAGCGCATGTTTTTCATCGGCATGGCATTGCTGGGCGCCCACTTGATGATTGCGGGTTAAGCGAGGCGCGTTGGCATCTAGTCGTTCGCTCATAGCATGCATTCTTAACATTGAGCGCGATAATTCACCAATATGTGTGTCATTCGTGAATCCAGCGCAAAGGTATTTTGCTGCGCCGCTGCTTATTCTTGCCCCATCCCATCGATATCCTGCCGTCCATTCCATACAGATAACGCTCAATCCGGCACTGCCCAGGCGCAGGCCGCGTTGACTTCGGACGAGGCTTGATATGAAGAAAGTACTGTTTCTCAACGGCGGCAAACAATTTGCGCATTCGGAAGGTCGTTATAACGCGACCCTGCATGAGGCCGGTCTGGCATTTTTGGACCGTGCCGGCTTTGAGGTGCAACAGACGTACATCGACGCAGGCTACGACGTGGCCGCCGAGGTGCAGAAATTTCTCTGGGCCGATGTGATCATCTGGCAAATGCCCGGCTGGTGGATGGGCGCGCCCTGGACGGTGAAGAAATACATCGACGAGGTGTTTACCGAAGGTCATGGCAGCCTTTACGCCAACGATGGTCGCAGCCGTTCCGATGCCTCGCGCAAGTACGGCAGCGGCGGCTTGCTGCACGGCAAGCAATACATGATCTCGGCGACCTGGAACGCGCCGCAGCCGGCCTTTGACGACCCGTCGGACTTCTTCGAAGCAAAGGGTGTCGACGCGGTCTACTTCCCTTTTCACAAAGCCAACCAGTTTCTCGGGATGACCGGCCTGCCGACTTTTTTGGCGGTTGACGTGATGAAGGTGCCGAACATCGACGCAGACGTGAGACGCTATGAAGCGCACTTGGCGTCGGTCTTGGCGGGCTAGGCTTCAAGCTTCAAGCTTCAAGCGTGTGTGCGATGCGGACGCTCGGCTTGTAGCTTGTAGCTTGTAGCTTGTAGCTTGTAGCTTGCAGCTAGTAGCTTGACGCTCTTCTTGCAGGCGAGGGATGACAGTGAAAGCCAGATCGGATGAGTTGCAGGTGTTTGTCACGGTGATTGAAAGCGGCTCGATTTCTGCCGCTGCCGAGCAGGTTGGCCAGACGCCTTCGGCAATCAGCCGCACGCTGTCGCGACTTGAAGGCAAGCTGGGGACCACGTTGATCAACCGCACCACGCGGCGCATGGACCTGACGGAGGAGGGCAAGTTTTTCCTTGAACGGGCCAGGCAGATTCTGAACCAGATGGAAGAGCTTGAAGAGCGCATGTCGGTGCGCCAACAGACGCCATCGGGTCGCTTGCGGATCAATGCGGCGTCGCCATTCATGCTGCATTCGATCGTTCCGTACGTTGCCGAATTCCGAGCGCTCTATCCCGACATCCAGCTGGAACTGAACAGCAATGACCTCATCATTGATCTGCTGGAGCAGAGCACCGACGTGGCCATCCGTATCGGCGTGCTGGCCGACTCGACGTTGCACGCCCGCCCGCTCGGCACCAGTCCGCTGAACATCCTGGCGAGCCCCCAATACCTCGAGAAACACGGCACGCCGAACACCGTGGCAGCGCTGAGCGAGCATTCGCTGCTGGGCTTCACGCAGACCGAAACCCTCAATCACTGGCCGCTTCGTCATGCCGACGGGGATCGCCTTTTCATCCAGCCAACGGTGTCGGCCTCCAGCGGTGAAACGTTACGTCAGCTGGCGCTGGCGGGGCAGGGCATCGTCTGCCTGTCACACTTCATGACCCACGACGACATCCGTCATGGCCGGCTCATCGTCATCCTGCCCGAGGCCAACAGCGGTTATCGTCAGCCGATCCATGCGGTCTATTACCGCAACTCACAGCTGGCGCTGCGAATTCAATGCTTTCTGGATTTCATTCAGCTGAAGCTGGCGGTGTACGCCGCTTAAGGCGCTTCCCCGTTCGTGGGCAAGTGCACCTCTACGCCGGGCCCCTGTGAATACTAAACCTGCGGACTGCACACATCCGTAGGAGCCGGCTTGCTGGCGAATGCATATTTTCAGGCGTTGCTGTGCTGAATGGACTTCCCCGTTCGCGGGCAAGCGCGCTCCTACAGCGGAATGCGTGCACCCGCGGCCGGCTCATTCAACCGATTGGCTGTCGGTGGGTTTGAGGTACGCCTTCAATCCGCACGCACCTCACTGAATTCCTCACGCAGCATCGCCACAAACGCCTCCCGTGCCGGATGATGTTCGGCGTTCTCGTGCCAGTAGAACAGGTTGTCGATGGAGGTCAGTTCAGCAAATTCATAACCGACCCAGCCCGAGCCTTTGCGGTATTGCTCATACACCCCCTTGGGCACCAGCGCCACGCCGGCACCCGCGCTGACGCATCCGACGATGGTGCCGTAATTGGCGATGCTGACAATGGACTGGGTTTGGCCATTGTTCTGTAGCCAGCGCTCCAGCGCCGCCCGATAGGGGCAGCCGTCGGGCCACATGAAAATGGATTTGCCCTGCAAGTCTGCCGCGCTGTGAATCGGCCCCAACGACTCGGCGGCGATCAGCACGAGGTCCTCGCGGTACATCGACGTGCGCTTGAGGCGCGGACGTTTCACATCAATGGCGACGATGGCTCCGTCGAGTTTTTGATTGAGCGTGGCGTCGAGCAGTTGCGTGCCGGTGCCGGTAGTCAGCTCCAGCGACACCTGCGGGTAGCGGGCATGGAAGCGTGCCAGCAACCGGGGCAGGCGGGCAGTTGCTGACGACTCGATGGCGCCGATTCGCAACGGGCCGGACGGCGCTGCATCCGGATGCACTGCGCGTTTGGCTTCGTCGGCCAGGCTCAACATCTTGCCCGCATACGTGAGGAAGATTTCCCCGGCCGGACTGATCCTCAATCCACGGCCCTGACGGTAAAACAATTCGGTTCCCAGCTCCGCCTCCAGCGTCTTGAGGCGCGCGGTGATGTTCGACGGCACGCAGTGCAACACCTCGGCGGCGCGGGCGATGCTGCCGGTGTCCGCGACGGTTTTGAACATGCGGATCTGAGCCAATTCCATTCATCACCAAAAGTGAGGAGTTAAGTCATTATTGTTCGGTTGTGGTGAGCATAGGATGTTTCGATACTCGCGGCCAAGGGCAGGCGGCGGGCCGGTTCACTGGAGTATCGATATGGCGGCGGTAAATGAAATTCTGCAGGGGCCGGGCTTTGCCGAAAACGCCGGCGTGCGCTGGCAGCGGCTGAAAGTCGTTCTCGCGACGTTCTTTGTAATCGCCTGCTGGGGTTTCTCGCCCACCGGCATCCGCATCGGTTTGCAGGCCTACGAGCCCGGTCATCTGGCGCTGCTGCGCTTTCTCATTGCTTCCGCCTTCATGCTGATCATCGCCTCGTCGTTGCGCATCTCTCTGCCGCGTCCGAAAGATTTGCCATTGCTCGCCGTGCTCGGTTTCTTTGCGGTCAGCCTTCATCACATCGCGCTCAACTTTGGCCAGGCTGGCGTGACCGCCGGGGCATCCAGCGTTCTGGTGCAATCGACGCCCCTGTTCACAGCGCTGCTGGCGCGTTTCGTCTTCAAGGAGCGGGTCAGCGCCTGGCGTTGGGGCTGCGTTGCGCTTGGGCTGGTGGGCGCTGCGATTGTCGTCACCGGCGACCGTGGCATTGGACACCTGAATGCACGGGGCCTGCTCATCCTGGTTGCGGCGTTTTCCTGGAGTGTTTATTTCTCCCTGCAGAAGCGTCACAGCTATCGCTACGACGGGCTGACCATGGTCTGTTACACAGTGTGGGCGGGCACAGTTTTCTTGCTGGTCTATCTGCCGGGGCTGATTGGCGAAATTTTCAACGCGCCGCTGCGGGTCAACGCGGCAGTGGGTGTTCTGGGACTCTTTCCCAGCGCGCTGGCTTATCTGGCCTGGGCCTACGTGTTGAAACACATGGATGTAAGCCGCGCGTCGATGAGCTTGTACCTCACGCCACCCATGGCCATCGCAATCGCCTCGGTGATGCTGGGCGAGTTGCCTTCACAGCAAGTCATTGTCGGTTCGATCGTCGTGCTGGCCAGTGTTCTGGCGATGAATCTGCGTCGGGAGCGGCCCGTCGTGTACCCGGTGGTGCAGAAGCATTCATGAGCTGAGCGCAAGACTGATTTGGTTTGGCCTGCCTTTTTCACAATCAACCATCGGCCGATACTCACTCCCACATTCAAGCCACAAGGGAGTCACCCATGCACGTATTCATTACCGGCGCCGCAGGTTTCATCGGTGGCTCCATCGCAACCGGTCTGGTCAACAAAGGCCATCAGGTCACAGGTCTGGTGCGCAACGCTGAACAAGCAGCCGAGCTCAAGGCGCTCGGCATCGAGCCGGTCATCGGTACGCTTGACGACGAAGCGTTGCTCATCGAGCAGGCGCGCAAAGCGGACGGCGTCATCAATGCTGCCAGCAGTGATCATCGTGGCGCGGTCGAAGCACTGCTCAGCGGTCTGCGCGGTACAAACAAGCCGTTCTTGCACACCAGCGGGTCAAGCATCGTTGGCGATGCATCGGGGGGTGAAGGCTCGGACAACATCTACTACGAAGGTCAACTGCCGACCGCCACTCCGGACAAGGCTGCACGGGTGGCGATCGATGATCTGGTTCTGGCCGCAGCGAATGATGGCGTACGCTCGGCGGTGCTGTGCAACTCACTGATTTACGGCCATAGCCTGGGTGTCCGTCGCGACAGTGTGCAGTTGCCGCGGCTCATCAAACAGGCGCGCAAAAGCGGCGTCGTTCGCCATGTCGGAACCGGCGGCAACATCTGGTCCAACGTGCACATCAATGACGTCGTCGAGCTCTACGCCCTGGCGCTGGAAAACACCCCGGCGGGCACTTTCTACTTCGTCGAGAGCGGCGAGGCGTCGTTCCGCGACATGAGCAACGCCATCGCAGAAGCCTTGGGCCTGGGCCCGGCTCAGGACTGGCCACTGAAAGACGCGGAGGCCGAGTGGGGTTATGAGATGGCCAACTACGGTCTGGGCTCCAACAGCCGAGTGCGAGGCAAACATGCGCGGAAGCTGCTGGGTTGGGTGCCTGAAACCACGTCGGTGCTGGACTGGATCAAGCGCGATTGCATCAAGGGCTGACCTTGTGGGCTTGACGGACCTTCCTGGCCAGGCCAAACGGTCACCTTCGGGTGGCCGTTTGCGTTTGCGGCAAGTTTCATCATTAATGTGCAGCCGGACCGTTAGTCTCTTCAGCCTCCAGACAGCACGTCAGCCTCAAGCTGTCGCATTTTTCATCAAGGAAGCCCCATGCGTGCAGTGACCCTCAAAACCCTTGCCCTGTCGGTGATGTTCGTCGCGAGCTCGCCGGTGTTTGCCGTGGCGCTGGAGGGCGGCGCCGTGGCGTCTCCTGATCAATACGGCGCTCAAGTGGCGGCGCAAATCCTCAAGAAAGGCGGCAACGCCGTCGATGCTGCCGTCGCCACAGCCTTTACGCTGGCGGTGACCTATCCCGAAGCGGGCAACATCGGCGGCGGTGGCTTCATGACGCTGTTCATGAACGGCAAGCCGTATTTTCTGGATTACCGCGAAGCGGCGCCCAAGTCCGCGACACGCAATATGTACCTGGACGATAAAGGCGAAGTCATTCCGGGAATGAGCCTCGTCGGGGCGCGCGCGTCAGGTGTGCCTGGCACAGTGATGGGCTTGTGGGAGGCGCATCAGAAGTTCGGCAAATTGCCGTGGTCAGAACTGCTGACACCGGCCATTGGTTACGCCAAAAATGGCTTCACGGTGGCCGACAAGCAGTACATGTATGGCGCCGAAGCGATCAAACAGCTCAACGGCAAGACCAACTTTGCCGACTATTTTGGCAACATGAAGGCCGGCGAGACGTTCCGTCAGCCGGAGCTGGCCAAGACACTGGAACGGATTGCCAGCAAAGGCGCCAATGAGTTTTATCAGGGCCAGACCGCCGATTTGATGGTTGCCCAGATGCAGCACGACAACGGCCTGATTACCCGGCAGGACCTGCAGGATTACAAAGCCATCTGGCGCAAGCCGTTGCACGTCAACTTCAACGGCAACACGCTCTATACCGCGCCATTGCCCAGCTCAGGCGGCATTGCCCTGGCGCAGCTGATCGGCATGAAGCAGCAGCTCGCGGACGACTTCAACGGCGTGCCGCTAAATTCGGCGCGCTACGTCCATCTGCTCGCTGAAATCGAAAAACGCGTATTCGCCGATCGCGCCAACTATCTGGGCGACCCGGACTTTTCGGTGGCGCCGGTGAGTCAGTTGACCGATCACGCCTACTTGGCCAAGCGGGCCCACGAGGTTAACCCGACGGCGATATCCCCCACGGAGAACGTAAAAGCCGGGCTTGAGTCGCATCAGACCACGCACTTCTCCATTGTCGACGCCAAGGGCAACGCGGTGAGCAACACCTACACCCTGAACTGGGATTACGGCAGCGGCGTGGTGGTGAAGGGCGCAGGCTTTCTGATGAACGACGAGATGGATGACTTCAGTTCCAAGCCGGGCGTTGCCAACGCCTTCGGTGTGGTGGGCGGTGATGCCAACGCGATTGAACCGGGCAAGCGCATGCTGTCGTCGATGAGCCCAAGCCTCGTCACCCGCGACGGGGCCGTGACGCTGGTGCTGGGTACCCCAGGCGGCTCACGGATTTTCACCACCGTGTTTCAGGTGCTGAACAACATCTACGACTTCCACATGCCGCTCAAGGACGCGGTTGCCGCCCAGCGGGTTCATCACCAGTTGCTGCCGAAAGACACGATCTACACCGAGAAATTTGCGCCGATGCCGGCTTCGGTTGCCGATGAACTCACCGCCATGGGGTACACCCTGAAAGACCAGGGCTGGTCGATGGGCAATGTGCAGGCAATCAAAATTGACGGCACGAAAGTCGAGACCGCGTCCGATCCTCGTGGGAGGGGAGTGGGGATGGTGGTGAAGTAAGGGTCAACTGATCGTTCACAGGTACTGCGGACGATCATCAAACGCCAATCTGGCTCACGCCGTTGCCCGGTGTAGGAGCGCGCTTGCCCGCGAAGGGTAGGTACAACCGACACAAATCCGTCGTCAGAAGTGCAGCTTCGCGGGCAAACGCGCTCCTACAGGGCCCTGCGCCTGACTCCAGGTTGATGATCGTTCCCACGCAGAACGTGGGAACGATCATCAATGCAGCCTGATGGTCACCACTGTTTAGTGATGCTCCCGCGTTGCGCGGAATTTCACGTCGGGCCAGCGCTCTTCCATCAAGGCCAGGTTGACCCGCGTCGGCGCCAGATAGGTCAGGTGGCCGCCGCCGTCCACCGCGAGGTTTTCCACGGCCTTGTTCTCGAATTCCTCGAGCTTCTTTTTGTCGCTGCAATCGATCCAGCGGGCTGACCACACGGTGATCGGCTCGTAGGCGCATTCGACCTTGTATTCTTCCTTCAGCCGGCTGGCGACCACATCGAACTGCAGCACACCGACGGCGCCGAGGATGATGTCGTTGCTGCGCTGCGGGAAGAACACCTGGGTTGCGCCTTCCTCGGCCAGTTGCTGCAGACCCTGCCGAAGCTGTTTGGATTTCAGCGGGTCCTTCAGGCGCACGCGGCGGAACAGCTCGGGGGCGAAGTGCGGAATCCCGGTGAAACCCAGGGCTTCGCCTTCGCTGAAGGTATCGCCGATCTGAATCGTGCCGTGGTTGTGCAGGCCGATGATGTCGCCGGCGTAGGCTTCTTCCAGCTGCTCACGCTCGCTGGAGAAGAACGTCAGTGCGTCGCCAATGCGCACGTCCTTGCCGGTGCGCACGTGTCGCATTTTCATCCCCTTGTCGTATTTGCCGGAGCAGATGCGCATGAAGGCGATGCGGTCGCGGTGCTTGGGGTCCATGTTCGCCTGAATCTTGAACACAAAACCGGTGAATTTTTCTTCGACCGGCTCGACCGTGCGCTCGTTGGCGACGCGAGCCAGCGGCTTGGGCGCCCAGTCCACCACGGCGTCGAGCACGTGATCGACACCGAAGTTGCCCAGCGCCGTACCGAAAAACACCGGGGTCAGCTGGCCGTCGAGAAATTCATGCTGGTTGAACTCATGGCAGGCACCCTGCACCAGCTCCAGTTGATCGACAAAGCGATCGTACTCATCACCCAGGTGCGCGCGCGCCTCGTCGGAGTCGAGTTTCTCGATGATTTTCACCTCGGTGCGCTCGTGACCGTGACCGGCGGTGTAGACGATGATGTAGTCGTCGGCGAGGTGATAAACGCCCTTGAAATCGCGGTAGCAGCCAATCGGCCAAGTGATAGGCGCGGCCTTGATCTTCAGCACCGCTTCGATCTCGTCCAGCAGCTCGATCGGGTCGCGAATGTCGCGGTCGAGCTTGTTGATGAAACTCACGATCGGCGTGTCGCGCAGACGGCAGACGTCCATCAGTGCAATGGTGCGGGGCTCAACGCCTTTACCGCCGTCGAGGACCATCAACGCCGAGTCGACAGCAGTCAGCGTGCGGTAGGTGTCTTCGGAGAAGTCTTCGTGGCCCGGGGTGTCGAGCAGGTTGATCATGTGATCGCGATAGGGGAACTGCATGACCGACGTGGTGATGGAAATCCCGCGCTGCTTCTCCATTTCCATCCAGTCGGAGGTGGCGTGACGGTCGGATTTACGCGACTTCACCGTACCGGCGACGGAAATGGCCTTGCCCATCAGCAGGAGCTTTTCAGTGATGGTGGTCTTACCCGCATCGGGGTGGGAAATGATGGCGAAAGTGCGGCGTTTCGCGACTTCGGCGGCCTGTCTGGTCATGGGAAATCGCCCGAGAGGTGATTCAAAAAAGGGCGGCGATTATAGCCCAAACCAAACCAATAACCGAACCGTTCAGTCAATCAGGGGTGGCCAGATACCATCTCACGTGGGAACCTTTGCGGTTAAGGAGACGTCCATTCCCTGGTATCGCTACACGCCAAGGGTTGAAAAATCAGCAAGTTAGCTTGACGAAGCTGCGCTCATGGCTTGTGTTTTCGCCGAGGTTAAAGCCTCTCTGGCGACCCACCCGCTGCTCTTCGCGAACGTTCGCGTGCTGCCTGCAACGGCCAGCTCCACGCCAGACGTTCGCCGACTGAAATAAGGAGTCCGCCTGTGGCTAATCGCTATGGCAAGGGGCTATTGGGAGGTGTGATTGTCATTGCACTCCTGGCCCTGCTGGTCCAATGGATCGGCATCAGTACCATCAAGCAATATCAGGACGATCTGCTGTTTTATCTGCAAGCCCACGTGGTGCTTGTGCTGGCTTCGATGCTGGCGGCACTGGTGGTCGGGATTCCCACCGGCATTGTCCTGAGCCGACCGAACATGGTTGGCCGCGCCGAACGCTTCATGCAGATCTTCAACATCGGTAACACCGTTCCCCCTCTCGCCGTGCTGGCCATCGCTCTGGGTATTCTGGGCATCGGCAGCGGTCCGGCGATCTTCGCTTTGTTCCTCGCTTCGTTGTTGCCCATCGTGCGCAACACCTACGAAGGCCTGAAAAACGTTCAGGGTTCCCTCAAAGAAGCCGCCCGCGGCATTGGCATGACACCCCGTCAGGTGCTGTGGCGTGTCGAACTGCCGAACGCCGTGCCGATCATCATCGGCGGTGTACGTGTGGCACTGGCGATCAACGTCGGGACCGCGCCGTTGGCTTTTCTGATTGGCGCGAACAGCCTTGGCAGCCTGATCTTCCCCGGCATCGCCCTGAACAATCAGCCGCAACTGGTGCTAGGCGCCGCGTGTACCGCGTTGCTGGCACTGCTGCTCGATGGCGCCGTGACCCTGGCAAGCCGTCTCTGGCTGGAACGCGGCCTGGCTCGATAAATCGAGCCCCGCCGAGAAAGGAATTGCTATGAAGAAGTTATGCACATTGATCATGGGCGTCGGGCTGTTGCTGTCCGGTTTTGCCCAAGCCGCAGATGCACCCGCCGAAGCGCCCGTCTTGCGCATTGGCGCGCGGGTGTTCACCGAGCAGACCATGCTGGCCGAGTTGACTGCCCAATACCTGCGCGACAAGGGCTATCAGGTTCAAATCACCGGCGGCCTGGGCAGTAACCTGGCGCGTAGCGCTCAGGAAAGCGGCCAGCTTGATTTGCTGTGGGAATACACCGGCGTGTCTCTGGTGGCCTACAACCACGTCGACGAGAAACTCGACAGCGAACAGACCTATCAACGCGTCAAGGAACTGGACATCAAGAAGGGGCTGGTCTGGTTGTCCCCCTCCAAGTTCAACAACACCTACGCGCTGGCACTGCCGGACAAGATTGCCCAGCAGTATCCACAGGTCAACACCATGTCTGACCTGACCACGGTGCTCAAGGCCGAGGCCGACAAGGGCCACATCGTTGCGCTGGACACCGAGTTCGCCAACCGTTCCGACGGGCTGGTCGGCATGGTCAAGCATTACGGCATGAACCTGGGCCGTGAAAACACCCGTCAGATGGACGCCGGCCTGGTCTACACCGCACTGCGCAACGGGCAGGTTTTTGCGGGCCTCGTTTACACCACCGATGGCCGTTTAAACGCTTTCAAACTCAAAGTGCTGGAGGACGACAAGCACTACTTCCCGGATTACACCGCAGCGCCCGTGATTCGCAAGGAATACCTGGACAAGCACCCGCAACTGGCCGACCTGCTCAAGCCACTCGCCGCGCTGCTGGATAACCAGACCATGCGTACGCTGAATGCGCGCATTGACGTCGACCATGAAAGTCCTACTGTCGTCGCGGCAGAATTCCTGCGCGAGCATCCGATCAATCCTTCCGCCGACAGCGTGCCGGTCGCACCGGCACCGGCGGCAAAACAGGAGGAGAAACCATGAGTTTCCTCAGCGCTTTCTCCCATCTGGACTGGAATCAGGTCATGCACCTGACCCTGCAGCACATCACTCTGGTGGGCATCGCCGTGACCCTGGCGATCCTCGTCGGCGTGCCCTTGGGCGTGCTGATGACGCGCTTCCCGACGCTTGCCGGGCCGTTGCAGGCCAGCGCAACGGTGCTGCTGACCATCCCGTCAATTGCTCTGTTTGGCTTGTTGCTGCCGTTCTACTCCAAGTTTGGTCAGGGCCTCGGTCCATTGCCCGCGATCACAGCCGTGTTTCTCTATTCACTGCTGCCAATCATGCGCAACACCTACCTGGCGCTGACCGGTGTCGAGCCCGGCATTCGTGAAGCCGCCAAAGGCATCGGCATGACCTTCGGCCAGCGCCTGCGCATGGTTGAACTGCCGATTGCCGTACCGGTGATCCTCGCCGGCGTACGCACCGCCGTGGTCATGAACATCGGTGTCATGACCATTGCCGCCACCATTGGTGCGGGCGGTCTTGGCGTACTCATCCTCGCATCCATCAGCCGCAGCGACATGTCGATGCTGATCGTCGGCGCCGTACTGGTCAGCATTCTGGCCATCTTCGCCGACCTGCTTCTGCAATGGCTGCAACGCTCGCTGACTCCAAAAGGACTCCTGAAATGATCGCCAAGCAAATGATTGAACTGCAAAACCTCACCAAAACCTTCCAGAGCAATGGCAAGGAAGTGAAGGCCGTCGATTCAGTGAGCCTGACCGTCAATGAAGGCGAGATCTGCGTGTTCCTCGGTCCATCGGGTTGCGGCAAGAGCACGACCCTGAAGATGATCAACCGGCTGATCATGCCCACTTCCGGCAAAGTGCTGATCAACGGCGAGGACACGACCGGTCTGGACGAAGTCACCCTGCGCCGCAACATCGGCTACGTGATTCAGCAGATCGGCCTGTTCCCGAACATGACCATCGAAGAAAACATCGTCGTCGTGCCCAAGCTGCTGGGCTGGGACAAGCAGAAGTGCCACGACCGCGCCCGCGAACTGATGAGCATGATCAAGCTGGAGCCCAAGCAGTATCTGCACCGCTACCCGCGCGAATTGTCGGGCGGACAGCAACAGCGCATCGGCGTGATTCGCGCGCTGGCTGCCGACGCTCCCTTGCTGCTGATGGACGAGCCGTTCGGCGCGGTTGACCCGATCAACCGCGAGATGATCCAGAACGAATTTTTCGAGATGCAGCGTGCGCTGAACAAGACCGTGATCATGGTCAGCCACGACATCGACGAAGCCATCAAGCTGGGCGACAAGATCGCCATCTTCCGCGCTGGCAAGCTGCTGCAGATCGACCACCCGGACACATTGCTCGCGCACCCGGCGGACGATTTCGTCAGCAACTTCGTCGGCCAGGACAGCACGCTCAAGCGCCTGCTGCTGGTCAAGGCCGAAGACGCCGCGGACAACGCGCCGTCTGTCAGCCCGGAAACCCCAGTGGCAGATGCCCTGGAAATCATGGACGAAAACGACCGTCGCTACGTCGTGGTCACCGACGCCGAGAACAAAGCCATGGGCTACGTCCGCCGCCGCGACCTGCACCGTCAGGCCGGGACGTGCGACCAGTACCTGCGCCCGTTCAACGCCACCGCCGCCTACGACGAGCACTTGCGCATCCTGCTGTCGCGGATGTACGAGTTCAACCGTTCGTGGCTGCCAGTGCTGGACGCGGAGAATGTGTTCCTGGGTGAAGTGACGCAGGAATCGATTGCGGCGTACCTGAGTTCCGGCCAGTCGCGCGGGATGAAGACCAGCATCGTTTCGCCGGCGGATCTGGTGGAGCAGGCTGCGTCTAACTGAGGTGCAGGGCCTGGGTACTTTGGTGCCCGGGCCGCTGTTGGCGTTGGCATTGCCGGGGCTCGATTGTCCGCGAGGCAGGAAGATTTCTGCATATCTTCATGGGCAAGTGCAGGCAGTGGTTCAGTTCCGGGAATGATCATCAAGTTGCGTCAAGGTGATCCGGTAAGCTCTCAGTTGATCTCCTTCAGTGACATACTCTTTGCTCGAATAACGATAGATGGCCCCTTTCACGGTTATCCCCAAGCCATTGGCGGTGTCACGAATGTGTACGTTCTCCAATGCGCTGTCCGTGACCAGGAATTCACTCGCTTTGTTTAGCGTTGAAAGTACACCTGCATCATCTCCTTCAATGGGCTTGCTAATATAAAATCGCAACGTGTCCATATCAGTCGCCATCGCGCCGTAATGGGTGATGTATAGCCAGTCGCCCTGAGGGAGCGGCCGTTTCAAAACTATTTCGTCAGCCCCGTTACCGAACTCAAATAACTCGCCAATGCTGAAGCGGGCAATCAATATTATTATCAAGGCCCAGAAGGAATGCTTATAGGTGAGACGGAAATCAGTAACCTCTTGATTTTGCACATAAAATTCCCATCTTGATCCACCTCTGGTCTTTAGGATCATCTCCGTAGGGAGGTAGCCAGAACCAGTAACCCCACTTGTGATTTTCTGCTTGTGTCTTGGCTTGCGCTTGCGCGTATCCGGCGGCTCTCAGTAACAGTTGCTCACTGAGCTGGCCAGCCGTGCCAACAGCACCGTAATGGAAGTTGCCAAAGTTTTCCCATTCAGGGTTTTGCTGTTTGTAATCCCATGCGCTGCGGTTTCGTACTTTTAAGTAAAACCAACTCATGAATGCGCCGGTCGCAGGATCTCGCTTCCATTGATCGCTTGCAATCTTCATATGGACGTCTGTGTTGACTCCCGGTGGGATGATAGCTGGAAACTCGTAATTCAATCCTATGCCCTTAGATTCGTTCAAAGAGGGCATGGCCACTTATCGCAGGTTGCGTCTCAGTCGGCCGAAATCGAGCGGTGCTCTTATGGGCTATTGCCAACTTCAGCCACCGCTTGGCTGCTTGACCGAGCAGGTATCCGGATGTGACGGCATTGGTATGTATCGTGGAGTAAGCGCGTTTTTGCATGACTGATCCTTGGTCGGGTTGATTCGTGGCCTCGGGCCGGGGCTTTGCGAGGCAGACCGATATCAACCCTAATGACCGGGATCAGATGGATGTGTGGCGGTGGGCGCTGTGGTGCGAAGGACGCTTCTGATGAGCTGGTAGGCGATATCCGACACGGAGGTGACTCGTATCCCGGCTTAGGAAGCGCCGGCCTCAGGGAACATCACCCTGTCACATCGGTCGGTTACTACGGGTTGATTGAACGCGCGTGGATTCCCGTCTGGCAAAAACGGGCAGAATCGCGACATTTTTAGTTGATCTCCGGCCCCTCAGGTCCTACAGTTCGCGCCGAACGTCCATGCTGGAAACGATCCATCCGGCTCAAGCACTGACGACGAGACAGCAAGGCCAACCGTGACGTATCGACGGATGGCCTTTTTGCTTTCGGCGAGAGGCCTTGGGAAGTAGGCGAACCAAAGTGGGGATACGGAGGACGTTCACGAGCCGCGCGCTCACACCCATTGTTTTTTACCGTTTGCCAACAGGAGTCCCCGCATGTCGATCCAGGTCGAAGATTATTTCGAGAAAAGCACCTTCGAGAAAATGAAGGCGTTTGCCGACAAGCAAGAAACCCCGTTTGTGGTCATCGACACCGCGATGATCAGCAAGGCCTACGACGACCTGCGCGCAGGCTTCGAATTCGCCAGCATTTACTACGCCGTCAAGGCCAACCCAGCGGTCGAAATCATTGATCTGCTGAAAGAGAAAGGTTCGAGCTTCGACATCGCCTCGATCTACGAGCTGGATAAAGTGATGGACCGCGGCGTCAGCCCGGACCGCATCAGCTACGGCAACACCATCAAGAAATCCCGGGACATCCGTTACTTCTACGAGAAGGGCGTGCGTCTTTTCTCCACCGACTCCGAAGCTGACCTGCGCAACATCGCCAAGGCCGCGCCGGGCTCGAAGGTCTACGTGCGTATCCTCACCGAAGGCTCGACCACGGCCGACTGGCCGCTGTCGCGCAAATTCGGTTGCCAGACCGACATGGCCATGGATTTGCTGATTCTTGCCCGTGAACTGGGCCTGGTGCCCTACGGCATCTCGTTCCACGTGGGCTCGCAGCAACGCGACATCAGCGTGTGGGACGCGGCAATTGCCAAGGTCAAAGTGATCTTTGAGCGTCTTAAAGAAGAAGACGGCATCGTCCTCAAGCTGATCAACATGGGCGGCGGCTTCCCGGCCAACTACATCACCCGCACCAACAGCCTGGAAACGTACGCTGAAGAAATCATTCGGTATCTGAAAGAAGACTTCGGTGATGACCTGCCGGAGATCATTCTGGAGCCGGGCCGTTCGTTGATCGCCAACGCCGGTATTCTGGTCAGCGAAGTGGTGCTGGTGTCGCGTAAATCTCGCACTGCCGTCGAGCGTTGGGTCTACACGGATGTGGGCAAGTTCTCCGGCCTGATCGAAACCATGGACGAGTCCATCAAGTTCCCGATCTGGACCGAGAAGAAGGGCGAAGTGGAAGAAGTCGTCATTGCCGGCCCGACGTGCGACAGCGCCGACATCATGTACGAGAACTACAAGTACGGCCTGCCATTGAACCTGGCCATCGGTGACCGTTTGTACTGGTTGTCCACCGGTGCGTACACCACCAGCTACAGCGCTGTCGAGTTCAATGGTTTCCCGCCGCTGAAATCGTTCTATGTCTAAGCGGCCGTTACCGTAAAAAGAAACCCGCGAGAGATCGCGGGTTTTTTATTGCTTCAGTCCCGGGTGTGGCGGGTGAGTGCCTCTGCCAGCTCCAGTCGAATCATCGCGGATTCGATCACGTGGTGGAAACCCTCGATCGTGACAGATGGGAAGAGATTCACAAACTCACTCAAGGCCCCAGACAGAAAATCTGCCAGATTTGAATAGCCCTCGCTGAGATCTTTCCGCGCCGCGGTCAACTTTTCAAGGTCGCGCTCGGTCTTTTGGATGAGCGTTCGTACTGTCAAAATTCGAGAGTCGTCACTGAGCGGGTCGATATTTTTGGCACGCGCGTAGGCACTGATTGCTGCCTGCATGAAGTTGATCAGGCGCGGCAGGATTGACGAAGCGCGCTGGTACAAGTTGCGGCACGCAAAGGATGCACCATCGTACTGGTACCACAGGTTATAAATAAGCTGCTTGGTCTGCTGAGCAAATGAATAGCCCGCGCCGGGGCTCATGACTTTCATCCGGCCGTTAAGCTCAAAGGGCGACTGCGAGAAGTCTAGCTCGGACACAAGCCCCTTGCGCTCAGTTGCGGTCAACTGATCGATGACCCTTGAGTATTCCGCGTCGAACAGCCTGATATCAGTGATGAGATCTGACTGTTGATAAAAAATACGATGGGGCCAGTCGAACAGTTCTGGCCAGTTCCGAAGCTGCTCATTGACTTGCAAAAAGGTGTCGTCAAGGCTTGGCTGGTGAAGCTGGATGAACGCCCGATCCGACGCCAGGTCCAGGTCGGCTTTGACACGTTCGGTCATATCCGATGCCTGATTGAGCATGATGCGGTAATCGTTGATGACCTCGAAATGGGTCAACTTGAAAAAAGGTGTAGACATAAAGACATCCTTGTCCTTGGTTGGCAGTGACAGCTAGCTGCCACTGCCGCTGGATGTCCCTAGTGGGCGCTGTTCACGTAAGCAATGAATGACGGGGCTGCGCCCACAAGCTGGTCCTCAAAGTCGGCTGTATCCGACAACGCCAGATGGTTGACAAATGCAATTACTGATTGGTCGATCTTTGCGTATTCGGCACGTGCGCAGAAAAAGCTCGCGAACAACTCATGAATGCTGGTCAACAACGTGGCTTTCTGGGTGACCGTCTTCACCTCTTTTAAGCACGCTTCCTTTTTTGATTTCACCCGTTGGATATCAGCGATGAGTTTGGCTCGTTGGTCGTACATTGTCTGGTAATTGATCGCTTCACTAATGCGCTCGAGAGTTTTGCGCATGTGTTCCATGGCCAACTTAATAAGTTCGACCTCGGGAGCGGCTAAACCGAGAGCGGAAAGGCTCTCAACCGTCAGCAACGTGTCTCTTGCAACGTCGGCAACGTTTTTTTTCTCCAGTAACGCCATGGCATCATTAATGATTGTCCTGGAACCATCCAGCGTCCTCAGATTTTCATCGATCGCAGTTATTTCTGCATTCAATGATGGCAGTTCGTCGAGCAGCTTCTCCTTGTAGGTCGTGGTCAGCGCCGGGTCGAATGTAACTCCGGAGATTGTCTTGTATTGGTCCTGCAGTGCTTTTACCGCCGTGGAGAACCCTTTTTTGAAGGTCTTGATTGTTTGCTCCCGCGCGTAGAGGTTTAAGCTGCGTTTTTCTTCGGACATGTCTTCAGTTATTTCAGCGCGGCACTCGTTAAGCTTTCTAAGCGCTTTGTCGGTAAGTGTTTCCAATGTGTACAATTGTTCATCCACTTTCAAGTGCACAGTGACGATGGAAGTACGCAACGGACTCGCTTTTTCATACACCGTGGGCAGGTATCCGGTCGCTTGAAACGCGAGCTGTGCATTAGCGCTCTGGGCAAGCATGGCGTCAAGGCTGACTTTGATTAGATCCATGTCGGGTGTAACGTAGGTGACGTCGTTACTAAATTTTAGAATATTCATTGTGGCAAGTCCTTATGCGGAAATGATTAGGCTATTGGCTTCTGCTTCGGCGTCCATGAAGACATCGTGCAGGTCGTTGGCTTGAGTCGAGATATGGGTCCACGGATCAATCACCTCGTCGAGGTGGTAGGCCAGAAATCTAACCTGCAGTGCATCCGTGATGGCGCCCGTTTGCTCTAGAGAAGTCTGGACATAGAGGTTGAGCGAGTTCCAGACGGTGACAAGATTCTGGGTGGCAGCGTCGGCCTCAAGGCTCAAAAATTCAATGTCCTGCATGTCCGCTTTGACTTCGTTCAGACGCTTCAGCACAGTGCTCTTCCTACCCATCTGACTATTCTTTTCATCCCGCTTGGTTTTTAGCTCATTGCGGGATTTGCGAACCTTTTCCGCTTCAACGCCAATATAAATGGCCATCCCCAAACCAATAACATTGAGTGCTGAGGCCGAGCTCAGCGAATCATTCACCATCTGCTTGTAACTGACACTTTGCTCATCGATATCTTTGTTAAGTGCTTCGATTTCGGCTTGAAGAAGAATGATGTCTTCCTTAAAAGTATTGTTCTCGATCGCTGTCAGGCGGATCTTGATTTCCCCTCGGACCACCGTAGCCAGTTGCTTGGCGAATGTGTCCAGGTCTGCTTTTAATTGCCCAGTATGGCGCGCTTGGATAGTGATCCTGTCGAGTAACCTATCCAAATAGCCCGAGAAGGTAGAGATCGCTTGCTCATCACCATCGTTGAGTTCAATTCCGGGAAATGCTGTGCCCATCTCCGCCTCAACTTTCCTCAAGTCATCCAGCGAAGTGATATTGTGTTCTTTCAGGAATTTTAGCGCCTCGATAGTGGCCAGTGCCCTCGATGCATGTTTGCCGGTATTAATAATGCTAGAAGCGAAGATCTTTAGCTCGCTGCTGATCAGTTTGATACGCTGCCGCAAACCATCCCATGTATTCGCATGGGACTTAATGATCGTGAACGTGTTCACGAAGTCCTTGATCTCGAGTCCCCGCCCAGGCGAAGTGCCCTGATCGTAGCCGAGATAAGCACTGACATCTGAAGCGCTGGTCGGTAGCAGCAGCCCTTTTTTCTCATAGCGATGCAAGCAGATGATCTGCTCTTTCGTTAATATCAACCCTTTGGGCCGTACGCTGCCCTTTATCGTTCCGTCTGACGCATCCATCATCGCTTTTGGCGCGTTTGCCGCAATGCTCGCGATGCTCGGCTCAGATGTGTTATCTAGCGCATAATTCATAAATAGTCCCTGTTCTAATGAGAGGCATCTTCCTGATGTCTCTTACTTATCGCTGCATTAGTTGCTGCAGTCATCGCAGACTAGTTCTGTGCGTCGCGGAGTGTCAATGCGGGTTCGGCCTAATTTACTGTAGGAATGTTTACAGTGGGAGTGCAGTAACGGCCTTAATTCTATATGGCCGGGGATATAGAACTGGATGATCAAGATGTTTCAGCAGAATGCTAAGCAGGCGTGGGAGTGTTACTTGACTTCGGCCCAGGCGTTTTGTCCTTGTTGCTGCCCAATTCGGCCGCCTTGCCGCAGTAGTCGATTGCCAGAGCGCGTATCTCGGCGTGGCTGGACAGCCTTAGCGCTTCGCCACTGCCCTGAAGGAAATTAAGGTTGCCCAGCTCAAGCGCAGAGTTGAACCAGACGATGGCCTCCTCGACATCACCATGATCCGCCAACACCGATGCATAACTGAACTGCCCCCGAAAATCCCCACCTTGAGCCGAGCGTCGATACCACTCATGCGCCGCAGGCAAATCCTGCTCGCAGCAAAGGCCTTCTTCCATATGACGGCCCACCAGATTCATTGACTTGGCGTGTCCCAGGTCCGCCGCTTTGCGATAGCACGCCAGGGCGCGCGCCTGATCCTTGTTCACGCCCCGGCCAGTGGCGAGCAGGTTGCCGTAGTTATAGAACCCCCAGTCAAGGCCCGCTTCTGCGGCGAGACGGTAATGCTCCGCGGCCTTGGCGGCATCCGCTTCACAGCCCCAGCCATGCTCGTAGCAACGGCCTGCCATGTTGTGCGCCATGGCATGGCCGTTGCGCGCGGCAATCTGGAACCACACCAGCGCCAGCGCCGGGTCGCGTTCAATGCCGGTGCCGTCGAGTAATATTTGCCCGAGCAGCGCCTGCGCGTCGACGATCTGCGCCTGCGCGGCGATCAGGATTGCTCGGGCGGCGCTCGCCGGGCTGTCTTCAAGCATGGCGCGCAACTGGTCACCATCGAGCACCTCTTCACGTCGCAGATTCCAGCTCATGACTCAGACCTCAACCCATTGGCGCAGCAGGTTGTGGTAGGTGCCGGTGAGTTGAAGCAGCGAAGGGTGTTCAGGCACGTCGCGGCTCAGCTGCTGAATCGCAGTGTCCATTTCAAACAGCAATGTGCGGTGCCCATCGTCTCGCACCAGGCTCTGGGTCCAGAAGAACGAGGCGTACCGCGCGCCGCGTGTGACCGGGTTGACTTTGTGCAGGCTGCTGGCCGGATAGAGCAGCAAATCACCCGCTGGCAATCTGACTTGGCGGGTGCCGAAGGTGTCCTGAATCACCAGCTCGCCGCCGTCATATTCTTTGGGGTCGCTGAAGAACAGGGTGGATGACAGATCGGTGCGCACCCGTTCGGCGCTGCCTTTGGCCTGCCGCACGGCGTTGTCGATGTGGAAATCAAAACTGCCGCCGCCGGTATAGCAATTGATCAACGGCGGGAAGATTTTGTGGGGCAGGGCTGCGGACATGAACAACGGGTTCTGCCACAAGCGCTCGACCAGCGCAGCGCCAATTTCCACGGCCAGCGGATGGCCCTCCGGCAGCTGCAGGTTGTGCTTGGCCTTCGCCGACTGGTGGCCGGCGGTGATCTTGCCATCGGCCCATTCGGTTTCCTCCAGCGCCAGTCGGATGCGACGCACCTCCTCAGGTGAAAACAGGCCTGGGATATGTAGGAGCATGATTGGCGATCCGTAGGAAAAGAGGGGCGAGCTGGAAAGGGCGAATGGTAGTGATTCTTATTGGCTGTGTAAAACCTCCAGGCGCGCGTGAATGGATCGATGTGAAAAATGAGTAATGGGAAAGTGTAAAGAATGTAAGTTTTCTGCGAATGCGAAACAGTCTCACTTATATTCCGCCGCCTTACTGTTTCCTTGGGGAAGGAAAATGCCGCGCCAAGCTCAACCCGTTTCTGCACACTCTCAGCGTTCCATTGTCGGTGCGGTAGGCGTCGCCATCGCAGCGATGTCGGCCGGCCATATGGCGCAGGCTGCCGAACCGGCAGCGGATAATGCGCTGAATCTGGGCGCCACCAACATCGATGGCGAACGGGTCGATACGGCTTACAAGACCGAGGAGTCAGCGTCTAAAAAGTACACCGCTCCGCTGCGCGAAACGCCTAAAAGCGTGACCGTCATTCCGCAGCAAGTGATCCGGGACACGGCCGCTACAAGTCTGGCCGACGCGCTGCGCACTACGCCGGGCATCACCTTTGGCGCGGGAGAGGGCGGCAACCCGAACGCCGACCGACCGATCATTCGTGGTTTCAACGCAGAAAGTGATGTGTTCATCGACGGCATGCGCGACGTAGCGGCGCAGAGTCGCGAAATCTTCAACGTCGAATCGGTCGAGGTCAGTAAAGGCCCGGGCTCTGCCTTCACGGGCGCAGGCTCCACCGGCGGCAGTCTGAACCTAATCACCAAGGGCGCGCACCTGGGTGACGCTTACAACGGCGGCTACACCTTTGGTTCGGACCAGACCCAGCGCTACACCGTGGACGTCAACAAGCAGATCACGGATACCGCGGCCTTCCGCCTGAACCTGATGAAACACGACGCCAACGTCGCCGGCCGCAACGACGTCGACAACAGCCGCTGGGGCGTTGCACCGTCGTTCGCCTTCGGGCTGGGCACGGACACACGGGTCAAGCTCGATTACTACCACCTTTCGACCGACGACATGCCCGACTACGGCATTCCGCTGACCAGCACCCCGGGCCGCAGCAAATACGTGGTCGACAAGCCGGCCCACGTCAACGAAAACAACTTCTATGGCCTGACCGACCGGGACTATCGCAAGAGCGTCAACGACAGCGGCACCTTCCGCATCGAGCATGACCTCAACGAGAACCTGACCATTTCCAACAGTTTCCGTATGTCGCGTTCGACGCTGGACTACATCGTCACCAACCCGGACGACAGCCGTGGCAACGTCGCCAACGGCCTGGTTTCGCGCTCCGCCAAGAGCCGCAACTCCACGTCCAGCGGCTTCGTCAACCAGACCGACCTGCAGGCGAAGTTCAACACCGGTTTCGTGGAGCACAGCCTGGTCACCGGCATTGAGTTCTCCTATCAAGACACCCATAACCGCGCCTATAACGTAACCAACGCCCGGGGCGGCGCCATTGGCTCTACCTGTAACGCGGGGCTGCTGGCTTCAGGCGACTGCACCAGCCTGTATAACCCCTCGCCAAAAGATGACTGGAACGGGACCATTACCGACAGCCAGGCCTACACCGACACCGACACCAAAACCAGTGCGGCTTATGTCTTCGACACCTTGAAATTCAACGAGCAATGGTCGTTGAACCTCGGCTTGCGGTATGACGATTACGACGTTCGCTCCAGTGGCTACAGCACGGGTGGTCGAGGCTCGGTGGCCGGTGATTTCAAGCGCGAGAACACCAGTCAGTTGTGGAACTACCAGGTCGGCGTGACCTACAAGCCGCTGCCGAACGGCAGCATTTACGCGGCGTGGTCCACGTCCAGCAACCCGTCGGGTGAGACCAGCGGTAACGGCGGCCTCGAAATCGCCGCGAACAACGCCAACCTCGATCCGGAAAAAAACCGCAACTACGAGTTGGGCACCAAGTGGGACTTCTTCGACGACAACCTGTCGCTGACCGCCGCGCTGTTCCGCACCGAGAAGACCAACGCACGGGTCAATGATCCCGACAACGCGACGTTCCAGGTGCTGGATGGCGAGCAGCGCGTCGACGGTCTGGAGCTGACCTACAGCGGCAACATCACCGGCAAATGGAAGGTCTACGGCGGCTATACCTACATGGAGAGCGAGATCGTCAAAGCCACCAGCAAGGCGGACGAGGGCAACCACATGCCGAGCACGCCACGTAACAGCTTCAATTTCTGGTCGACCTACGAACTGATGCCCAAGTTGACCGTTGGTGGTGGCGCGACGTTTGTGGACTCGCGTTTCGGCAACGAAGCCAACTCGGTGGAAGTGCCGTCCTACTGGCGCTACGACGCAATGGCTACGTACGCGTTGACCAAAAACGTTGACCTGCAGTTGAACGTGCAGAACCTGACCGACAAACGTTATTACGACCAGGTGTTCACCACCCACTACGCCCACATGGCTGCTGGCCGTACGGCGTTGATGAGCGCCAGCTTCCACTTTTGATCCGAAGGCGAACCTGTCACTCCTACAGAATTCGCCCTGGCCGCGCGGTGGTGGCGTGTCAGTACCTGTGGGAGTGAGATTGCTCGCGAAGGCGGACGCTCGGCCGCTGGATATCCAGCGGATGTACCCACCTCTTCGAGCAAGCTCGCGCCCGCGGCTTCTGCATCAAGAATCAGCTACAGATGAGAATGTTTGCCGTTTGTGCGCATAATGCGCGCCGTAGCGGGTTAACGAGGTGTCGAGGGTGTTGAAGAAAGTCCTGTTTCAAGTCCACTGGTTCTTTGGGATCACGGCGGGACTGGTGCTCGCCCTGATGGGAATCACGGGCGCACTGTATTCATTCGAGGAAGAAATACTCGACGCACTCAATTCCGATGTCCTGTTCGTGCAGCCCCAGGCCCGCCAGCTGTCGTTGGCCGAGATGGTCAGCAAAGTGGAAGCTCAGGGCAAAGACACGGTGGGCATGTTCCGCATTGATGCCGACGGCGACAGGGTCGCTCAGGTCTGGTTCAAGCCAGCACCCGGCCAGCGCCGTGGCGAAATGCACAACTTCAATCCCTACACCGGCGAGTTCACGGAAGATGCGGTCGGTCAGGACTTTTTCGGTTTCATCCTGAATCTTCATCGCTTCCTTGCGGCCGGCCAATACGGCAAGCAAGTCACGGCGGCGTGCACGTTGATTCTGGTGTTCTTCTGCCTATCCGGTTTGTATCTGCGATGGCCACGCAAGCCCCTTAACTGGCGCGTCTGGCTGACCATGGACTGGGCGAAGAAGGGACGCAGTTTCAATTGGGACCTGCACTCGGTGTTCGGCACCTGGTGTCTGTTCATCTATCTGATTCTGGCGATCACCGGGCTGATGTGGTCTTACGACTGGTTCAGCAACGGCATGACCAGGCTGATCGGTGATGCGCCGGTGGCAGGCGAGCAGCGCCGTGGTGGAGGTGGCCCGCGGCCCTCACCTGCAAAAGACGCTACCAAAGAAACTACGGTTGCCAGCTCGACACCGGATTACGACGCGATCTGGCAGACCATTCAGAGCACGGCAGGGCCGGATCTGAAAACCTACAACCTGCGCATGCCGCAGGCACCGGGACAGATGGCGACGGTGTTCTACATCCTCAAATCCGCTCCGCACCCTCGCGCGCTGAACCAGATCACCCTGGACCCTGCCAACGGCGAGCTCAAAGCCGTGTCGCGCTACACCGAGAAAAGCCTCGGGGCGCAGTTGTTGATCAGCAACTACGCGATTCATACCGGCAGTTACTTCGGGCTGACCGGGCGGATTATCGCGACGGTCGCCTCAATGCTCATGCCATTGTTCTTCATCACCGGCTGGTTGCTGTACCTGGACCGCCGACGCAAGAAACGCGACATTCGCAATGCCCGAGGTGGAGTCGCTGCGCCGGCAGGTGAGCCGGGTGCGGCATGGCTGATCGGCTTTGCCAGCCAGAGCGGATTCGCCGAGCAACTCGCCTGGCAGACCGCGAGCCAGCTGCAAACCGCTGGTATGCCGGTCAAGGTGCAGCGTCTGGGCGACATCACCGAGCAGGATCTGCATCAAAGTCACAACGCTTTGTTCGTGGTGAGTACGTTCGGTGACGGCGAGGCGCCGGACAGCGCTCGGGGGTTTGAGCGCAAAGTACTGGGCCGGCCGCTGGCGCTTGGCAATCTCAACTACGCGGTGCTTGGACTGGGCGATCGCCAGTATCAACAGTTTTGCGGTTTCTCCCAGCGGCTGCACGGCTGGCTGGCGGAGCGCGGCGGTCGCACGCTGTTCGACCCAGTGGAAGTGGACAGCGGCGACGGTGCAGCGCTGCAACGCTGGCAACAGCAGTTGGGCCAGTTGACGGGTTCGACGCCGGCGACGGTCTGGCAGGCGCCGGATTATCAGAACTGGACACTGGTGGCCAGGGAGTGGATGAATCCGGGGAGCGCCGGCTCGAAGGTGTTTTTGCTTGGGTTAGCGGGTGAAGAGGCGACGCTTTGGCAGGCCGGCGATCTGGTGGAGGTATTACCGCGTAACCCGACGGCTGCGGTTGAGCAGTTCCTTTCAGGGCTGGGAATCACGGCTGACACATTGGTGGTGGTGGACGGGTTGAGTGAGACGCTCGGTCAAGCCTTGAGCACGCGTCAGCTACCGGTAAGCCGCAGTCACTTGGTGGGCTTGCATGCACAGGCATTGGTAGACGCACTGGTGCCGCTGGCCATGCGCGAATACTCGATTGCGTCGATTCCCGAAGACGGTTCGTTACAGCTGATCGTGCGCCAGGAGCTGCATCCTGATGGCACTCTTGGGCTGGGTTCGGGCTGGCTGACCGAGCATGTTCAGGTCGGCGGCGCGCTCAGTATGCGGGTGCGTCGCAACAGTGGTTTCCATCTGCCGGCCGAATCGGCGCCGATGATTTTGATCGGCAACGGTACCGGCTTGGCGGGCTTGCGCAGCTTGCTGAAAGCCCGGATTGCAGCGGGCGAGCAGCGCAACTGGTTGCTCTTTGGCGAGCGCAACGCAGCCCACGATTTCTATTGTGCCGATGAGCTCAACGGCTGGCTGGCGAGGGGTGATCTGGCGCGTCTGGATCTTGCGTTTTCCCGGGATCAGGCCGAAAAAGTCTATGTGCAGGATCGTCTTCGCGAGGCCGCTGATGAGCTGCGTCACTGGCTGGATGGTGGCGCTGTGATCTACATCTGCGGCAGTCTGGAAGGCATGGCCGCTGGCGTTGACGAAACGTTGAAAGTGTTACTGGGTGACCGCGCCGTTCAGGACTTGATCGAGCAGGGCCGTTATCGGCGGGATGTGTATTGATCAGGTGCGGCGGTGACTGTGACTGCGGTTGCGGCTGCGGCTGCGGTTGCGACTGAGCCGGCGATTGCGACTGCGGTTGTGATTGCGAAGAAGCGAAGCGAAGTGGGGTGCGTGCAGCTTTCGGATCCGCAGTTCCTCTGATACCACGCACTACTCTGTAGGAGCCGGCTTGCTGGCGAACGCAGTGTTTCAGTCGAGATTTCGTAGCTGACCCACCGCGTTCGCCAGCAAGCCGGCTCCTACAGGGATTTTTGTGCTCAGCTAGAGGGTCGGCGCTTCCAATGATGCTGGTGGCTATTGTCGGCACTTCCAATGATGCTGGAGCTGGAGCTGGAGCTGGATGCCGGATGGTTGGTGGTCTTTGAGAAAACGAGCGCAAGCCCCTGTGCTGGACGAATCAACTTTAGCTGCAGGATCGAGGTGGCCGGGCGATTTACATCCGTAGGAGCCGGCTTGCTGGCGAACGCAGTGTTTCAGTCGAGATATTCGTATCTGACCCACCGCATTCGCCAGCAAGCCGGCTCCTACACGGATGGGTCGTAAGCAAGCCGGTATCTACAGGGATGGGTCGTAAGCAAGCCGGTATCTACAGGGATGGATCGCCAGCAAGCCGGTTCCTGTAGGGATGGGTCGCCAGCCAGCGGCATCCAAAGATGCGGTCGCCGGCATTCTGTTTTTTCAGTGACTACGAGCGGCCAGTTGTCTGGGTAACCAACTCCGACCCATAAAAAAGGCCGTTACGCTCACACGCAACGGCCTTTTCATTACTCAGCCATCACACCACAAACTGTTCCGCGTAATGGCAGGCAACGTGGCGGTTGTCTACCAGGCGCAGTTCCGGCACTTCCGTGACGCAGCGTTCTGTCGCGTACGGGCAGCGCTTGTGGAACGGGCAACCAGACGGCGGGTTCAGCGGGTTGGGCAGCTCGCCGACGATCTTGATCTTCGGCTTCGACGGGTCCGGGTGGATCGTCGGAGTCGCTGACAACAGCGCCTGAGTGTAGGGGTGCAGCGGACGGTTATAGATCTCTTCCTTGGGACCCATTTCGGCTGGCTTGCCGAGGTACATCACCAACACCGTGTCGGCGACGTGACGCACCACCGCGAGGTTGTGGGAGATGAACACGTAACCGGTATTGAACTCCTGTTGCAGGTCCATGAACAGGTTCAGTACCTGGGCCTGGATCGACACGTCGAGCGCGGACGTCGGTTCATCGGCCACCAGCACTTTAGGCTGCAGCATCATCGCCCGCGCCAGAGCGATACGTTGACGCTGACCGCCGGAGAACATGTGTGGATAGCGCTGATAGTGCTCGGGACGCAGGCCGACCTGCGCCATCATCGCCTGCACTTTCTCGCGGCGCTCGGCACTCGACAGGCTGGTGTTGATCAGCAGGGGTTCGCCCAGTTGATCACCGACCTTCTGCCGTGGATTGAGCGATGCATACGGGCTTTGAAACACCATCTGCACGTCTTTGCGCAGCTGCTTGCGTTGTGCCTTGGTGGCGCCGGTCACTTCCTGGCCGGCGATCTTCAGCGAACCGGATGAAGGCTCTTCGATCAGCGTCAGGGCGCGGGCGAGGGTGGACTTGCCGCAGCCGGACTCGCCGACCACAGCCAGTGTCTTGCCAGCTTCGAGTTCGAACGACACGCCGTTGAGCGCGCGCACGGTTGCGTGCGGCTTGAACAGCCCACGGGACACGTCATAGTGACGAGTGAGGTCACGAGCGGTGAGTACGATTTCGCTCATTACGCCACCTCCTGATTACGCGGAAAGAAGCAACGGGCCAGGCTCTGTACTTTGGGATCGAGGGCCGGGCGTTGCTGGCGGCATTTTTCTTCGACATACGGGCAACGCGGTGACAGCAGGCAGCCACTTGGACGGTCATAGCGGCCCGGAACAATGCCTGGCAGCGTCGACAGGCGCGCCGCTCCCATGCTGTGCTCGGGAATCGCTGCCAGCAGCGCTTCACTGTAAGGGTGCGCAGGGATGTCGAACAGTTGAGGAACCTGACCGACTTCAACAGCCTGGCCGGCATACATCACGCAGACCCGCTGTGCGGTTTCAGCCACTACGGCGAGGTCATGAGTAATGAGTACCAGGCCCATGTCCTGCTCTTTTTGCAGGGCCAGCAACAGGTCCATGATCTGCGCCTGAATGGTCACGTCCAGCGCCGTGGTCGGTTCGTCGGCGATCAGCAGTTTCGGCTCGCCGGCAATGGCCATCGCGATAGCAACACGCTGGCTCATGCCGCCCGAGAGTTGGTGCGGATAGGCGTCCAGACGCTGTGCTGCGCCCGGGATTTCAACCTTCTGCAGCAGTTCGAGTGCGCGCTGATGAGCCGCGCGACCGGACAGGCCCAGGTGCTGCTTGAGCACTTCCTTGATCTGGAAACCCACGGTGTAGCTGGGGTTCAACGCGGTCATCGGGTCCTGAAAGACCATCGACAAGTCTTTGCCGACGATTTGCCGACGCTGACGCGAATTGAGCTTGAGCATGTCTTTGCCGTCGAACACCAGCGCGTCGGCGGTCACTACGCCGGGGTGCTCGATCAGGCCCATGAGCGCCATCATGGTCACGGATTTACCCGAGCCCGACTCGCCCACGATGGCCAGTACTTCGCCCTTGTCGACCGTCAGGTCGAGGCCGTCTACGACCGGCGTGGCCGTGGCGTCGCCGAAGCGCACGTTGAGGTTCTTGATGTTTAAAAGAGACATTCGGACGTCCTCAGGCGGCGTTCTTGAGTTTCGGGTCCAGCGCATCGCGCAGACCGTCGCCCATCAGGTTGATTGCCAGCACGCTGAGCAAAATGGTCAGACCCGGAAGGCTCACCACCCACCAGGCGCGTTCGATGTAGTCGCGGGCCGAAGCGAGCATGGTGCCCCACTCAGGCGTTGGCGGTTGAACGCCCAGACCGAGGAAACCCAGCGCGGCGGCGTCAAGGATGGCCGACGAGAAGCTCAGCGTTGCCTGGACGATCAGCGGTGCCATGCAGTTGGGCAGGACGGTGATGAACATCAGGCGCGGCAGGGTAGCGCCGGCCAGGCGCGCAGCGGTCACGTAATCGCGGTTCAGTTCGCCCATCACGGCGGCGCGGGTCAGACGTACGTAAGACGGCAGCGACACGATGGCAATGGCGATGACGGTGTTGATCAGGCCAGGGCCGAGGATTGCGACGATCGCCACAGCCAGCAGCAGCGATGGCAGTGCGAGCATGATGTCCATCAGACGCATGATGGTCGGGCCGAGGATTTTCGGGAAGAAGCCGGCCAGCAGGCCCATCAGAATCCCGGGAATCAGCGACATGACCACCGACGACAAACCGATCAGCAGCGACAGGCGCGAGCCCTGAATCAGGCGTGACAGCAAGTCGCGGCCCAGTTCATCGGTGCCCAGCAGGAACTGCCATTGCCCGCCTTCCAGCCAGACCGGAGGGGTCAGCAGGAAATCACGGTACTGCTCGCTTGGGTCATGGGGGGCGACCCACGGCGTGAAGAGGGCGCAAAACACGATGACCAGCATGAATGCCAGACCGGCCACGGCGCCTTTGTTCTTCGAGAAGTGCTGCCAGAACTCTTTGTAGACAGACGGGTAGAGCAGGCTTTGATCGACTGCTACTACGGGAGTAGTTGTGCTCATAAAAAGGATCTCAGCGCTGATGACGAATGCGTGGGTTGGCAAAGCCGTAGAGGATGTCCACCACGAAGTTGACCAGAATCACCAGGCAGGCGATTAGCAGGATGCCGTTTTGCACGACAGGGTAGTCGCGGGCGCCGATGGCTTCGATCAGCCACTTGCCAATGCCCGGCCAGGAGAAGATCGTCTCGGTCAGAACCGCACCGGCCAGCAGTGTGCCGACTTGCAGGCCGAACACGGTCAAGACCGGGATCAACGCGTTGCGCAGGCCGTGAACGAACACCACGCGCGCCGGCGACAGGCCTTTGGCACGGGCGGTCCGCACGTAGTCTTCACGCAGGACTTCGAGCATCGAGGAGCGTGTCATCCGGGCGATGACCGCCAATGGAATGGTGCCCAGCACGATGGCCGGCAGGATCAGGTGACGCAGGGCGTCCATGAACGAGCCTTCTTCATCGCTGAGCAAGGTGTCGATCAGCATGAAACCGGTTCTGGGAGGAATGTCGTACAGCAGGTCGATACGACCCGATACCGGGGTCCAGCCCAGCGATACCGAGAAGAACATGATCAGGATCAGGCCCCACCAGAAGATCGGCATCGAGTACCCCGCCAGGGAGATACCCATGACCCCATGGTCGAACAGGGACCCTCGCTTCAAGGCTGCAATGACCCCGGCCAGCAGCCCGAGAATGCCTGCAAAGATCAGCGCCGCAATCGACAGTTCCAGTGTTGCCGGGAACAGCGAGGTGAATTCGGACCACACGCTCGTGCGCGTACGCAGCGATTCGCCCAGGTCGCCATGGGCGAGTTTGCCGACGTAATCGATGTATTGCGCATAAAGGGGTTTGTTCAGGCCAAGACGTTCCATGGCTTGGGCGTGCATTTCCGGATCGACCCGGCGTTCACCCATCATGACTTCCACAGGGTCGCCCGGAATCAGACGGATCAGTGCGAAGGTCAGCAAGGTGATGCCGAAGAAGGTGGGTATGAGCAACCCCACTCGGCGAGCGATAAAACTAAACATCTTCTCGTGTACCTCATCAGGTCCCGGCGGTTCTCTGGGTAGCAGAGCCCGCCGGATTCTTCTTCTACTTCACTTGGGTGGTAGCGAAGTTATTAGTGGTGAGAGGGCTGATGTGGTAACCCTCCACGTTGTTGCGCATTGCAGTGAACATCTTGGTGTGTGCCATGCTGATCCAGGGCAGATCTTGATTGAAGATTGCCTGGGCCTGCTCATAAAGCGCGGCACGTTCGGCCGGGTCGGTTTTTTCCCGGGCCTGATCGATCAGCGTCTGAAACTTCTGATTGCACCAGCGCGCGTAGTTTTCGCCGTTTTTGGCGGCCTCGCAACTAAGGTTCGGGGTCAGGAAGTTATCAGGGTCGCCATTGTCACCTGCCCAGCCTGCGGACACCATGTCGTGTTCGCCGTTTTTGGCACGTTTGAGCATTTCGCCCCATTCCATGACGCGTATATCTAACTTAATGCCGACTTTGGCCAGGTCGGCCTGCATCATTTGCGCGCCGAGCATCGGGTTGGGGTTGGTCGGCCCGCCGCCGTTGCGGGTGAACAGTGTCAACACAGTGCCGTCCGGCACGCCGGCTTCCTTGAGCAACGCTCGCGCCTTGTCCAGGTCATGCGCCGGGTTCTTCAGCGTCTTGTTGTAACCGAGCAGGGTATCCGGGTAGGGGTTGACCGCAACGGTTGCGTTGCCTTTGCCAAACAGCGCGTTGACATAAGCCTCTTTGTCGAAGGCAATTTCAATCGCCTTGCGCACTCGCACATCGCTCATGAATTTGTGGGTCGTGTTCATGGCGATGTACGCGGTCGTCATCGCGTTCAGCTCGTCGACCTTGAGGTTGGAATCTTTCTTGATGCTGGGGATGTCGTCAGGCTTGGGGTACAGCGCGATCTGGCACTCGTTGGCCTTGAGTTTCTGCAGGCGAACGTTGTTATCCGTGGCGATGGCGAAGATCAGCGTGTCAGCCGGCGGCTTGCCGCGGAAGTAATCCGGATTGGCCTTGAAGCGCACCTGAGCATCTTTGGCATAGCGCTGGAAGACAAACGGACCGGTGCCGATGGGTTGGCTGTTGAGGTTGTCGGTCTTGTTGGCTTTCTGCAATTGGTCAGCGTATTCGGCCGAGTAGACCGAGGCGAATGCCATGGCCACGTCGGCCAGGAATGGCGCCTCACGGCGAGTCAGGGTGAATTTGACGGTGCTGTCGTCGACCTTCTCGACACTCTTCAGCAGCTCTTTGAAACCCATGCTCTCGAAATAGGGGTAACCGACCTGTGACTGTTTGTGCCACGGGTGGTTGGGGTCCAGTTGACGCTGGAAGCTCCAGACCACGTCATCGGCGTTCATGTCGCGGGTTGGTTTGAAGTATTCGGTGGTGTGGAACTTGACGCCCTTGCGCAGGTGGAACGTATAGGTCAGACCGTCATCGCTGATTTCCCAGGTGTCGGCCAGCGCGGGAACGATCTCGGTAGAGCCCGGCTTGAAGTCCACCAGACGGTTATAGATGGTTTCCGCCGAAGCATCAGCGGTCACGGCCGTGGTGTAGAGCGCAGGGTCGAAACCTTCCGGACTGGCTTCAGTGCAGACCACCAGAGGCTTGGCCGAAACGCCGACTGCGACGCTGAACAGCGCCATGGCGACTGCGCCACGCAATGTTGCGAGTTTGAATGTCGATTTCAAGTAACGCACTCCGCAAGTGATGAAGCCATAGATGAGTCGGTTTCGGGCTACTTGGTTCGATAAGAACGGCAGCCCGATGCCTGATCGATAGCGCTGATTACAAAATGTTGAACGGAACGGTGGTCACCAGACGGAACTCGTTGATGTTGCCATCAGCCTGGTTTTCGCTCGCGCGGTGGGTGGTGTACGTAGCACGCATGGTCGACGCCTTGAGCGGGCCGGACTGCAGGGTGTACGAAGTGCCGACACCATATTCGTAGTGGTTCTCGTCGTCCATCTTCGAGACGTCGTAGGCGGTGCCTTTGTAGTGCGTGCCGTCGATGTCGAAACCGCGAGCCTGGTAAATGTTGAACTTCAGGCCTGGCACGCCGTAGTCCGCCATGTTCAGCAGGTAGCTCAACTGGACCGACTTCTCGTTCGGGCCGTTGAAGTCCGAGAGCAGGGAGTTGGCCAGGAAGATGGCGTTGGTGTCATGCAGGTAGTCGAAGTAAGTATCGCCTTCAACTTCCTGGTACGCGATGCTGAAGCTGTGCGCTTTGTGAGTGGCGGTCAACGACAGGCTGTAGGTGTCATTGTCGATTTCACCCATCTTCTTTTTGCCGGAATCTTTGGTCTTGTAATAATTCAGGTTGGTGCTCAAGCCCAGCACGTCGGTGTCACCCATCTCATGGGTGAAGGCGAAGTAGTACTGATGCCAGAAGTCTTCAACATTGGAGGCATAGAAGCTGGTGGTCAGGCTTTTGAATGGCTTGTAATCGACGCCTGCCATGTCAACGTGATCGGCAGTGGCGGTGTTGTTGGTGTATTCGGAGCGGAACTTGGTCAGGCTCTGCTCGGTACGCGGCGACACGCGATCAAAGCTGCCGGCCTGGATCGAGATGTTGTTGAACTCATCACTCTGAACGCTCACACCTTCAAAGCTTGAAGGCAGCGCACGGTTGCCGATGTAAGCCAGCACCGGGGTGTTCATCGATTGACGGCCAGCGGTCAACGTTGTGTTGGAGACGCGTGCCTTGATATTACCCAGGCCCAACTTGCTCCACTGACCGACCGGGTCGCCGTTGTTTTCGGTCAGCGTACGGTTAGCGCCGCCCATCAGGTCGTCTTTGTCGCGGTCCAATGCAACAGCGTTGTAAAGCGCCATCTGGGTGGCGAAGCCGACAGTGCCCTGAGTGAAGCCCGACGTGTAATCAACGATCGTGCCCTGTACCCAGTTGATCCGGCGCGGGTCGCTGTCAACGACAACGCCGTTCTCGCTGCGGCGGAACTCGCCGCCACGACGCAGCAGTTCGTTGGCGTACCAGTTCTTGGTCGAACCGGTCAGTTTGGAGTCTTCCAGAAAGCCCTTGGCTTCGCTTTGGGCGTTGTTGGGGGCCAGTGTGGTCGGAACGAATTCCTGACTGGTTGGCTCTGCCTGGGCCGCAACGCTGAGTGCGAGGACGGATAAGGCGAATACAGCGGTGCTGGCTTTTTTCACGTTATGAAGCTCCCGATTACTGCTTTTTTAGAGGCGGGCTTTTTATGGTGTAGCCCGCTCGATGGTGCGGCCTCATGGGCCATTGTTTGCCTACCCGCTTAAATGCGGATAAAGCAATGCCAAAGGGCGTTGTGGCGCCCCCGGCATGTTTTTGAATTATTCGGCGATACTGACGCCGGAGAAGTTATTGCGATTGAACGGACTGACCATGAAGCCCTGCACTTCTTTGCGCATTGGCTGGATCACCGTGGAATGGGCAATCGGTGTGATAGGCACCTGTTCCTTCAGGTAGTGCTGGGCTTGCTTGTAGAGTGAAATGCGTTGGTCCTTGTCAGCGGTGGCGACGGCAGCCTTGACCAACGCGTCATACTTTTCATCGCACCACATGGAGTAGTTGTTGCCGCCGATGGACGCGCAGCTGTACAGCGTGCCCATCCAGTTGTCCGGATCACCGTTGTCACCGGTCCAGCCAATCAACGAGATGTCGTGCTCGCCGTTTTTGCTGCGCTTGAGGTATTCGCCCCACTCGTAACTGACGATAGTGGCTTTGATACCGACTTTCGCCCAATCCGCCTGGAGCATCTGGGCCATCAACTTCGCGTTGGGGTTGTAAGGGCGCTGGACCGGCATGGCCCACAGCGTCAGCTCGGTGCCTTCCTTGACACCAGCGGCGCGCAGCAACTCCCGTGCTTTTTCGGGGTTGTAAGGGGCGTCTTTCACCGTGTCGTCGTAGGACCATTGCGTTGGCGGCATGGCGTTCTGGGCCAATTGGCCGGCGCCTTGATACACCGCGTCGATGATCGCTTTCTTGTCCACGGCCATGTCCAGGGCCTGGCGCACTTGCAGGTTGTCCAGTGGCGCGTGACGTACGTTGTAGGAGATATAGCCAAGGTTGAAGCCCGGTTTTTCGATGACATGCAGCTGTTTATCAGCCTTGATGGATTCCACGTCTGCGGGGCGCGGATTCAATGTAACCTGGCACTCGTCTTTTTTGAGTTTTTGAATGCGTACCGAGGCATCCGTATTGATTGCAAAGATCAACTGATCAATTTTAATCCGGCTCGGATCCCAGAACTGTTTGTTAGCGACATAGCGGATCTGCGAGTCTTTTTGGTACCGCTGGAATACGAACGGACCGGTACCGATGGGCGCCTGGTTAATATCGCGCACATTACCCGAGGCCATCAGTTTGTCAGCGTATTCAGCCGAAAGAATCGATGCGAAGTTCATCGCAATGTTCTGGATAAATGCCGCATCAACTTTGTTGAGCGTGAACACCACCGTCATTGGCGAAGTTTTATCCACCGACTTGATGTTTTTGTCCAGACCCATGCTGGTGAAGTAAGGAAACTCTGTCGGGTACGCAACCCGGAAAGGGTGGTCCTTTTGCAGCATGCGGTTGAAGGTGAAGAGCACATCGTCGGCGTTGAAGTCGCGGGTCGGCGTGAACGTCTTGTTGCTATGAAATTTCACTCCCTCGCGCAGGTGAAACGTGTAAGTCAGCCCGTCAGGCGAGATGTCCCAACTTGTCGCCAGGGCAGGTACCACACTGGTCTGGCCCCGTTCGAATTCGGCGAGACGGTTGTAAATCGGTTCCGCTGCATCATTGTCGGTGCCCGATGTGTACTGCCCGATATCAAAACCGGCCGGGCTGCCTTCCGAGCAAAACACCAGACTCTTGCTGGCGGCCTGGGTGACAGGCGTCAAGACGAGAAGACCGGCTGTAATCAATGATGGCATAACGATATTCGAACGCATGATATTCCTTATCGTGATTGACGCGTTGAGACGAGTGCCTGTTTAGATCCGTGGCAATCGTTTGCGCAAATGGACGGTCGACGCCTGGATAACACCCCGATGTTCAGTCTGAACGACGAATGCATTTCGGCTTATCAAAAGGTATGTCTCTGACGCCAGACAGTCCATAGTCGTGCATGCTTCAAAGTGTGTAGGAAAAGTGCTTATTGTTAGTAGGCAAGGTCTGTCGGCAAACCATTACTCATCTAACGATATTCACTTTCGTTTAATGATCGCGCACATGACAGCGCGGTCGCATTGCCCATGGGCAACGCGACCGGTCAGTCATATTGAAGTGTTACTTGCCGCTGACGCTGACGCCGTAGAAGGAGTTCAGACCAAATGGGCTGATCTTGAAATCCTGAACTTCTTTGCGCATCGGCTGATAAACAGTCGAGTGCGCAATCGGAGTCATCGGAACCGCGTCTTTAAGCAGATGTTGAGCCTGCTTGTAGAGTTCTGTGCGTTTGGCCTGATCGGTGGTTTCCTTGGCCTGGTGGATCAAGGTGTCGAAAGGCTTGTCACACCATTTGGCAAAGTTGTTGCCGTTGATGGCGTCACAGCCAAACAGGGTGCCGAGCCAGTTGTCCGGGTCACCGTTGTCGCCGCTCCAGCCAATCAGCATTGCGCCGTTCTCGCCAGCTTTGGCGCGTTTGATGTACTCGCCCCACTCATACGAAACGATCTTCGCGTTGATACCAATTTTCTTCCAGTCGTTCTGGAGCATTTCGGCCATCAGTTTGGCGTTCGGGTTGTAAGGACGCTGAACCGGCATCGCCCACAGGGTGATCTCGGTGCCTTCCTTGACGCCGGCCTGCTTGAGCAGGTCCTTGGCCTTGGCGATGTCGTACGGTGCGTCCTTGATGGTGGTGTCGTAGGACCATTGGGTTGGCGGCATGGCGTTGACCGCCAGTTGGCCCGCGCCCTGGTACACCGCGTCGATGATGGCTTTCTTGTCGACAGCCATGTCCAGCGCCTGACGCACTTTCAGGTCGGCCAGCGGGTTGGGCTTGTCGTCACCCTTGATCTTCGGCATCACGTTGTAGGCGATGTAACCCAGGTTGAAGCCCGCCTGATCAGGCATCTTCAACGCAGCATCGGCCTTCAGCGGAGCGAGGTCGGCAGGACGCGGGTAAGCCGTGATCTGGCATTCGCCCTTCTTCAGCTTTTGCGCACGAACCGAAGCGTCGGTGGTGATGGCGAAAATCAGGTTGTCGACTTTGACGTCTTCAGGCTTCCAGTAATCCTTGTTCCCTGTGAAACGGATGTTGGAGTCTTTCTGGTAGCTCTTGAAAACAAACGGACCGGTGCCGATCGGCTTCTGGTTGATGTCTTCCGGCTTGCCTTCCTTGAGCAACTGAGCAGCGTATTCAGCGGACTGAATGGAGGCAAAGCTCATTGCCAGGTTCTGGATGAACGCAGCATCTACAGTGCCGAGGGTCATCTTGACGGTGTGATCGTCGACCTTCTCGATCTTGGTGATGTTGGTGTCCATCGCCATGTCGGTGAAGTACGGGAATTCGGTCGGGTACGCCTTACGGAACGGGTCGTCCTTGTTGATCATGCGGTTGAACGTGAACAGCACGTCATCCGCATTGAAGGTACGGGTCGGTTTGAAGTAAGGCGTAGTGTGGAACTTCACACCTTCACGCAGATGGAAGGTGTAGGTCAGGCCGTCCGGGGTAACGTCCCAGCTGGTTGCCAGACCTGGAATGACAGCGGTGCCGCCACGTTCGAACTGGCTCAAACGGTTGAAAACGGTTTCGGCCGAAGCGTCGAAGTCGGTACCGGTGGTGTATTGACCTGGATCGAAACCAGCAGGGCTGCCTTCGGAGCAGAACACCAGATTCGATGCTGCATGGGCGAAGGGAGCGCTGGCGATCAAACCTGCGCCGAGAAGAAACGGAATGACCGCTTTTTTGAGCATGGTGGCCTCAGTTGTTGTCATTTTTTGATTGAGGGTACGGCCTTTTGAGCCGGTCCCGCGGATACTTATGCAGGCGCCATACCCAAAGCAAGATGTTGGCGCCAGACGGGTGACAAACAGTGGCACGAACGTACACGAATGTCGCATAACTGTAATTTCTGACGCTGTTGAACGTTTGCGTGTCGCATATCGATATCTTTGTCGCCCCAAAAAGGTGCATCGCAACGTGGCGATTGCACCCGCTTCGGTCAACAAGTGTTACTTCGCTGTTGGTTTCAGCCGATTATTTAGACAGGCTCACGCCGTAGAAAGGCGTCAGACCGAACGGGCTGAGCTTGAAGTCCTGAACCTCCTTACGCATCGGTTGAAACACCTTGGAATTGGCAATCGGGGTGATGGGGACATCGTTTTTCAGGATGTTCTGTGCCTGCTGGTACAGCTTGATCCGCTCGTCGCGGTTGCTGGTCAGTTTCGCCTGGGTGACCAGTTTGTCGTAACCGGGGTTGCACCACTTGGCGTAGTTACTGCCATTGACTGCCGCGCAGCTGTACAGCACGCCGAGCCAGTTATCCGGATCGCCATTGTCACCGGTCCAGCCGTAGATCATCACGTCATGCTCCCCGGCCTTGGCGCGCTTGATGTACTCGCCCCATTCGTAGCTGACGATATTGGCCTTGATGCCAATCTTCGCCCAGTCCGCCTGGATCATCTGCGCCGACATCCGCGCGTTCGGGTTGGACGCCCGCTGTACGGTCATGGCCCAGAGGTTGATCTGTGTGCCGGGTGCGATACCCGCCTCTTTGAGCAGCTGTTTGGCTTTTTCCGGATCGTGTGGCGCGTCCTTGATCTTCGGATCAAAGCTCCATTGCGCGGGGGGCAGGGCGTTCTGGGCCAGCTGTCCGGCCCCCTGATAGACCGCTTTGATGATGGCAGGCTTGTCGATCGCCATGTCCAGCGCCTGACGGACCTTCAGTTGATCAAGCGGTGGGTGGGTCACGTTGTAGGCGAGAAAACCCAGGTTGAACCCGGCCTGACTCAGCACTTTGAGATTGGGGTCTTTCTGCGCTTCTTCGATGTCCTGCGGGCGGGGATACCCGCTGATCTGGCATTCACCGGTCTTTAGCTTCTGCAGACGGGTGGCCGGATCGGTAGTGATCGAAAAGATCAGGTTGTCGAGCTTCACGTCCGCAGGCTTCCAGTAATCCTTGTTGCCGACGTAGCGAATCTGCGCGTCCTTTTGATAGCGCTTGAACACGAACGGCCCGGTGCCGATCGGCTTGAGGTTGATGTCACCGGCCTTGCCCTGCTTGATGAGTTGCGCTGCGTATTCTGCTGACTGAATAGAGGCGAAGCTCATTGCCAGGTTCTGGATGAACGCTGCATCAATATTGTTGAGATGAAAGCGGACCGTTTGATCGTCGACTTTCTCGACCTGCTTGATGGTGGTGTTCATGCCCATGTCGGTGAAGTACGGAGACTCCGACGGGTAGGCTTTGCGGAAGGGGTCATTGGGGTCGAGCAGGCGATTGAAGGTGAACAGCACGTCGTCCGCATTGAAATCGCGCGTGGGCTTGAAGTAATCCGTGGTGTGGAATTTCACGCCGTTGCGCAGATGGAAGGTGTAGTTCAAGCCGTCGTTGGACACTTCCCATTTCTCTGCCAGACCCGGCTCGACATCAGTGCCGCCGCGCTTGAACTGCGTCAGGCGATTGAAAACTGTTTCTGCTGACGCGTCGAACTCGGTGCCGCTGGTGTATTGGCTGGGATCGAAGCCGGCGGGACTGGCTTCTGAGCAGTAAACAAGCGTGCTGGCCGCTTGAGCCGAGGGCACGCAGAGCGCCATTGCAGCTGCCAGAAGCAGGGGTTTGAAGGCTGTGTCCATCTGAACCTCGTAAAGTGCGGCACTCAGGCCTGAATCCATCGACGTGACAGTAGACCGCCAAGAATGCCGCACGGCTCACCCGGCCAACAAACTATGAATAGTTCTAAGCTTATTACTTGATGAGCTTTTGCAGGTCCTTCCACCAGGATGTGTTGTGAACCAGCTTCATGAATCCTTGTTCGAGGTAACCCTGGAAGGCTGCAGACTGTTCGTCAGTGCTTTTGAAGACGTAGTCAAGATAGCGCTGACTGTCCCGTACAAGTGTCTTCTGGATGCCGCGCAGTTCATCGATCGCGTGCTGGTGGGTTTTGTCGAGCTCGCTCTTCGATTCGCTTCGCGCCACTTCATCGGGATTGCTGCCCGCCCATGCTGTGATGATCGGGTGCTGCCATTCGCTGTCGGCTGGATGGCAAAACAGCGCCGAGGCGACGGCGACCGGATCGGCACCCGGTTTGCCCGCCCAGTAATCAACCATGGACCGGGCTACCTTGCGCACGGCTTCTGTGGCGAGCAGCGCGGCCAGGTCGTGGAGAGGGTGTTCGGCGTGATCCTTGGACAATTGGGAGTGGCTCGGCTCAACCGTGGCATCCACATTTGGATCGCTGCCCAGCAAGGTTTGCGCATCGTCGACGCTGTTGCCGATCCAGGTGAGAACCCCTTGCGCCGCGCTGTTATAAGCGTTGACCAGGATGCCCGCCGGGGTGTTGACCAGCCAGCGGTAAAACTTGAGGGTGTCGACGCCCACTTTCTTTGCGAGTGTGACCAGGCCGTCCCTGGCCTTGAGCAGCGCGATGAATGCGTTGAAATAGTCCTGATCAGGATGCTCGCTCAGCAGGACCAGCATCACTTTGTCCCGCTCCGAGCGATAGCCTGGCTGGGTGAGTTCGAACTCCAGTTCAGCCGTGGAAAAGAGAATTTTGCCCAGCGGTCCTGCCAGGCTTGCCACGACATCACTGGCGCCGAACGTGCCGGTCACGAGAGGCAAACCCCATTTCACGTCGCCCCGGGTTGTCCACGGCAAGACTTGGGTGTGGCCTGCCTTGATCAGGCTCAGCTCTGCGAAGTTTGAATGAGCGAACAGGTCTTCAACCACGTGCAGCGCCGCGCCAAGGTTGCGCAGCCCGTCCAGCGAGCGACCAAGCCGCATGGCCAGACGCAGTTCCTGCGTCATGTAGTCCACGGACCGGGCGATGTAGCGTTTCCTGGAGGTGTCCGGGTCTACGCCCAGTACTGGATTGTCTTGCAGTACCCAGGGTTCAAAGTCCGGATCGCGCATCCTGGGATCTGCAAACGGCGGATCAATCACTAACGGGTTGTCGATGTGTTCATGCGGGCGGTACACGCCGAGCTTTTCGGGCGTGACTTTTAGCTTGTCCGGGTACTGAAAGCGCAAGTCGAAGAATTTCTTCGCTGCCAGTACGTCGACGAGGCTCGTCCAGCCTTCGCGGGACAGTGTCGCCGGAAAGTCCTTGGGCATGTCTGCAGCCCGGGTGATTTTCGGATCGACAATTTGAGAGTAATCCCGCAGCCAGTTGCCAAAATACACAGCGTCGATCTCGTTCTGCTTGAATTCGAAATCCCGCAGTACCCATTCGATTGTCTGGTGCGTGCTGCCTTTGGCTTCGCCGCTGCCGGCCTCGAATGCCTCACGATCCGCATGGCCGTGCGAGGGCTCTGATTGAAAGTCAACGCTGGACAGATACTCGCGAATGTCTTGGCATGCAGTCGTCCACGCTACTTTATAGCCGCGGTCTGGCGCCGGAGGCTCGATGATCGAGTACGTGGCAAAGGTCAGTTCATCCAGTTTCGGGCGGGCGGCTTCGGTTATCCACAGCGTGAAAAGATGGCCTTCCTCACCCGGCGCGTCGGCTGCCACCCAGGGGCGGTCGTTGATCAGGTCATGCCGCAGGAGATTATCGATGTGATGACCGAATTCATGAACCAGCGCCATCAACAACCACCAATGTTGGTGTTCGTGAGAAGTCGCGCGAACGAAGAACGCCCAGTCGATGCGGATCACACGCTCCCGGTTGTCATAATCCGCTTCGCGGCCCAGCTCCCAAGTCAGCAACACGGGAGGCTGTTCGATCTCGCCTGCCGTTAATTTTTCTTGCAGGGTGCAGTAGAGGTGAAGCGGTGTGTCTTTGCCGAAAACGTCGCTCATTTCCTGCGCGAACACGTCGGGGGGAAGCGTTGCGGCCATCTGCGTCAACAGCTCCAGCGCAACGCGGCTGTGCAGGGTATGGGAGGTCATGTCGACCGGCGTTTGAGAGGGGGCTTGATGCAACATTCTGGATTCTTCCTTGAACCAATGGCTGCGCATCGCCGTGGCCCGCCAAACAGGTGGCCGTCGATGCGCAATGAGAGTGGGTGGTGCGGGGACAATTCTAACGATCTGAAACAATGCGCAAATCGGGCGAATCGCTGGAGGGCGTAGGAGAGAAAGACTGCACTTAGAGGGAAGCGGCCACGCAAGAGCGGAAAAGGAGCCGGTGCAGGATAGGGAAAAGGCGGCAACCCCCGGCTGCCGCCGTGTGCATCAAGGGATGGCGACTTCGATGATGCCGTCTGCGGTAACGGTGACCTGGCTGGTGCCCGCTTCCACGTCAGGCGTCGGCGCTCCGTCAGAGCGCTCAGCCTTCATCATCATCACTGGCGCGCGCAGGTAAGGCTGCGGGTAGCCCGCCGTGTTCAGGTTCATGTTGACCAGCTTGTAACCCGTACCACCCAGCGCGTCGGTGACCAGCTTGGCGCGGGCGCGGAAGGCGTTGACGGCGTCTTTGAGCAGCGTGTCTTCGCTGGCCTTGCGCGCGGGGTTGGAGATCGAGAAGTCCATGCCGCCCATCTTCATGTCCCCGCCCAGAAGGTCGCCGGTCAGTTTGGACAGAGCCGCGAAGTCGGCGCTTTCCAGGCGCAGCTCGGCATGTTCACGCCAGCTGGTGATTTTCTGGCCCTTGTCGTCGTAGACGGGGTAGCTGTTGCGGCTGCCCTGACGGATGTTGATGTCCTTGACCTGACGGGCCTCGCCCAGGGCCTTGTTCAGCGTGTCAGTGATGCCAGCCGCGAGCTTGGCCGGGTCGGTGTTTTGCGATTCGGTGTAGAGCGTGACAGTCATCAGGTCGCGCTGGACCTCCTGACTGACCTCTGCACGCACCGACACCTGATTGTAATGAACGTCGTCTGCCAGAGCAGGGGCGCTGGCCAGCGCGAATGCGCCGAGGGTGAACAGTGTGGCTGTAGGGCGAAGGCTGAGCATAAAAACTCCTTGTTTGGCGAACCGTCCCCAAGTGTGCAGCAAGCCCGGCGGACGGATGCCCATGAGACTGTCGAGGCCGGGGCTTGTTCCGGAGCGCCGTCAACGCGCGCCCCGGCCCGGGTCGCGAAACAGTGGATCGAGTGTGGCGCTTTGACGCACATTGGCAGCATCTGTGGTCGCATTGGTTATACTCGTTCCGATTCGCCTGGAGCGCTCATCAGGAGAGCTCATGCTCGCCCCCTTACAATTGCTGTCTGCCACCCGTCAAAACCTCTGGCGCCTGACGTTCATCCGCATTTTAGTGCTGGGTGCGCAAGCGGGTTCGGTGGGGTTCGCCTATCTGTTCGATTTGCTGCCCTTGCCCTGGCTGCAACTGGACATCACCCTCGGTTTCTCCGCGATCGTCTGTCTGCTGACGGCCATTCGCCTGCGCACTTCGTGGCCGGTCACCGAGCTCGAATACGCCGTGCAGCTGGCATTCGACCTGTTTATCCACAGCGCGCTCCTGTACTTCTCCGGCGGTTCGACCAACCCCTTCGTTTCCTATTACCTGGTGCCGCTGACCATCGCCGCAGTCACATTGCCGTGGCGCTACTCGCTCATTCTCTCGGGTATCGCGCTGGCGCTGTACACCTTGATGCTGGCCAAGTTCTTTCCGCTGGACGCTTTCGTTGCTCGCGAAAACATGCAGATCTACGGCATGTGGCTGAGCTTTGCGCTGGCCGCCGGGGTGATTACCTTTTTCGCCGCACGCATGGCTGAAGAGCTGCGCCGTCAGGAACACATGCGTGCGCTGCGCCGGGAAGAGGGCGCACGCGACCAGCAGTTATTAGCGGTGGCGACTGAAGCCGCCGGCGCCGCTCACGAACTGGGCACGCCGCTGGCAACCATGAGCGTATTGCTGAAGGAAATGCAGCAGGACCATAAGGACCCTGCGTTGCAGGAAGACCTGTCGGTGCTGCAGGATCAGGTCAAGCTGTGCAAAGAGACCTTGCAGCAACTGGTTCGCGCCGCAGAAGCCAATCGTCGGCTCAACGTGGAGGAGCAGACAGTCACGCGCTGGCTTGATCAGGCGCTCAACCGCTGGCACCTCATGCGTCCGGAAGCCACCTACCGCTTTCAACGTCTGGGGCAGGGTGATGTGCCCATGCTTGCGCCGCCGCCCGACCTGACCCAGGCACTGCTGAACCTGCTCAACAATGCGGCCGATGCCTGCGCAGAAGGGCTTGAGGTCAATCTGGACTGGACCGCCACTGAAATCCGCATCAGCATCCGCGATCATGGCGCCGGCGTGCCGTTGGCCATCGCCGAGCAGATCGGTAAACCGTTTTTTACCACCAAGGGCAAAGGTTTCGGCCTCGGCCTGTTTTTGAGTAAGGCCAGCGTGACCCGCGCGGGCGGCTCGGTGAAACTTTACCCTCACGAGGAAGGTGGCACGCTCACCGAGCTGCGCCTTCCCCGTAACGCACGAGGAGATGACGCATGACTGAAGAAATCCAGGTTGAAGGCGAAGAACTGCCGCACCTGCTGCTGGTGGACGACGACGCCACCTTTACCCGCGTGATGGCGCGGGCCATGGCTCGCCGTGGGTTCCGCGTGAGCACTGCCGGTTCTGCCGAAGAAGGCCTGACCCTCGCGCAGCAAGACATTCCTGATTACGCCGCCGTCGATCTGAAGATGGAAGGCGATTCAGGGCTGGTGCTGCTGCCCAAGCTGCTGGAACTCGACCCGGAGATGCGGGTGCTGATCCTCACGGGCTATTCGAGCATTGCCACCGCCGTTGAAGCGATCAAGCGAGGGGCCTGCAATTACCTGTGCAAACCCGCCGACGCCGATGATGTGCTCGCGGCGCTGCTGTCCGAGCATGCCGACCTGGACACGCTGGTGCCGGAAAACCCGATGTCGGTGGACCGCCTGCAGTGGGAGCATATCCAGCGCGTGCTGACCGAGCATGAAGGCAATATCTCCGCCACGGCGCGCGCTCTGGGGATGCATCGACGCACTTTGCAGCGCAAGTTGCAGAAGCGGCCGGTCCGTCGCTAGGCAGGGAGCACTGGTTAAACATTTCTTCATGGAAGATCGTCTGCGGCGTCTGGCACATTGGCGCCGACGTCCTTCACTGCCCGCTGCCGAGCTTTTGCCATGAATTTCGATGTAGATGAGTCCAGGGTCAACGACGCTGTGAACGGGAGTTTCTTCTCCCGGGTCTGGAAGCTGGTGGCGCCTTACTGGCGCAGCGAAGAGAAAGGCATGGCCTGGGTGCTGCTGATCGCCGTGATCGTGCTGTCGCTGTTCAGCGTGTTTATTTCTGTGCTGGTCAACAGCTGGTATCGCGATTTCTATAACGCCCTGCAGAACAAGGATCTGGGCGCCTTTACGCATCTGATCCTGTATTTCTGCGGTATTGCCGCTATCGCCATCCTTGGCGCTGTGTACCGGCTTTACCTCACTCAGATGCTGACCATTCGCTGGCGTCGCTGGCTGACCGAACAGCATTTCGCCAAGTGGCTCGCGCACAAAAATTACTACCGGCTGGAGCAGGGCGGTTACACCGACAACCCGGACCAGCGCCTGTCCGAAGACCTTAATAATTTCACGTCCGACACCTTGAGTCTGAGCCTCGGACTGCTCCGTACCGTGGTCAGTCTGGTGTCATTTTCAGTGATCCTGTGGGGCGTGTCCGGCAGCATCGAGCTGTTTGGCATCACCGTTCCCGGCTACATGTTCTGGGCCGCGCTGATCTACGCCGCCGTCGGCAGCCTGCTGACTCACTTGATCGGCAAACGCCTCATCCTGCTGAGTAATCAGCAACAGCGCTACGAAGCTGATATGCGTTTCTCGCTGGTGCGTGTACGCGAGAATGCCGAAAGCATCGCCCTGTCGGACGGCGAGGCCAACGAAAATCAGCGCCTGAGTGCGCGCTTCGGCATGGTCTGGAGCAACTTCTGGACAATCATGAAGGTGCAGAAGCGCCTGACGTTCTTTACCGCAGGCTATTCGCAAATCGCAATTGTGTTTGCCTTCGTGGTAGCTGCACCACGTTACTTCGCCGGCAAAATCGAATTGGGCGAGCTGATGCAGATCAACTCGGCGTTCGGCAACGTGCAGGAAAATTTCAGCTGGTTCATCGACGCGTATACCCAGCTGGCCTCGTGGCGCGCTACCTGTGATCGTCTGCTCAGCTTCCGTCAGGCCATGGATGAAAACGAAGCGCGTGTGCCATCGATCAAGGTCAGCCACGACAGTAACGCTCTGCAAATCGATGGGCTGGCGCTGTCTCTGGTCGGCGGTCGCCAGCTTCTCGCCAATGCCCACATCAATATTGCTGCGGGCGAGCGCGTCATGCTCAGCGGCCGCTCCGGCAGTGGCAAAAGTACGCTGCTGCGCGCCATGGGTGGGCTGTGGAATGAAGGCCACGGAGCGGTCAGACTGCCGGCCAAACGTGCGTTCTTCCTGCCGCAAAAACCGTATTTGCCCATTGGCACATTGCGCGAGGCATTGAGCTATCCACAGGCGCCCGAGGTCTATCCTGCCGAGCGTTTTGCGCAAGTCCTGGAAACCTGTCGCCTGGGCCATCTGGTCGCGCGGCTGGACGAAAGCGAACATTGGCAGCGCATGCTGTCGCCGGGTGAGCAACAGCGCGTCGCATTTGCCCGGGCATTGCTGTTCGCTCCGGATTGGCTTTACCTGGATGAAGCCACATCCGCGATGGACGAAGAGGATGAGGCCGCGCTGTATCAGGCGTTGCTGGACGAGCTGCCGGGCGTGACCCTGCTCAGCATCGGCCATCGCAGCAGCCTCAAGCGATTCCATCGTCGGCATGTGCGCATCGAAGCCGGGCAACTGCACGAGCAGCCGCTCACCGAAACGGCGCTTTGAGCGTAAAGTGCGGTAAATCCCTACAGTCTTGCCGGGTTTGCGGTGTGATCGCGCAACCCGGTAGGCTATTATCAGCGTTTCAGCGTATTTAGAGATGCCAGTTGGATATGGAAAATCAGAGTGCTCCGCCTCGCGCACGCAGAAAGCACCGCAGTCTCGCGCAGGAACTGGTGACTGAACTCTCCGAGCGGATCCGCAATGGCGGGCTGAAGCGCGGGGACAAGTTGCCTACCGAGTCTGCAATCATGGAAGAGCAGGGCGTCAGCCGCACGGTTGTTCGCGAAGCCATCTCTCGCCTGCAGGCCTCCGGGCTCGTCGAAACCCGTCACGGCATCGGCACCTTCGTGCTCGACACGCCAAGCCCGAGCGGCTTTCGTATCGATCCGGCCACCATCGTCACCCTGCGTGACGTGCTGGCGATTCTTGAGCTGCGTATCAGCCTGGAAGTGGAATCTGCCGGCCTGGCGGCTCAACGCCGGTCCGCCGAACAACTGGCCGATATGCGCGCCGCGCTGGATGCACTCAGCGAAAGCGCAGCGCACGCCAGCGACGCAGTAGGCGCTGACTTCCAGTTCCACATGGCCATCGCACTGTCGACGGGCAACCGCTACTTCACCGACATCATGAATCACCTGGGCACCAGCATTATTCCCCGCACGCGCCTGAATTCCGCGCGGCTGGCTCACGATGACAACCAGCATTACATGAGCCGACTGAGCCGCGAGCACGAGGAAATCTACGACGCCATCGCGCGCCAGGATTCCGATGCCGCCCGCGCCGCCATGCGCCTGCACCTGACCAACAGCCGCGAACGCCTGCGCCATGCCCATGAAGAGGCGGAGTCGCAACGGGCTTGAGCTGATTCATCGAAAGGGCAGGCGACGCCGATCCACTGTAGGCGCGCGCTTGCCCGCGAAGGCGGTGGGTCATCTTGCGCAGCGGCGCCTGGAGAAACGCTTTCGCGGGCAAGCGCGCTCCTACAAAGAGCCCTGCAACAGCACCAACCTTTCCTATCCCACCTTCTCCACATCCCGCCTTACCTGAAAATCACCACTGATCCGCACTCGTCATAAATATTTCAAAACGCTATTGAGTGATCACCTTGCCAGTTGTACGATGACTTACGACATCAGCGCAGGACTGGTGCTTCATCCACAAAAATAGCTCCCCAGGGTGTTCGAATAATGAATCCACAAGAACTGAAGTCCATCCTCTCTCACGGTCTGCTTTCCTTCCCGGTTACCGATTTCAATGCCCAAGGCGACTTCCACCGCGCTGGCTACATCAAGCGTCTGGAATGGTTGGCCCCTTACGGTGCGTCCGCATTGTTCGCAGCGGGCGGTACAGGTGAGTTCTTCTCCCTGACCGGCGACGAATACTCCGAAATCATCAAGACTGCCGTCGACACTTGCGAAACCAGCGTGCCTATTCTGGCTGGCGTCGGTGGCCCGACCCGCCAAGCGATCCAGATGGCTCAAGAAGCCGAACGTCTGGGCGCCAAAGGCCTGCTGCTGCTGCCGCACTACCTGACAGAAGCCAGCCAGGACGGTGTTGCCGCCCACGTTGAAGCGGTCTGCAAATCGGTCAAGATCGGCGTCGTCGTCTACAACCGTAACGTCTGCCGCCTGACACCTACGCTGCTGGAGCAACTGGCCGAGCGTTGCCCTAACCTGATCGGCTACAAAGACGGCCTGGGTGATATCGAACTGATGGTTTCGATCCGCCGTCGTCTGGGTGACCGCTTCTCGTACCTGGGTGGCCTGCCCACCGCAGAAGTCTACGCCGCTGCCTATAAGGCGCTCGGCGTGCCGGTCTACTCCTCCGCGGTGTTCAACTTCCTGCCGAAAATGGCCATGGATTTCTACCATGCGATTGCCAAGGATGACCACGAAACCGTTGGCAAGCTGATCGACGATTTCTTCCTGCCTTACCTGGACATCCGTAACCGCAAACACGGCTATGCCGTGAGCATCGTCAAGGCTGGCGCCAAGCTCGCCGGTTACGACGCAGGTCCGGTCCGCGCTCCGCTGACCGACCTGACGTCGGACGAAGTCGACATGCTGGCTGCACTGATGGACAAGCAGGGCAAGCAGTAACTGCCCGGCTCCCCAAAACCGCTGAGCGATCAGCGGTTTTTTGCCCTCGGGGCTTCGGTTACCGGCAAGCCGGTTCAACCTCCTTATCAGGATTCTGCATTTCGTGCCGGCAAGGCTGCTGGCGTTCGAGGTCCCCAGGCATTGCCTGAAGGTTCTCGTTCATAGCGCTTCACATCGCGTCTGGTTTTTAGGGGCAGAGGCGAGCAGCACACACATAAGATCGTTTACCCGCGCAAAAAAATAATTAGTGGGAGTTTCGAACATGCAAAAAACCAAGCCGACTCACGTCCGCTATTTGATCTTGCTCATGCTGTTTCTGGTGACCACGATCAACTACGCCGACCGTGCAACCATCGCTATCGCAGGCTCCAGCCTGCAGAAAAGTCTCGGCATTGACGCCGTCACCCTCGGTTTTATCTTCTCTGCGTTTGGCTGGGCCTACGTTGCCGGTCAGATCCCCGGCGGCTGGCTGCTGGACCGTTACGGTTCCAAGAAAGTCTACGCATTGAGCATTTTCACCTGGTCTCTGTTCACCGTGCTGCAAGGCTACGTCGGTGAATTCGGCCTCTCGACCGCGATCTTTCTGCTATTTGCGCTGCGCTTCATGGTGGGTCTTGCTGAAGCTCCCTCATTCCCTGGCAACGCCCGCATCGTCGCGGCCTGGTTCCCGACCTCCGAACGCGGCACGGCTTCGGCGATCTTCAACTCGGCGCAATACTTCGCCACCGTGTTGTTCGCGCCGATCATGGGCTGGATCGTCTACACCTTCGGCTGGCAGCACGTGTTCATCGTGATGGGCAGCATCGGCATCCTGTTCTCGCTGATCTGGCTGAAAGTGATCCACAGCCCGCGTAACCACCCGAAAATCAACAAGGAAGAATTCGATCACATCGCCAATAATGGCGGCATGGTCGACATGGACCAGGACAAAGGCAAAGGCTCGGCAAGCGGCCCGAAATGGGATTACGTGCGTCAGCTGCTGACCAACCGCATGATGCTCGGCATCTACCTGGCTCAGTACTGCATCAACGGCATCACCTACTTCTTCCTGACCTGGTTCCCGGTGTACCTGGTTCAAGAACGTGGCATGACCATTCTCAAGGCGGGGTTCATCGCTTCGCTGCCAGCGATCTGCGGGTTCATCGGCGGCGTCCTGGGCGGGATCATCTCCGACTACCTGCTGCGCAAAGGCCACTCGCTGACCTTCGCTCGCAAGGCGCCGATCATTGGCGGTCTGCTGCTGTCGACTTCGATCGTGACCTGCAACTACGTGGACATCGAATGGGTCGTCGTGGGCTTCATGGCACTGGCCTTCTTCGGCAAAGGCGTGGGCGCACTGGGCTGGGCGGTCATGTCCGACGCATCGCCGAAACAAATCGCCGGTTTGAGCGGCGGTCTGTTTAACATGTTCGGTAACATCGCATCGATCACCACCCCGATTGTCATCGGCTACATCATCAGCACCACCGGCTCGTTCAAATGGGCTCTGGTGTTCGTCGGCGCCAACGCGCTGGTGGCGGTGATCAGCTACATCTTCATCGTCGGTGAAATCAAACGTGTAGAACTCAAGGACACCCCAACGAAGGGTGCCCAACCGGCCAGTGAAGCCGAACTTTCTCAAGCGAAAATCTGAGGAAAAACCGTGATGAACTTGATCCAGCATGCCGACTCGCCACGTTACATTCGCTTGCATGCGCTTGATAACGTTGTCGTCGTGGTCAATGACCAGGGCGTTCCGGCGGGGACTGAATTCGATAACGGTCTGGTGACCGTCGACAATGTGCCGCAGAGCCACAAGGTAAATACCGTGGACATCGCCGAAGGGGAGCCGATCATTCGTTACGGCCACACCATCGGCTATGCCTTGCAGCCGATACCGAAGGGCAGTTGGGTCAGGGAGGATCAGCTGCGCATGCCATCTGCGCCAGCGCTGGACAGCTTGCCGATGTCCGATGCCGTGCCGGCCAGGGGCGAGCCGCTGGAAGGCTTCACCTTCGAGGGTTATCGCAACGCCGACGGCACCGTCGGCACGCGCAATATCCTCGGCATCACCACCACGGTGCAGTGCGTGACCGGGGTGCTGGACTTCGCCGTCAAGCGCATCCGCGAGGAGCTGCTGCCCAAATACCCCAACGTCGACGACGTGGTGGCGCTGACCCACAGCTATGGCTGCGGCGTCGCCATCACTGCGAAAGACGCGTACATCCCCATTCGCACCGTGCGCAATCTGGCACGCAACCCGAACCTGGGCGGCGAAGCGCTGGTGATCAGCCTAGGCTGCGAAAAGCTGCAGGCCGATCAGGTCATGCACACCGACGATGCGTCGGTAGACCTGAGCGAGCCCTGGCTGTACCGCCTGCAGGACTCCAAGCACGGCTTCAACGAAATGATCGAGCAGATCATGGAGCTGGCCGAAACACGCCTGAAGAAACTGGATCAGCGTCGGCGCGAAACCGTGCCGGCGTCCGAGTTGATTCTGGGCATGCAATGCGGTGGCAGCGATGCGTTTTCCGGCATCACCGCCAACCCGGCGCTGGGTTTCGCTTCGGATTTGCTGTTGCGTGCGGGCGCGACCGTGATGTTTTCGGAAGTAACCGAAGTGCGCGACGCGATCTACCTGCTGACGTCGCGCGCGGAGAACATGGAAGTGGCCGAAGGCCTGGTCCGTGAAATGGACTGGTACGACCGTTATCTGGCCAAAGGTGAAGCGGACCGCAGCGCCAACACCACGCCGGGCAACAAGAAGGGCGGCTTGTCGAACATCGTCGAGAAGTCACTGGGGTCCATCGTCAAGTCCGGCAGCAGCGCCATTAACGGGGTGCTTGGCCCTGGCGAGCGGGTCTCACGCAAAGGCCTGATCTTCTGCGCCACGCCGGCGAGCGATTTTGTTTGCGGCACGCTGCAACTGGCGGCAGGCATGAACTTGCATGTATTCACCACGGGGCGTGGTACGCCCTATGGCCTGGCGATGTCACCGGTGGTGAAGGTGTCGACCCGGACCGAGCTGGCGCAGCGCTGGCCCGATCTGATCGACGTTGACGCAGGGCGCATTGCAACCGGCCGTGCCAGCATCGAAGATCTGGGGTGGGAACTGTTCCACTTCTACCTCGATGTCGCCAGCGGGAAGAAGACGACCTGGACCGAGAAGTACCGTCTGCACAACGACATTACATTGTTCAACCCGGCACCTATTACTTGAGTCAGATCGTGCGATCCTGGCTGTAAGCCCCTGCTTGCAGCCAGCGCGGCGAGCCGGCCCCAAACGGGGCTGACTTGCCGCTGTTCTGCTCAACTACTTTTTTGCTCAACCACTTCCTGACGTCATTGGGCCTTGCCAATGGCCTCAACCAGTTGTGGCTTGCTCATGGTCGAGCGTCCCGAAATATCCAGCTCTCGGGCCCGTTTAAGCAGGTCCGCTTTGGTGCGATCAGCCAATGCACCGTTGCCGTTCTGAGGGGCACCTTCCCGGGCGGCCGCTGCCCGTTTTGCCGAGTCTTTGCGATCATGCGCTTTGGCACCGGCGGGTTTTTTGGTGCCTGAACCGCCTTTCTTTTCACCACCACCGGATTGTTTATTCACAGTCGCCCAGGCGCGAGCTTCGGCTTCATCCTTCGACACGCCTTTTGACTCGTAGCTGTCCTCGATCTTGGCTGCCTTGCGCTTCTGTTTGTCGGTGTACTTGTCTTTGTTATCAGTCGGCATTTTCATACTCCCGTCCAGAGTGAAGATGTGCACGCTGCATTGCTTTAACGCTGTGCCGTTCAACTGTTTAGGAAGGGTATTTGCCGCATTTGTTCATCCCGAATTGATCAGCGGCCTGCAGTCTGCGGCTGAGTCTGTTGCTCATTGAGTACGGCATCCGGGTCTTCTACCGGCTCTGGAAACGCTTCGGTGTGGTCAAACTCGATGCCTTCGCCCATCGCCTTGTATTTCTTGCGCAGGGCGTGCAGTTCCTTCTGATCGAGGTTATCCAGGCTCAGCACAGCGTTCTGTGCGTCTTTGGTCACCCGCAGCAATTCGTCGATCTTGATGTGCAACTCATCGGTATCGCGGTTTTGAGTGTTCTGGATCAGGAAAACCATCAGGAACGTGATGATCGTCGTGGACGTATTGATGATCAGCTGCCACGTGTCGTTGTAGTGAAACAACGGCCCGGTGGCGGCCCAGACGCAGATAAGTGCAATCGCAACGAGGAAGGTTCGTGGGCTGCCGGACCACTGCGACAAGGCCTGCGCGAACTTCGAGAATTTCATTTACGGTTTCCTTGGTTAGTCAGAGAGATAACCAAGGGACCGCGTTGCTTCGCTGGAATTTCTTCGCGGAACATGAAATTGGCGACAGCTTCAGCCCCAGCCGAAGACCTCGCAAGCGTTGGCGCTGCTGGCGGCCGCCAGTGTGTCCGGGGCGATGTTCATGAGTTGAGCGATGGCGGCGCAAATGGCCGGCAAGTGCTCGGGGCTGTTGCGTAGCCCAGCGAACATTGCCGGTGCCATGTCCGGCGAGTCGGTTTCCAGCACCACGCTGTCCAGCGGCAGTTCGGCGATGACCCGGTGCATGCGCAGCGCCTGCGGCCACGTTGCGGCGCCGCCCAGCCCCAGCTTGAAACCCAGCTTCATGTACTCGCGCGCTTCTTCACGGCTGCCGGCGAATGCATGGACGACACCCTTGCGCGCCAGCCTGAAGCGCTTGAGGGCGGCGATCGTGTCAGCATGGCTGCGGCGCACGTGGAGTAGGGCAGGCAGGTTGAAGTCTGCAGCCAGTTGTAACTGCTGCTCCAACAGCGCCAGTTGGCGGGGGCGGTCCGGCGATTCGATGTAGTAATCGAGACCGACCTCGCCCACGGCGCACAGCTTGGGATGCCCGGCCAGGCGGGTCAGCCAGTCGCGCAGCTCCTGAACGTGCTCGGGCTGATGCTCTTCGAGGAACACCGGATGCAAGCCAAGGGCGGCGTAAACCGAGGGTTGGCTGAGCGCCAGGTCCCAAACGCGTTGCAGGTTGCGCTGATACACGCCCAACACCACCACGCGCTCGACACCCAGCTGCTGGCAGCTGGCAAGCACGGCATCACGGTCGGCGTCGAAGTCGTCGAAATCGAGGTGCGTGTGCGTGTCGATCAGTCGCATAGGGCTCAGGCCTCGTGAATGCGCTGCTTGAATGTCCGCACGATGGCATGTACGCCCGGCTCGTAGTGATCCTGCTCGACGGCCGACAGCGCCAGGGCAAGGGCTTTTTCGGCGATCAGATGATGCTGCTGGGCCATCGCGTTGACGGGCAGCGGCAGGAAATCCAGCAGTTGGGTGTCGCCGAAGGTGCCCAGATGAAGCTGATCCGGGTTCAGCCGACGCTGGTGCAGCAAATCGAACACGCCTTGCAGCAAGACGTAAGACGTTGTGATCAGTGCGTCGGGGAAATACCCCAGACGGTCGAACATCTCGCTGGCCAGTTGCAACCCGCAGTCACGGCTGAATGCGTCGCCGTGCTCAATGATGACCGAACCTTCGAAGCCCTCCAGCGCATCTTTGAAGCCACCGGCCCGAGCCTGACTCACGCTCAGCTCCGGGCGCGCGCCGATCAGGGCAATGTGCCTGGGCTTGATCTCCAGCAGGCTGCGGGTCAGTTGCTGGCTGGCGTCGTGGTCATCGCTGACCACCGAACAGAAATGCACCGGGTCCATTTCCCGGTCAATCGCAATAATCGGAACCCCTTGCTGCTGCAGCGCACGGTAACTGTCGTCGCTGGCGGGCAAACAGCTCGCGACGAACAATGCATCGCAGCGTCGCGCTCGGAACAGCTGCAACAGCTGCAACTCGCTGATGGGATCGTCGTCTGAACTGGCAATCAGAAGTTGGTAGCCACGAGCGCGAGCGCCCTGTTCCAGTTGTTTGGCAATGCGCGCGTAACTCGGGTTTTCGAGATCGGGCAGGATGAAGCCCAAGGTCCGGGTGTGCCGGCTGCGCAGGCCGGCCGCCTGAGGGTTGGGCCGAAAGCCATGTTCCTCAACCACCGCGCGCACGCGCTCCACCGTTGCACTGCTGATACGTTGCTGTTCGGCCTTTCCGTTGATCACGTAACTGGCCGTGGTCACAGAAACACCGGCCAGACGCGCAATATCACTGAGTTTCAAGCCGGGCATCCTTTTCGTGATGAATAGCAAAAGTGGCAGCTGACCTACCGTGGCAGGGATTTTCACCGATTAACAGCCATCATGACAGCAGACCGTCTCGTTGTAGGAAGGATATGAGGCACTAGAGACGTTTCCTACATGATTCGACCGGATGAGCTTCAAACCGCCGGTATTATCGAGTAACGTGCGCGACACCTTAGGTTAAACGATTCAGCAGGCGTGTTTATTGCCTTGTGCCCGACGAGAACCGTCTCGAAGCGCGCATGAAGATGGGGCGTTGTCTTCATCGTCCGTCACTGAAAGTCATCGGCCGTAGGGCCGGTCCTACAACAAGAATCAGGCGCGACCCCGCGCAGCACAGGAGAAAGCAATGCTCGAGCTGACCATAGAGCAAATATCCATGGAACAGTCGGCGGTGAACAAGCCCGCGGCGTTGCAGCTTCTGGCCGACCTGTTGGTCGCCGACGGACTGGTCGCCCCTGGCTACCTTGAAGGTCTGCAGGCGCGCGAGCAACAGGGTTCGACCTTCCTGGGCCAGGGCATCGCCATCCCCCACGGTACCCCGCAAACCCGCGATCAAGTATTTGCCACGGGCGTGCGCCTGATGCAATTCCCTGAGGGTGTGGACTGGGGCGACGGGCAGATGGTCTACCTGGCGATCGGCATTGCAGCCAAGTCCGACGAGCATTTGCGCCTGTTGCAACTGCTGACCCGCGCGCTCGGTGAGAACGACCTGGGTGAGGCGCTGCGTCAAGCGAAGGACCCGGAATCGCTGCTTCAGTTGCTCCAGGGCGCGCCGCAAGAGCTGGCCCTCGACGCGCAAATGATCAGCCTGGGCGTGATGGTCGATGATTTTGAAGAGCTGGTCTGGCGCGGTGCCCGCCTGTTGCGCAAGGCCGAATGCGTGAACAACGGTTTTGCCGCCGTGCTGCAGCAGGTTGAGCCTTTGCCGTTGGGCGAAGGCCTGTGGTGGCTGCACAGTGAGCAAATGGTCAACAAACCCGGCCTGGCGTTTGTCACGCCGGATAAACCGATGCGTCATCTGGGCCAGGCGCTGACCGGGTTGTTCTGCCTGGCCAGCCTGGGCGAGTCGCATCAGGCCTTGCTTGAACGTCTGTGTGCGCTGCTGATCGAGGGGCGCGGCCATGAGTTGGGCCAGGCTAAGAGCAGTCGCGCGGTACTTCAGGCATTGGGCGGTGACGTGCCGCCGGACTGGCCGAGCGAACGCGTGACCTTGGCCAACGCCCATGGCTTGCACGCGCGGCCGGCGAAAATCCTGGCGCAGCTGGCCAAAGGATTTGAGGGCGATGTGCGCGTGCGCATTGTCGATGGCACAGATAACCCCGTCTCTGCCAAAAGCCTGAGCAAGCTTTTGAGCCTCGGCGTGCAGCGCGGGCAGTCCCTGGAATTCATCGCCGAGCCGACCGTTGCCGCCCAGGCGCTGCCGGCGCTGGTGGCGGCGGTACTCGACGGGCTGGGCGAAGAGATCGAAGCGCTGCCGGCCCACTCCGAGCCTGCCGCAGACAAGGCCGTGGCGCAAAAGACCCTCAGCGCACCCGCAGCCGGTTCGCAGCGTCAGGCTGTGCCTGCCTCGCCCGGCATTGCCTTCGGTCCGGCTCATGTCCACGTGCTGCCGGTGCTTGATTATCCGTTGCAGGGCGAGTCCCAGGGCGTCGAACACGAACGCCTGCACAGCGCGCTGGCTCAGGTGCGTATCGACATCGAGCAGTTGATCGCGCGCAGTTCGGCCAAGGCCATTCGCGAGATATTTGTCACCCACCACGAAATGCTCGCCGACCCAGAACTGGTCGACGAAGTCGCGCAGCGCCTGAAACAGGGCGAAAGCGCCGCCGCAGCGTGGATGAATGTGATCGAGGCCGCAGCACGGCAGCAGGAACAACTCAAGGATGCGCTGCTCGCTGAACGCGCAGCGGATCTGCGTGACGTAGGCCGCCGGGTGTTGGCGCAAATCTGCGGCGTCGAGGACCTGGTCGAACCGGACGAACCTTACATCCTGGTGATGGACGAAGTAGGCCCCTCAGACGTCGCGCGTCTGGACCCTGCGCGCGTTGCCGGGATTCTGACCGCCCGGGGCGGCGCCACGGCGCACAGTGCCATCGTTGCCCGCGCGCTGGGCATTCCGGCGCTGGTGGGCGCGGGGGATGATGTACTGCTGATCACATCCGGCACGCAGTTACTGATTGACGGGCAACGCGGCCGTCTCGACGTCGCCCCGGACGAGGCCACCCTCAAGCGTGCGGTGCAGGACCGTGACACCCGCGAGCAACGGCTCAAGGCGGCGGCTGCATTGCGTATGGAACCGGCCATCACCCAGGACGGCCATGCCGTTGAAGTGTTTGCCAACATTGGTGACAGCGCCGGTACGCCGGCAGCGGTGGAGCAGGGCGCCGAAGGGATTGGCCTGCTCCGTACCGAATTGCTGTTCATGGCGCACAGCTCCGCGCCGGACGAAGCCACCCAGGAAGCCGAGTACCGCCGCGTGCTTGACGACCTCGACGGTCGTCCGCTGGTGGTCCGCACCCTCGACGTGGGCGGCGACAAACCGCTGCCTTACTGGCCTATCGACAAAGAAGAAAACCCGTTTCTCGGCGTGCGCGGCATCCGCCTGACCCTGCAGCGCCCGGACATCATGGAAAGCCAGCTGCGGGCGTTGTTGCGGGCGGCGGACAATCGGCCGTTGCGGATCATGTTCCCCATGGTCGGCACCGTTGAAGAGTGGCGTCAGGCGCGCGAGATGACCGAGCGGCTGCGCTTGGAAATCCCCGTTGCCGACCTGCAACTGGGGATCATGATCGAGGTGCCGTCGGCTGCCCTGCTGGCCCCGGTGCTGGCCAAAGAAGTCGACTTCTTCAGCGTCGGCACCAACGACTTGACCCAGTACACGATGGCCATCGATCGCGGTCACCCGACCCTGTCGGCGCAGGCCGATGGCTTGCACCCGGCGGTATTGCAACTGATCGACATCACCGTGCGCGCAGCCCATGCCCATGGCAAATGGGTGGGCGTGTGCGGCGAACTCGCCGCCGACCCGCTGGCGGTGCCGGTACTGGTTGGCCTGGGGGTGGATGAATTAAGTGTCTCGGCGCGCAGCATTGGTGAAGTCAAAGCCTGCGTCCGTGAATTGAATCTGATCGAAGCCCGAAAACTCGCGCAAACGGCTCTGGCCGCTGGCAGCGCAGCGGACGTGCGTGCCCTGGTGGAGGGGCTGTAATGGCGAAAATTCTTACATTGACGATGAATCCGGCGCTGGACCTGACCGTGCAGCTCGGTCCGTTGCACGTCGGCCAGGTCAACCGCAGCGACGCCATGCTCAGCCACGCGGCGGGCAAGGGCATCAACGTCGCCCAAGTGTTGGCTGACTTGGGTCACGAGCTGACGGTCGCCGGTTTTCTCGGGGTGGATAACCAGCAACCGTTTGAAAGCCTGTTCGCCAAACGCGGTTTCATCGACGAGTTCGTGCGGGTGCCGGGCGAGACGCGCAGTAACATCAAACTGGCTGAAAGCAGCGGGCGCATCACCGACCTCAATGGCCCGGGGCCTGAGGTCAGCGTGCAGGCGCAACAGGCGCTGGCGACTCGCGTGGAGCAGATCGCGGCCGGGTTCGACGCCGTGGTCGTGGCGGGCAGCTTGCCACGGGGCGTCAGCGCGCAGTGGCTAAAAACGCTGTTGCTGCGGCTCAACGCGATGGGGCTGAAAGTGGCCCTGGACACCAGCGGCGAAGCCTTGCGCGTTGGCCTGGAGGCATCGCCGTGGATAATCAAACCCAACACCGAGGAACTGGCTGATGCCCTCGATGCGCCCATCATCTCCATCGACGCACAAGCGCAGGCTGCGGCTGAACTGCGTCAGCGCGGCATCGAGCATGTGGTGATTTCCCAAGGCTCGGAAGGCGTTCACTGGTTCAGCGCCGACGCGGCGTTGCAGGCGCTGCCACCCAAAGTCACCGTCGCCAGCACCGTCGGCGCGGGGGATTCGCTGTTGGCCGGCATGGTCCACGGCTTGCTCTGCGGGCACAAGGCCGAGCAGACCTTGCGCACGGCCACCGCCATCGCGGCCATGGCCGTTACCCAGATCGGTTTCGGCATCAATGACCCGGCGCAATTGAAGCATTTGGAAAGCGGCGTCAGCGTCCGCGTCCTGACGGCATGACAAGAGAGGAAGTGTGATGAAGTTAGCCATCGTTACGGCGTGTCCGAACGGCAAAATCAGCAGCGTCCTCAGTGCCCGTCTGCTGGATGCAGCGGCGCAGCGTCAGGGCTGGAGCACTTGCGTAGAGATCCACGATCCGCGTCATCCGGAAAAGCAGTTGTCTGCGGCCGATATTGCAGCGGCCGACTGGGTGCTGGTCGTCAATACCGGTGCGCTGGACCTGACGCGTTTCTCCGGCAAGCGGCTGTATCAAGCCACGCCCGCGCGAGCATTGCAGGACGCAGACGAATTTTTGCGGTCTGCGGCAGAGCTTGCCACCGAGCACACCGCAAGCAGCGCGCCCGCGGTTACAGCCTCCGCACAACCGCGACTGGTGGCGGTCACGGCCTGTCCGACCGGCGTCGCGCATACGTTCATGGCCGCAGAAGCCATTCAGCAGGCGGCGAAGAAGCTCGGCTACGACTTGCAGGTCGAAACCCAGGGCTCGGTAGGCGCGCGTAACCCGCTCAGCGCCCAAGCCATTGCCGACGCTGATGTGGTGCTGCTGGCGGCGGACATCGAAGTCGCCACTGAGCGTTTCGCCGGCAAGCGCATCTATCGCTGCGGCACCGGCGTTGCGCTCAAGCAGGCCGAGGCCACGTTGAAAAAAGCGTTGGCCGAGGCTGAGGTGGAGTCCGCCGCGTCAGCTGCGAAAGGCGCGTCCAAAAAAGAGAAGACCGGCGTCTACAAACACCTGCTCACCGGGGTGTCCTTCATGCTGCCGATGGTGGTGGCGGGCGGTCTGCTCATTGCTCTGTCGTTCGTGTTCGGGATTCACGCGGCGGAGGAGCCGGGTACGCTGGCGGCAGCGTTGAAACAGATTGGCGCGGGCGCGGCGTTCCAGCTGATGGTGCCGTTGCTGGCGGGCTACATCGCTTATTCCATTGCAGACCGGCCGGGGCTGGCGCCAGGTATGATCGGCGGCTTGCTGGCCAGCACCCTGGGAGCGGGGTTCATTGGCGGGATCATCGCTGGCTTCCTTGCGGGGTACAGCGCGTGGGCGGTCAATCGCTACGCAAAGCTGCCGGCGAGCGTCGAGGCGTTGAAGCCGATTCTGATCATCCCTTTGCTGGCGAGTCTGTTCACCGGTCTGGTGATGATCTACGTGGTGGGCAAGCCGGTCGCTGGCATGCTCGAAGGCCTCACGCATTTCCTCGACACCATGGGCACCGCCAACGCAGTGCTGCTCGGCGTGCTGCTGGGCGCAATGATGTGCGTGGACCTGGGTGGCCCGATCAACAAGGCCTCGTATGCGTTTTCGGTGGGGCTGCTGGCTTCCAGCAGCGGCGCACCGATGGCAGCGACGATGGCCGCTGGCATGGTACCGCCGATCGGCATGGGCATCGCCGCGTTGATCGCCCGCCGCAAATTCGCTCAGAGCGAACGTGAAGCAGGCAAGGCGGCGCTGGTGCTGGGGTTGTGTTTCATTTCGGAAGGGGCGATCCCGTTTGCCGCCAAAGACCCGCTCCGGGTGATTCCGGCGAGCATTGCCGGTGGCGCGCTGACCGGTGCGCTGTCGATGTTCTTCGGCTGCAAACTGATGGCGCCCCACGGCGGTCTTTTCGTGCTGCTCATTCCTAACGCGATCAATCACGCGCTGCTGTATCTGCTGGCGATCGTCGCGGGCAGCGTCGTGACCGGTGTGCTCTATGCGCTGCTCAAACGCCCTGAAACGGCCGAACTGGACGCAGTGCCCGCCGGCGCGTAACCGCTGGCGTTTCCCCAGCTATAACCGGTTCCACGGGATGCACGCGATGCTTTTAGTGGGACCGGCTTTAGCCGGGAAGAGGCCGGTGTGCCCGCAATCAGAACCTTGGTGTGACTACCGACGCCTTCCCGGCTAAAGCCGGTCCCACCAGGTGAACGAGTTGTGTCAGTGATTTCCTCATCACCGGGTGCTGCGATCCGCTGTCATCTCCTGCAAACAATCCGCTGCTAGTTTCCTCACTTTGGCATTCGCTAGAGGAGGATAAACATGTCCCGGTTTGACCTGACCCGCCGCCGTATCATTCAGGCTGCTGGCGCCGGATTGTTGCTGCCGGGGCTCGCACCCGCTGTCATTGCGTCCGTGAAGGACCGCCCGAAGATGACCGACGGGGTGCAGTCCGGCGATGTCCTCGGCGACCGCGCGATGGTCTGGAGCCGCAGTGATCGCCCCGCCCGGATGGTGGTTGAATGGGACACCCGCAGCATGTTCACCCAGCCGCGCCGCGCGGTTTCGTTGCTCGCCGACCAGCGCACCGACTTTACCGCCCGCGTCGAGTTGACGGGCTTGCCGGCCGATCAGGCCATTTTCTACCGCGTCTACTTCGAAGACGCTCAAAGCGGCGTTGCCAGTGAACCGTGGTTTGGTCATCTGCGCAGCGTGCCGGTCAATCGACGCAACATCCGCTTCGTCTGGAGCGGCGACACGGTAGGGCAGGGCTTCGGCATCAACCCTGACATCGGCGGCATGCGCATCTATGAAGCGATGCGCCTGCGCCTGCCGGACTTTTTCATCCATAGCGGCGACACCATTTACGCCGATGGGCCTGTACCCGCCGAAGTCGTCACCGAGGGTGGACGCATCTGGCGCAATATCACTACCGAAGAAAAGAGCAAGGTCGCCGAAACCCTCGACGAATACCGAGGCGCCTACCGCTACAACCTGATGGACGACAACCTGCGACGCTTCAACGCCGAGGTCCCGCAGATCTGGCAGTGGGACGACCACGAAGTGACCAACAACTGGTCGCCGAGCAAGCAGCTGGATGACCGCTACAAGGTCAAAGACATCCAGTTGCTGGCCTCGCGCGGCCGCCAGGCGTTTCTGGAATACGCACCGATGCGCCTGCAGAGCGCCGACAACGGCGGGCGTGTGTACCGGAAACTCGGTTACGGCCCGATGCTGGACGTCTTCGTGCTCGACATGCGCAGCTACCGCGACGGCAACGATGCCAATCTGGCCGACAAACCGGGGCCGACCACCGCCTTTCTGGGTCGTGAGCAACTGGACTGGCTCAAGCGCGAACTGCAGGCTTCGACGGCGCAATGGAAAGTCATCGCCGCCGACATGCCGATAGGGCTCGGCGTCCCGGACGGTGAGATCAGCCCCGGCGTGATGCGCTGGGAAGCGATCGCGAACGGCGACAATGGCGCGCCAAAAGGCCGTGAAATGGAGGTCGCCGAGTTGCTGGGATTCCTGCGCCAACAGAAGGTGCGCGACACCGTCTGGCTAACTGCCGATGTGCATTACTGCGCCGCGCATCACTACCATCCCGATCAGGCAATATTTCAAGACTTCGATCCGTTCTGGGAATTCGTCGCCGGGCCGCTGAATGCCGGCAGCTTCGGGCCTAACACGCTGGACAAGACGTGTGGGCCTGAGCTGGTGTTTCAGAAAGCCCCGCCCGCGCAGAACACTTCGCCGTTCGCCGGGTTCCAGTTCTTTGGTGAGGTGAACATCGACGGGCAGAGCGCCGAGATGACCGTGACGCTGCGGGACCTGGATGGCGCGTCGGTGTTTGAGAAAAAGCTGCAGCCTGCCAATCAGGCCTGACGCAACCCCTGTAGGAGCGCGCTTGCCCGCGAAAACGGCGGTACATTCGCTACATGTTTAGCGGTTGAAATACCGTCTTCGCGGGCAAGCGCGCTCCTACAATTTTGCGGCGCGCCACCCTCTACCATCAGGGCCAGTGAAGTGGCGGCCTGCCATCCGATCAGGGCCCGATGGAGTCGCAGTTGTACGATGACTCGCAATTGCCGTTAACACTTCGCGCTCCGCTGGCCTATCATTAGCTACCTAACGACGGCTCAGGGTTTGGCGTGCATGCTGGCAATCTTTCTGGAAACCCTGAACATTACCGCCCCGGTCTTCGCCATGCTGTTCCTGGGCGTGGTCCTCAAGCGCGTGGGCTGGATCAACGACAACTTCATCCACACGGCTTCCTCGCTGGTGTTCAACTGCACAATGCCGGCGCTGCTGTTTCTGGGGATCATCCACGCTGACCTTCATGCGGCGCTGCAGCCTGGGGTGTTGATCTATTTCATCGTGGCGACGCTGCTGGGTTTTGCGTTGTCGTGGGGCTGGGCCATTTACCGTGTGCCGTTCGCCGAGCGCGGGACCTACACCCAAGGGGCGTTTCGCGGCAACAACGGCGTCATCGGCCTTGCGCTGGCCGCAAGCATGTACGGCGACTACGGCATTTCGCTGGGCGCGATTCTGGCCGCGCTGGTCATTCTTTTCTACAACACCCTGTCCACCGTTGTGCTTGCGGTCTACAGCCCGGTCATCAAGTCCGACCCGTGGAGCATCACCAAAAGCGTTATGGCCAACCCGCTGATCATTAGCATCGTCGCGGCCGCGCCATTCGCCTACTTTCAGATCCCGTTCCCCAAATGGCTCGACACCTCCGGCAGTTACCTGGCGCAGATGACCTTGCCGTTGGCGCTGATGTGCATCGGCGGCACCCTGTCGTTGAAGTCATTGCGCGAGAGCGGCACGCTGGCGATCAGCGCCAGCCTGATGAAAATGGTCTGGTTGCCGCTGATTTGCACACTCGGCGCGTGGCTGCTGGGCTTCCGTCATGCAGAGCTGGGGATTTTGTTTCTGTACTTCGGCGCGCCGACAGCCTCGGCCAGCTTTGTCATGGTGCGTGCGGCCAATGGCAACCACGAACTGGCTGCATCGATCATCGTCATCACCACCCTGGCGGCCGCGGTCACGACCAATGTCGGGATTTTCATCCTGCAATGGGGCGGGTGGATATAGACCTTCAGCCCATCCTGGAACCACTGCCAATCCCGGAACCCCTGCCGGTCCTGGAATCGCAGCCAGTTCACGGCGCAGTCTTTAGGAGCCGGCTTGCTGGCGAACCCGGTGCATCAGGCGCCATCCTCGTCACTGATGTACCGCTTTCGCCAGCAAGCCGGCTCCTACAGCGGGTCGTGGTTCATTTTCAGGCGTTCAGTGCTGCCGTCGCCACGCGCGTATCGTTCCGACCACGATGCACGCGGCTTTCACCAGCCTAGGCAATAACGCCATGCCCATCTCACCGGCGACATTCCACGACTAGGATCGCAATCGTAGGAGCCGGCTTGCTGGCGAACCCGGTGCATCAGGCGCCATCTTCGTCACTGATCTACCGCTTTCGCCAGCAAGCCGGCTCCTACAGTGGGTCGTGGTTCATCCTCCAAGCCGGCTCCTACAGTGGGATGTTGTTCATCCTCAGGTGTTCAGTGCTGCCGTCGCCATGCGCGCATCGTTCCGACCACGATGCACGCGGCTATCACCGGCAACGCGTAGTGAATCATCAGACGTTCCAGCCGCTCTGCCAGCGGCATGCCGGTGGTGAAGGAGACGATGTGCAGCCCATACACAGCGTAAAGCCCGAGCAGCAACAGCCCCTCCAGCCGGGTGATCCGATAACCCGAGTAAAACAGCGGCACGCACAGCACGGCCACGCCCAGCATGACCGGTAAATCGAAATCCAGCGCGTTGGGCGATATAGACAGTGGGCCGGTGGCAATCAGCGACGTGATGCCCAGCACGCCCAACAGGTTGAACAGGTTGCTGCCGATAATGTTACCCACGGCGATGTCCCGTTCACCGCGCAATGCTGCGACCAGCGAGGTCATCAAGGCGGGCAGCGATGTGGCCACGGCGATCACGGTGAGGCCGATGACCCGCTCCGACAAACCAAGGTCCAGCGCTACCGTCACCGCCGCGCCGACCAGCAAGTGGCTGCCGAAGGTCAGCAGGGCCAGGCCGCATGCCATCAACGCCAGCCGGCCGAGTATGGGCCTGACGCGACGACGCGGAGCGACGCCGACCTTCGAGACATGTCGCGCGCCGTGGGCAAACTGGCGCACCACGACGAACAGGTACGCTGCCATTCCAAGCAGCAACACGATGCCATCCAGTGCGCTCAGCTCGCCGTTCCAGGCCAGCGCGGCGACCAATACGGTCGCGCCGATCATCAGCGGCAGGTCAACACGCACCAACTGGCGAGCCACCCTGAGCGGGATGATCAACGCCGACAGCCCCAGTGTGACCAGCACGTTGAAAATATTGCTGCCGATGACGCTGCCGACCGCGATGTCGGTGCTGTCGGTGAAGGCTGCCTGCAATCCGACGGCAAGTTGAGGCGCGCTGCTGCCGAGGGCGACGACTGTCAGACCGAGGAACAGCGGGCGGGTTTTGAGCAGCGCGGCGAGGGCCACGGCAGCGCGTACCGACAGTTGCGCGCCGATGATCATCAGCAACAGGCCGCAGGCGAGCTCGATCAGGGTAGGCAAGGGCAGATTCGTTAGGGCGAGAATTCAGGGCACCAGTCAGTCGTCGAGGGCTTGTACCCGCACTTGTGCGGTTCCGCTGCGCAGCATACCCAATTGCGTGGCCGCTGCGCGCGACACGTCAATCAGCCGACCGCGCGTGTGCGGGCCGCGATCGTTGATGCGTACGATGACCTTGCGGTCGTTGTCCAGGTTGGTGACTTGCACGCGCGTGCCGAACGGTAGTTGACGGTGCGCGGCAGTCAGGGCATTCGGGTCGAAGCGCTCACCACTGGCGGTGCGCTGACCGGCGTGTTGTGAGCCGTAATACGAGGCGCCACCGGTTGCGTTGTAACCGTGCGGATCGATGAGGCCGTCACTGGCGCAGCCGGCCAGCAGGGAGAGCAGGGCGCAAGCGCCGAGGATTCGCCGCATGGGGCAGGGTCCCTTGGAAATGTTCAGTTCGGCAATTCGGCATCGCCCGGGACTGACCCGGGCGAGCACGTTTGTGCAGAAGACCGCGATTTGCGGCCGCGGTCCCTTGTAGGAGCGCGCTTGCCCGCGAAGACGGTATCTGAATCGCTAAAAATTTAGCGGGTGTACCGGCCTCTTCGCGGGCAAGGTGGAGCGCCACCCGGTCGCTCCTACAGGTTTCGCGTTCAGCCTTCGAGCTTGCGCTTGAGCAGTTCGTTGACCTGGCCCGGGTTGGCCTTGCCCTTCGATGCCTTCATCGCTTGCCCGACAAAGAAGCCGAACATCTTGCCGCGTTTGGCTTCGTCGGCCGCACGGTACTGCTCGACCTGTTCAGCGTTGGCAGCGAGTACATCGTCCAGCATCGACTCAATGGCGCCGCTGTCCGTGACTTGCTTGAGACCGCGCTGCTCGATGATCTCGTCGGCGTTGCCCTCGCCATTGGCCATGGCCTCAAAAACCATCTTGGCGATTTTGCCCGAGATGGTGTTGTCCTTGATGCGCAGCAGCATGCCGCCCAGTTGTTCAGCGCTGACCGGCGATTCGTCGATCTCGACGCCCTGCTTGTTCAGCAGTGAACCCAGCTCAACCATCACCCAGTTGGCCGCCAGTTTCGCGTCGCCCGAGATGCTGACGACCTTCTCGAAGAAGTCGGCCTGTTCGCGGCTGGAGGCCAGCACGCTGGCGTCATACAGCGAAAGCCCGAACTGCGACTGGAAGCGCTCGCGTTTCTGCGGAGGCAGTTCCGGCAAGGTCGCCCGGGTCTGCTCCAGGAACGAGTCTTCAATGATCACCGGCAACAGGTCAGGGTCGGGGAAGTAGCGGTAGTCGTTGGCTTCCTCTTTGCTGCGCATGGCGCGGGTTTCATTGGTGTTCGGGTCGTACAGGCGGGTCTGCTGAATGACCTTGCCGCCGTCTTCGATGAGATCGATCTGACGCTGGATTTCGCTGTTGATCGCCTTCTCGATGAAGCGGAACGAATTGACGTTCTTGATCTCGCAGCGCGTGCCGAACTCAACCTGGCCTTTCGGGCGAATCGACACGTTGCAGTCACAGCGCAGCGAGCCTTCCGCCATGTTGCCGTCGCAAATGCCCAGATAACGAACCAGTGCATGCATCGCCTTGACGTAGGCAACCGCTTCCTTCGCCGAGCGCATGTCCGGTTCGGAAACGATCTCCAGCAACGGCGTACCGGCGCGGTTGAGATCGATGCCGGTCATGCCGCTGTAATCTTCGTGCAGGCTCTTGCCTGCGTCTTCTTCAAGGTGCGCGCGGGTCACGCCAATGCGCTTGATCGTGCCGTCTTCGAGGGTGATGTCCAAATGGCCCTTGCCAACGATCGGCAATTCCATCTGGCTGATCTGATAACCCTTCGGCAGGTCAGGGTAGAAGTAGTTCTTGCGGGCGAACACGTTGTGCTGGCCGATCTCGGCGTCGATGGCCAGGCCAAACTTGACCGCCATCTGCACGGCTTCCTTGTTCAGCACCGGCAAGCTGCCGGGCATGCCCAGATCTACCAGACTCGCCTGGGTATTAGGCTCGGAGCCGAACGTGGTGGCGCTGCCGGAGAAAATCTTCGACTGGGTGGTGAGCTGGGTATGAATCTCCAGCCCGATGACGACTTCCCATTGCATGTGTTTTCTCCTTAGAAGCCAGCCGGCGAGCGGGTGTGCCAATCGGTTACTTGCTGATATTGATGGGCAACGTTCAGCAAGCGACCTTCCTGGAAATACGGCGCCAGCAATTGCACACCCACCGGCAGGCCGTCGGCGAAACCGGCGGGCATTGACAGGCCCGGCACGCCTGCGAGGTTGGCGGTGATGGTGTAGAAGTCTTCCAGGTAAGCCGAGACAGGGTCCGCGTTCTTGGCGCCTATTTTCCAGGCGGGGTTCGGCGTGGTCGGGCCCAGAATCACGTCGACTTCGGCGAACGCGTTCATGAAGTCGTTCTTGATCAGGCGGCGAATCTTCTGCGCCTGCACGTAGTAAGCGTCGTAGTAACCGGCCGACAGCGCATAGGCGCCGACCATGATCCGGCGCTGAACTTCAGGGCCGAAGCCTTCGCCACGGGAGCGCTTGTACAGGTCGGTCAGGTCTTTCGGGGCTTCGCAGCGATAGCCGAAGCGCACGCCGTCGAAACGCGAGAGGTTGGAGGAGGCCTCTGCCGGTGCAATCACGTAATACGCCGGGATGGCGTGCTGCAGGTTGGGCAGGCTGACTTCCTTGACCACGGCGCCGAGCTTCTTCAGCTCTTCGACGCTGGCCATGACCAGGTCCGCAATGCGCGGGTCCAGGCCGGCGCCGAAATATTCCTTCGGCACGCCAATGCGCAGACCCTGCAGCGATGCGCTCAGGCCAGCGCTGTAATCGGGCACCGGTTCGTCGATGCTGGTGGAGTCATTCACGTCGAAACCGGCCATGCCTTGCAGCAGCAATGCGCAGTCTTCGGCGGTGCGCGCCATCGGGCCCGCCTGATCCAGGCTGGAGGCGTAGGCAATCATGCCCCAGCGGGAAACCCGGCCGTAGGTCGGTTTCAGGCCGGTGAGGTTGGTGAGTGCGGCTGGTTGACGGATCGAGCCGCCGGTATCGGTGCCGGTAGCGCCGGGCAGCAGACGCGCCGCAACGGCAGCGGCCGAACCGCCGGACGAGCCGCCGGGAACATGCTCGAGGTGCCACGGGTTTTTAACTGCGCCGTAATGGCTGGATTCGTTGGCCGACCCCATGGCGAACTCGTCCATGTTGGTCTTGCCCAACGTCACGGTCCCGGCGGCGGCGAGCCTGGCAACCACAGTGGCGTCGTAGGGGGCCTTGAAGTTGTCGAGCATCTTCGAGGCGCAACTGGTGCGAATGCCCTTGGTGCAGAAGAGGTCCTTGTGCGCCAATGGAGCACCCAGCAAAGGCCCGGTTTCGCCTGCCGCGCGGCGGGCGTCGGCAGCCTGGGCCTGAGTGATCGCCAGGTCTTCGGTGACAGTGATGAAGCTATTGAGCTGCGGATCCAGCTGAGCGATGCGCGCCAGCAGATTGCGGGTCAATTCTTCGGAAGAAAACTTTTTATCGGCGAGTCCGCGAGCGATCTCTGCCAGAGTCATTTCATGCATTGCAGGCTCATTCCCTTAGTCGATGACTTTCGGAACCAGATAAAGGCCGTCTTGGACCGCTGGTGCGATGGCTTGATAGGAGTCGCGATGATTAACCTCGGTAACGGCGTCTTCACGCAGGCGTTGGGAGGCTTCAAGGGGATGCGCGAGGGGCTCGATGCCGGTGGTATCGACCGCCTGCATCTGGTCAACCAGCCCGAGAATGCTATTCAGTGCTTCAGTAGTACGCGGGATATCGGCGTCATTAAGACCCAGTCGGGCCAGATGAGCGATTTTTTCCACGTCGGAGCGATCAAGCGCCATGGGGTTCTCCAGTGGAATGCGCAGGGCATGAGCCATACGTCAGATTGCGGAACACTACGCCCTTTAAACGGTCATAAGGCCGCGATCTTCCAGGGTAGTGCTCGGAAAAACCGCCAATTTAACATATTGGCTCCTTGCCCAAAATCCCTGTCGTTGTTAGAGTTTGCCGCACTTTTTTACCCACGCGTTGCCTAGGGTCCTTTCCCCATGTTCAAGAAACTGCGTGGCATGTTTTCCAGCGATCTTTCCATCGACCTGGGCACTGCCAACACCCTTATTTACGTGCGTGAGCGCGGCATTGTTCTGAATGAGCCATCAGTTGTGGCCATTCGGACCCACGGAAATCAGAAGAGCGTTGTTGCGGTCGGGATGGAAGCCAAGCGGATGCTGGGCCGTACCCCGGGCAACATCGCGGCCATTCGCCCCATGAAAGACGGCGTGATCGCCGATTTCAGCGTGTGCGAAAAAATGCTTCAGTATTTTATCAACAAGGTTCACGAGAACAGCTTTCTGCAGCCCAGCCCTCGTGTGTTGATCTGCGTTCCCTGCAAATCCACGCAGGTCGAGCGTCGCGCCATCCGTGAATCCGCTTTGGGTGCCGGTGCGCGCGAAGTCTTCCTGATCGAAGAGCCAATGGCAGCGGCCATCGGTGCCGGCCTGCCGGTCGAAGAGGCTCGCGGTTCGATGGTCGTCGACATCGGTGGCGGCACCACGGAAATCGCCCTGATTTCCCTGAACGGTGTGGTCTATGCCGAATCCGTGCGTGTCGGTGGCGACCGCTTCGACGAAGCGATCATCACTTACGTGCGTCGCAATTACGGCAGCCTGATCGGTGAATCCACCGCCGAGCGCATCAAGCAGGAAATCGGCACGGCCTACCCGGGCGGCGAAGTGCGCGAAGTCGATGTTCGCGGTCGCAACCTGGCTGAAGGCGTGCCCCGCGCGTTCACGCTGAATTCCAACGAAGTGCTGGAAGCGTTGCAGGAATCCCTGGCAACCATCGTTCAGGCTGTGAAGAGCGCACTGGAGCAGTCGCCGCCAGAGCTGGCCTCGGACATCGCCGAGCGCGGTCTGGTATTGACCGGCGGTGGCGCACTGCTGCGTGACCTGGACAAACTGCTGGCCCAGGAAACCGGTCTGCCGGTGATCGTTGCCGAAGACCCGCTGACCTGCGTTGCACGCGGCGGTGGCCGTGCGCTGGAAATGATGGACAAGCACACCATGGACCTGCTCTCCAGCGAATAAGTCGCCGGAACGCAGCATGTTGCGCTTAACGGGCAGCACCTTACCGTGCTGCCTGTTCGTGTCCGACCTGTTGACGTCGCGCAGCGATGTTGCAAGTCTGGCACCCTGCATTTCCATCCATCCGCATCAGGCCGGTTTCGTGTCGCATGAATAAGCACAGCTACACTCACGCACCTCTGTACGCATCTCTGGAAGGAGCGGCCCATTAAACCGCTTTTCTCCAAGGGCCCGTCCCTGGGCGTCCGTCTACTGGTGCTGGTCGTATTGTCCGTGGCCATCATGGTCGTGGACGCGCGCTTTACCCTGCTCAAGCCTGTTCGCAGTCAAATGTCGCTGGTGCTGATGCAGTCCTACTGGATCGCCGATTTGCCAGAGCGTCTGTACCAGGGCGTCGCCAGCCAGTTTGGCAGCCGTACAGAACTCGCTGCCGAGAACGAAAAACTCAAGACCGAAAACCTGCTGCTGCAGGGTCGCCTGCAAAAGCTGGCTGCCCTGACCGAGCAAAACGTGCGCCTGCGCGAGCTGCTCAACTCCTCAGCGCTGGTCAACGAGAAAGTCGAAGTCGCCGAGCTCATCGGCATGGACCCCAACCCGTTTACCCACCGCATCATCATCAACAAGGGTGAGCGCGACGGCGTGGTGCTGGGTCAGCCGGTGCTTGATGCGCGAGGCCTGATGGGGCAGGTGGTCGAGCTGATGCCCTACACGTCCCGCGTGTTGCTGCTGACCGACACCACCCACAGCATCCCGGTGCAGGTGAATCGCAACGGGCTGCGGGCGATTGCCAGCGGCACCGGCAACCCCGAGCGACTTGAGCTGCGCCATGTGGCAGACACCGCCGACATCAAGGAAGGCGACCTGCTGGTGAGTTCCGGCCTTGGGCAGCGCTTCCCCGCGGGGTATCCGGTGGCGACGGTCAAGGAAGTGATTCACGACTCAGGCCAGCCCTTTGCCATCGTGCGGGCGGTGCCGACCGCTGCGCTGAATCGCAGTCGTTATCTGCTGCTGGTGTTCTCCGATGGCCGCTCGCCTGAAGAGCGCGCTGCCGACGCCGCCCAGCAGCAGGAGTCTCTGGACCGTCAGGCGGCTGATCCGGCAGCGGTGCCGTCCGCTACTGTCCCTGGTGCGGCCCCCGCTGCAACGCCCAACAAAGCAGTCGTTCCGGCCACTGTGCCGAAACCTGCCGGGCACAGCACCTCGTCCGCGCCTGCCGCGAACAGCGCGCCTGCATCGACAACCACCGCGCCGGCGACCACGCCTGCCAAGCCCGCTGCCAGCAAACCCGCCGCCAAACCTGCGGCCAAACCCGCCGCAACTCGCCCGGCGACGCCCGCCGCTGCTCCGGCAACCCAACGCGAGAGGGAAGAATAATGGCGCGTCATGCTCCCGCACGAAACGGCTGGGTGGTCTGGTTGACCTTTGTCATCGGGCTGCTGCTCAGCGTTTCGCCCCTGCCGCAATTCATGGAAATATTTCGCCCGCTGTGGCTGGCGCTACTGCTGGCCTTCTGGGCGCTGGCACTCCCGCACAAGATCGGGATGGTCACTGCATGGATGCTGGGTCTGGCCGAGGATGTTCTATACGGCACCTTGCTGGGGCAGAACGCATTGATCCTGACGCTGATCACTTTTCTGGTGCTGTCGTTGCAGCAGCGCTTGCGGATGTTCCCGATGTGGCAGCAGTGCCTGGTGATTCTGGTCATCTTCGGGCTCGCGCAACTGGTTCAGCTGTGGCTCAGTGCCTTGACCGGCAACCGTCAGCCGACCCTCGCCCTCGTGTTGCCGGCATTGGTTAGCGCATTGCTCTGGCCATGGGTCAGCTACGGTCTGCGAGGATTGCGCCTGCGTTTAAAGATCAACTAAGTAATTGGGAGCGGCATCTGCCGGTTTTTGTAGGACCGGCTTCAGCCGGGAAGAGGCCAGTGTGAGCACCCTCGATCCTGTGGCGTGACACACGACGCTTTCCCGGCTAAAGCCGGTCCCACAGGTTGGATGCGGTGTTTGAGTGGGACCGGCTTCAGCCGGGAAGAGGCCAGTGTGAGCACCCTCAACCTGTGGCGTGCCACACGACGCATTCCCGGCTAAAGCCGGTCCCACAGGTTGGAATGCGGTGTTTGAGTGGGACCGGCTTCAGCCGGGAAGGGGCCAGTGTGAGCATCCTCGATCCTGTGGCGTGACACACGACGCTTTCCCGGCTAAAGCCGGTCCCACAGGTTTGAACGCGGTGTTTCAGTGGGACCGGCTTCAGCCGGGAAGGGGCCGGAGTGAGCACCTTGATATAGCGGTGTGGCGCCCCGGCTCTTTCGTAAGACTACGCTTGTGATCAACGACACGGAGACGTCCCATGCCCCAACTTCTTCTTGCCTCCGGCTCCCCGCGACGTCGTGAGCTGCTCGCCCAGATCGGCGTGCCATTCACGACCCTCAGCGCTGACATCGACGAAACCCCTCTGACCGGCGAAGCGCCGGACGCCTACGTCCTGCGGCTGGCCCGCTGCAAGGCTGAAGCGGGTTTACTGACGCTCGCCAACGATGCGGCATACCCCACCGCCTGTGTACTCGGGGCTGACACCGCCGTGGTGCTTGACGGTCGCATTCTGGGCAAACCGGCGGATGAAGCCGAGGCGCTGGCAATGTTGGCCGCGCTTTCAAATCGCGAGCACGAAGTCCTGACCGCCATTGCCGTGGTTCGCGAAGAGCGCTGCGAGACGAGAACCGTGACCAGTCGCGTACGGTTTCGGGTCATCGGCGAAGACGAAGCACGCCGGTACTGGGCAAGCGGCGAACCCTGCGACAAAGCCGCGGGCTATGGCATTCAAGGGCTTGGCGCAGTGTTCGTGGAAAACCTCAGCGGCAGCTATTCCGCGGTGGTCGGCCTGCCGTTGTGCGAAACCGCAGAAATCCTCCAGCGTTTCGGCATACCCTGTTGGCAACGCCCGGAAGGTGACAAGTCATGAGTGAAGAGATTCTGATCAACATCACGCCAATGGAATCGCGCGTGGCGGTCGTTGAGAACGGGGTGTTGCAAGAGGTGCATGTCGAACGCACCCAGCGCCGCGGGATCGTGGGCAATATCTACAAAGGCAAGGTGGTGCGCGTGTTGCCTGGCATGCAGGCTGCGTTCATCGATATCGGCCTGGACCGCGCGGCGTTCATTCATGCGTCCGAAATCTCCATGCGCGAAGGCCCGGCCGTGGAAACCATCAGTTCCCTGGTTCACGACGGCCAGAGCCTGGTCGTGCAGGTCACCAAGGACCCGATCGGCAGCAAAGGTGCGCGGCTGACCACCCAGCTGTCGATCCCCTCGCGTTACCTCGTTTACATGCCGCGAACGGCGCATGTCGGCATTTCCCTCAAAATCGAAGACGAGGCCGAGCGCGAGCGCTTGAAGCAGGTGGTCAGCGATTGCGTCGCCAAGGAAGGGATCAAGGAGAAGGGCGGCTTCATCCTGCGCACCGCAGCCGAGGGCGCAGGCGCTGAAGAAATCATGATGGACATCCGCTACCTGCGCAGGCTGTGGGACCAGATCGGCGAGCAGATCAAGACCATCAGCCCGGCCAGCGTGATCTACGAAGACCTGGGGCTGGCGCTGCGCACGTTGCGCGACCTGGTCAGCCCGCGGACCGAGAAGATTCGCATCGATTCACGCGAGACCTTTCAGAAGACCACTCAGTTTGTCGCTGAACTGATGCCCGAAATTGCCGATCGCCTGGAGCACTACCCTGGCGAGCGGCCGATCTTCGATTTGTATGGCGTGGAGGATGAAATCCAGCGGGCGCTGGACCGCAAGGTCCCGCTCAAGTCCGGCGGCTATCTGGTCATCGACCCGGCCGAAGCCATGACCACGATTGACGTCAACACCGGCGCGTTCGTCGGGCATCGCAATCTTGAAGAAACCATCTTCAAAACCAACCTGGAAGCGGCAACCGCCATTGCGCGGCAACTGAGGCTGCGCAACATCGGCGGCATCATCATCATCGATTTCATCGACATGGAAGACGCCGAGCACCAGCGCCAGGTGCTGCGCACGCTTGAAAAACAGCTCGAGCGCGATCACGCCAAGACCAACATCATCGGCATCACCGAACTGGGTCTTGTGCAGATGACGCGCAAGCGCACCCGCGAAAGTCTGGAGCAGGTGCTGTGCGAACCGTGCAGCAGTTGCCAGGGTCGGGGCAAACTGAAGACGCCCGAAACCATCTGCTACGAGATATTCCGCGAGATCCTGCGCGAAGCCCGTGCTTACCAGGCGGTGGGCTATCGGGTGCTGGCCAATCAGAAAGTGGTGGATCGACTGCTGGACGAGGAATCTGGCAATGTGGCGGAGCTTGAGGTGTTCATCGGCCGGACCATTCGTTTTCAGGTCGAGACCATGTATTCCCAGGAACAATATGACGTCGTGCTGCTCTGACGGTGCGTGACGCCCGGCGCTACCCGGCGGCGGTGTGGTTGAACTAGAAAACTGTGCCCTTGAGGCAGACGGAACGGATGCCGTCCAAAGAGAACAACGCGTGGCGATTGAGCACAACCTGGACGTACCCGCACCTGCACGATTGGGCCGGATGCCAGATGCAGGCCGTTTTTGCGGAGGCGCAGCGACATGGAGCGTCTGACCCGGTTTCTGGCTGTGATGACCCGTTGGGGACTGAGCCTTTGCGCCCTCGTCGTGGTGCTGGTTGCGCTGTACGTGAGTGTCGGTCGTCAGTTGGTGCCCATGGTGGCCGAATACCGCGCCGACGTTGAAGCCAAGGCGCAGGCCGCGCTGGGCATGCCCGTGAGCATCGGACGGCTGGAAGGCAGCTGGAGCGGCTTCGCCCCGGTATTCGTCGCGCGGGATGTGATGATCGGCACAGGCGGTAATGCCGTTCGGCTCGACCATGTTCAGGCAACGCCCGACCTGCTTGCCAGCTTGCGCAGCCGTGAGGTGCGCCTTGAGCGCCTTGAACTGGACGGCCTGCAGTTGGGCCTGAAAGAAGACCAGAACGGCCACTGGGCGCTACAGGGTTTACCTGTGCAGCCTGATCAAGCGTTCGACCCCGAGAAAATCCTGAACCAAATGCAGGTTGTTTCGCAGCTGTCTCTGTTCGACAGCCAGATCACCCTCCAGCCTTATGACCAGTCGCCGCTGACGTTGACCTATGTGAGCCTGACACTGAAGACGGGCAGTTTGCATCAGCGCCTCGATGCGCGATTGAACCTGCCGGACGGTCAGCCGCTGTCGCTCAATGTCCGTTCAAAGGTCACCGCCCATGAATGGCGCGACGGCGAGGCCCAGGCCTACCTGAGCCTGCCGCAGAGCGAGTGGTCGAAATGGCTGCCGAAAAGCCTGACCCGCGACTGGAAAATTCGGAGCCTGAAAATGGGCGGCGAGGCCTGGTTAACGTGGGGGCAGGGCGCGTTGCAAAGCGCGGTCACGCGTCTTAACGCGCCGCATTTCAAGGGCGGGTACGCCGATCGCAAGCCGGCGATCATCGACAATCTGGCGCTAAATGCCTGGTTTCAGCGCGATCAGAAAGGCATGCGCGCCACCGTCGACTCGCTGGCCATGGACCTGAACGGCAAGCGCTGGGAAAGTCGTCTGCAACTGCAGCAGAGCGCCGCCACCGCCGACAGCGAAGAGGTGTGGCACGCACAGGCCGACCGGCTGGACCTGACGCCCGTTACGCCGCTGCTTGATTCGCTGGCGCCGTTGCCTGACAAACTCATGGTTGTGCTCGACCGGCTGAAGGTGACTGGCGGCCTGCGCAATGTGCTGGTGGATTATCGACCCCAGGCCGAGGCGCCCAAGCGTCTGGCCTTCGCCGCCAATCTGGACAAGGTCGGTTTCGACGCCTACCACGGTGCACCGGCGGCCGGTAACGTCAGCGGCGCCATCAGCGGTGATCTTGGTCAGGGCGAACTGCGTCTGGATACGGATGATTTCATGCTGCATCTGGACCCGATCTTCCGTAACGAATGGAAGTATCGCCACGCCAATGCACAGCTGACCTGGGCGCTGGATGACAAAGGCTTCACGCTCATTGCGCCGTATATCAAGGTCGAAGGGGAGGAGGGCAACATCGCCAGCGACTTCCTCATTCGCCTGCACTTCGATCACAGCCAGGAAGACTACATGGACCTGCGCGTCGGTCTGGTCGACGGCGACGGTCGCTACACCTCAAAGTACCTGCCTGCTGTGCTCAGTCCGGCGCTCGACCAGTGGCTGCGCACGGCGATTCTGGGCGGCAATGTCGATCAGGGTTTTTTCCAGTATCAAGGCTCGATCAGCCGCGATGCGACCGATGTGGCACGCGTCATCAGTCTGTTCTTCAAAGTGCGCAACGCGAATCTGGCGTTCCAGCCAGGCTGGCCTCAGCTGACCAATGTCGACGGCGACGTATTCGTCGAGAACAGCGGCGTGCGCATCCGTGCCAACAAGGGCCAGTTGCTCAACACCCAAGTGAGCAATGTCGCGGTGGATATTCCTCACGTCTCGGCGGGGCAGACCAGCCACTTGCTGGTGGACGGGGATCTGAAGGGCAGTCTTCAGGACGGCATGAAAATCCTGCAGGAAGCCCCCATCGGAACCGGCCAGACCTTCGCCGGCTGGCAGGCCGAAGGGCCTTTGCAGGGGCATATCAACCTGGATATTCCGCTGGTCAAAGGGCAGGAGCCCAAAGTCGTGGTGGATTTCAGTACCGACAGCGCGCGCCTTAAGTTGGCCGACCCGGTGCTGGAGCTGACGCAACTGCGCGGCGATTTCCGTTTTGATTACACCAAAGGTCTGAGCGGCAAAAACATCAAGACCGTTGCTTTCGATAAACCGGTGTCTGCCGAGATTTTCGCCGAAGGCAAACCCGGCGCGCCGGTGACGCGGATCACTGCCAGCAGCGTGATTGCCAGCAAGCGCCTGACCGACTGGCTGGGCGTCACTCAGCCGCTGCCCATCTCGGGCGATCTGCCTTACCAGTTGCAGCTGACATTGAGCGGCAATGCCAGTCAGCTGCAGATCAACTCGAACCTCAAGGGGCTCGCGGTTGATCTGCCGGCACCATTTGGCAAAGCCGCAGACGAGGCGCGTGACACCGACTTTCGCATGAACCTGCAGGGCCCCGAACGGCGTATCGATGTCGGCTACACCAACATCGCCAACCTGGCGTTCGCCTCGCCACCCGGCAAGTTCGGCGACGGGCGAGGGGAGTTGTTTCTGGGCGAGGGCGGGGCGATCGTGCCGGACAGCAAAGGCTTGCGCGTTCGCGGCGCGTTGTCCGAACTGGACATAGCACCCTGGCAGGCCATGGCCGAGCGCTACGCCGGCGGCGATCCGGGTGGTAGCGCCAAGCAGCTTCTCAGCAGCGTTGACTTACAGATCGGCAAACTGACCGCAATGGGCACGACGCTCGACCAGGTCGGTGTGCTGCTCAAGCGCAGTGATGCCGCGTGGGCGCTGTCCCTTGATAGCGCGAAGGTGAAGGGCACTGCCACCTTGCCGGACAGCAAAACTGCGCCCATCGATATCAGCCTGTTGTATGTGCGGCTGCCAGCGCCAGACCCGAATGCGGCGGTAGTGGAAAACGCTCCGGATCCGCTGGCAGATGTTGATCCTCGCAAAATTCCGGCGGCGAACGTCAACATCACCCAGCTGTTTCAGGGCGATCAGTTGATGGGGGCGTGGTCGCTCAAGGCGCGGCCGACGACTAACGGCGTCCAGTTGACGGACATGAACCTGGGCCTCAAAGGTATTGCGCTGCTGGGCAATGGCGGCTGGGAGGGCACACCGGGCGCGACATCCAGTTGGTTCAAGGGTCAGGTCAGCGGCAAGAACCTGGCGGATGTGCTTAAGGCCTGGGGGTTTGCCCCGACGGTCACCAGTCAGGAGTTCGAGCTGAACGCTGACGGCCGCTGGCCGGGTTCGCCCGCCTGGGTGGGCTTGAAGCGCTATTCCGGCAGCCTGGACGCGACGCTGAAAAACGGGCAATTCGTTGAGGTTGAAGGGGGCGCACAGGCGCTCAGGGTGTTTGGCCTGCTCAACTTCAATTCGATTGGCCGGCGGCTGCGTCTGGACTTTTCTGACCTGCTCGGCAAGGGCTTGAGCTACGACAAGGTCAAGGGTTTGCTGGTTGCCAGCGATGGCGTGTATGTCACCCGCGACCCGATCACCATGACCGGGCCTTCGACGAATCTTGAGTTGGACGGCACGCTGGACATGGTCCGTGATCGCGTAGACGCCAAGCTGTTGGTGACCCTGCCGGTGACCAATAACCTGCCCATTGCTGCATTGATCGTCGGCGCACCGGCGATTGGCGGCGCGTTGTTCCTGGTCGACAAGCTGCTGGGCGACCGCGTGTCACGCTTCGCCAGTGTCCAGTACAAGGTTCAGGGGCCGTGGAAAGAACCCAAGATCACCTTCGACAAACCGTTCGAAAAACCCCAGTAAACACCGTGTTGGCAGGCGTCTGACATTTGCAGTGTGACCACAGACGCCTTCCCGGCTAAAGCCGGTCCCACAAGTGAACGCGCCGTGAGTAGGACAGGCTGAACCCAGCGCCCCAGATGAATGCGATATTTAGTGGGACTGGCTTTAGCCGGGAAGGGGGCCAGTGCGTGCAACGAGATTTCACTGCTCGCCGCTGATCAGTGTAGGAGCGCGCTTGCCCGCGAAGAGGCCGGCGCATCCAACGCATATGCGCAGCCCGTGCCTACGCCTTCGCGGGCAAGCGCGCTCCTGCATTCAAATCTGCGGCACGTCATTGCTCCGGTGTGACATCCAACGCCTCTTGGCTGAAGCCGATTCCACTAGGTGAACGCGATATTTAGTGGGACTGGCTTTAGCCGGGAAGGGGCCAGTGCGTGCAACGAGATTCCCTTGTTCGCCGCTGACCGGTGTAGGAGCGCGCTTGCCCGCGAAGAGGCCGGCGCATCCAACGCATATGCGCAGCCCGTGCCTACGCGACCAGATGAACGCGATATTTAGTGGGACCGGCTTTAGCCGGGAAGGGGCCAGTGCGTGCAACGAGATTTCACTGCTCGCCGCTGATCAGTGTAGGAGCGCGCTTGCCCGCGAAGAGGCCGGCGCATCCAACGCATAGGCGCAGCCCGTGCCTACGCCTTCGCGGGCAAGCGCGCTCCTGCATTCAAATCTGCGGCACGTCATTGCTCCGGTGTGACATTCATGGGCCGTGACGACGAATTCGGGCTGTCGAGCGAGCCCAATCATCGGTGTCTGGAGTAAAGTGCAGGTCTATTGATCAGGGAGTGGGTATGTCCTTCGCCGTCATTCAAATGGTCAGCCAAAGCGACATCAAGGCCAATCTGGCCCAGGCCCGCAGGTTGCTGGAACAGGCCGCTGCGTCGGGTGCAAAACTGGCCGTGCTCCCGGAAAACTTCGCCGCCATGGGCCGTCGAGACGTCGCCGAGATCGGTCGCGCCGAGGCAATGGGCGAAGGTCCGATCATACCGTGGTTGAAACTTGCCGCCCGCGACCTCACCTTATGGATAGTGGCCGGGACATTGCCGCTGCCCCTTGAGGGTCAGCCTGATGGCAAAGTCACTGCCTGTTCGTTGCTGATTGACGATGAGGGCCAGCAAGTTGCGCGATACGACAAGCTGCACCTGTTCGACGTCGATGTCGCCGATGCACGAGGGCGGTATCGAGAATCCGACGACTACGCCCATGGCGGCAACGTCGTGGTGGCCGACACGCCGGTTGGACGGCTGGGGCTCTCGGTGTGTTACGACTTGCGCTTCCCGGAGCTGTACACCGCGCTGCGGGAGGCAGGAGCAGAATTGATCACCGCGCCGTCGGCCTTTACCGCCGTCACAGGGGCGGCGCACTGGGAGGTCTTGCTGCGCGCTCGGGCCATCGAAACCCAGTGTTATGTGCTGGCGGCGGCGCAAGGCGGCATCCATCCGGGGCCGAGAGAAACATTTGGGCATGCGGCGATCATCGATCCATGGGGCCGCGTGCTGGCCGAGCAGGCGCAGGGTGAAGCGGTGCTGCTGGCCGAACGAGACAGCGTAGAACAAGCGTCCATACGGGCGCGCATGCCGGTAACGAACCACCGGCGATTTTTTTCGCAGGCCGCCGTGCGACCTGCCAATACCCCGGAGTGAATATGAGCCACTTGTCCTCTGTCAGCGAACACCTTCTGGCGCCAGGCGGCCTGAGTATCGACAGCCTGCAATCGGTGCTGGGTGAGCTGGCCGGCCCAGGCATTGACGCGGCCGACCTGTATTTTCAGGGTCAGATTTCCGAGTCTTGGGCCCTGGAAGACGGCATCGTCAAAGAAGGCAGCTTCAACCTGGACCAGGGCGTCGGCGTGCGCGCGCAATCGGGCGAGAAAACCGGCTTCGCCTACAGCAACGCCATCACCCCCGAGGCGCTGACTCAGGCCGCCCGTGCCGCGCGCTCGATTTCACGCGCTGGTCAGAACGGCCGGGTGCAGGCGTTCACTACCCAGGACGTCGCCCAGCTGTACGCGCCGGACAACCCCCTTGAAGTCATGACTCGCGCCGAGAAGGTCGAGCTGCTGAAGCGTGTCGACGCCGCTACCCGCGCGCTGGACCCGCGTATCCAGCAAGTCACCGTGAGCATGGCCGGTGTCTGGGAGCGCATTCTGGTGGCCTCCACCGATGGCGGGCTCGCGGCCGACGTGCGTCCATTGGTGCGCTTCAACGTCAGCGTGATCGTTGAGCAGAACGGCCGGCGTGAGCGTGGCGGGCATGGCGGTGGCGGCCGTACCGATTACCGTTATTTCCTCAGCGACGACCGCGCCATGGGCTACGCCCGTGAGGCGCTGCGTCAGGCGCTGGTCAACCTCGAAGCCATCCCGGCGCCAGCCGGTACGTTGCCGGTGGTGTTGGGTTCCGGCTGGTCCGGTGTGCTGCTCCACGAAGCGGTCGGCCACGGCCTTGAAGGCGATTTCAACCGCAAGGGCAGCTCGGCATACAGCGGTCGCATGGGCGAAATGGTCGCGTCCAAACTCTGCACCATCGTCGACGACGGCACCCTCGTTGATCGACGCGGTTCGCTGAGCGTTGACGACGAAGGCACACCCACCGAGTGCACCACGCTCATCGAAAATGGCGTGCTCAAAGGCTACATGCAGGACAAGCTCAACGCGCGGCTGATGGGGGTGGCGCGCACCGGCAATGGTCGGCGCGAGTCCTATGCGCACCTGCCGATGCCGCGCATGACCAACACCTACATGCTGGGCGGGGAGAGCGATCCGGCGGAGATCATCGCGTCGGTCAAACGAGGCATCTATTGCGCCAATCTGGGCGGCGGCCAAGTGGACATCACCAGCGGCAAGTTCGTGTTCTCGACCAGCGAGGCGTACCTGATCGAAGACGGCAAAATCACCGCACCGGTCAAAGGTGCAACGCTGATTGGCAACGGTCCTGAGTGCATGAGCCGGGTGTCGATGGTCGGTAACGATTTGTCGTTGGACAGCGGCGTCGGCACCTGCGGCAAGGACGGTCAGTCGGTGCCGGTGGGCGTAGGCCAGCCGACGCTGAAAATCGATGCAATCACCGTTGGCGGCACAGGCGGGGCTTGATGGTCGAGGGGCTTGCGCCGGTTGAGGAACTCAAACGGCGCAGCGGTTCTAGCGCAGTCCGCGTTTGCTTTCGTCCAGCTCGCGGATGTATTTGAAGATTTTGCGGGTCGCGGTAGGGGCCTTGTTCTGCGCGGCTTCATGCTGAGCCTGACGGATCAGCGAGCGCAGTTGCTGACGGTCTGCGTCGGGGTATTCGGCGACGAACTGCTCCAGCACGTCGTCGGTCCCGGTCACCAGGCGGTCGCGCCAACGTTCCAGATTGTGGAAGCGTTCGTTGTACTGACGCGTAGAAGCGTCGAGCTGATCGAGCAGCACCAGGATTTCATCCAGATCCTGATCGCGCATCAGCTTGCCGATGAATTGAATGTGGCGTTTGCGCGCAATGTGCGCGGTGTGCTTGGGAGCATCGGCCAGTGCCCGACGCAGAGGGTCGGTCAGTGGCAGCTTGGCCAGCACATCGGGCTTGAATGTCGTCAAGCGTTCGCCCAGCTCCACCAGAGCATGCAGCTCTCGTTTGACCTGGGTTTTGCTTTTCTCTCCGTCGAAGGAGTCGTCGTAAGAATCAACCATGGGGGCCGTCCGCAAATAAACGCCGCCATGATAACCAGTCAGGACCCGATTGTCCGGCCCGGCTGCTGAAATCAGAATTTGATGGAGAACGTCATGAGTGCATCAGAAAGCGTCGGCCCGCAGGCTTTGCCGGCATTGCAACAGCAGGTCGAAGAGATCGTCGCCGAAGCCAGGCGTCAGGGCGCGACCGCATGCGAAGTAGCGGTGTCGCTGGAGCAGGGCTTGTCCACCTCGGTGCGCCAGCGCGAAGTCGAGACGGTCGAGTTCAATCGCGACCAGGGTTTCGGCATTACCCTGTACGTAGGCCATCGCAAAGGCTCGGCCAGTACCTCGGCCAGTGGCCCCGACGCCATCCGTGAAACAGTGGCCGCTGCGCTGGCGATCGCCAAACACACCTCAGAAGACGAAAGCTCGGGCCTGGCTGATGCCGCCTTGATGGCGAAAGAACAGCCGGATTTTGATCTGTTCCATCCATGGGACATCACGCCGGAACAGGCCATTGAGCGCGCGCTGATCTGCGAGGCGGCTGCTTTTGACGCCGACAGCCGGATCAAGAACGCCGATGGCACCACCCTGAACGTGCATCAGGGTTGCCGCGTGTACGGCAACAGCCACGGTTTTATCGGCGGTTACGCTTCGACTCGCCACAGTCTGAGCTGCGTGATGATCGCCGAAGGCGAGGGCCAGATGCAGCGCGATTACTGGTACGACGTGAACCGACGCGGCGACCAGTTGATGGACGCTCGCCTGATCGGCCAAAAAGCCGCCGAGCGTGCAGCGAGCCGTCTTGGCGCCCGGCCTGTTCCGACCTGCGAAGTGCCGGTGCTGTTCTCCGCAGAGCTGGCGGGCGGGCTGTTCGGCAGCTTTCTTGGCGCGGTCTCCGGCGGCAACCTGTACCGCAAATCGTCCTTCCTTGAGGGGGCCATCGGCCAGCGTCTGTTCCCCGAGTGGATGACCATCGACGAACGCCCGCATCTGGTCGGCGCGATGGGCAGCTCGGCGTTCGATGGCGACGGTTTAGCGACCTATGCCAAGCCGTTCGTCGAAAATGGCGACCTGGTCTCGTACATCCTCAGCACCTATTCGGGCCGTAAGCTGGGCCTGCCGAGCACCGCGAACGCAGGCGGTGTGCATAACCTGTTCGTCAGCCACGGCACTGAAGACCAGGCCGCCCTGATCCGTCGAATGGGGCGCGGACTGCTGGTGACAGAGCTGATGGGCAGTGGCTTGAACATGGTCACCGGTGACTACTCGCGCGGCGCGGCAGGTTTCTGGGTAGAGAATGGCGAAATCCAGTTCCCGGTCCAGGAAGTGACCATTGCCGGCAACATGCGCGACATGTTCAAGCAGATCGTGGCGGTGGGGAATGATCTGGAAATGCGCAGCAATATCCGCACAGGTTCGGTGCTGATTGAAAAGATGATGGTGGCGGGAAGCTGATCCCCGCTGGCCCCAGTGCTCCGCCCAAAAGCCCGCCCAGATTATGGTGCGGGCTTTTTTATGGTCGTCTTTAAACCATTGCACCCGCGCAAATCCTCTAGGCGCGCGCTTGCCCGCGAAGAGGCCGGTGTGTCCGGTGCATGTCCACCATTCCACCGCACATTTTCGCGGGCAAGCGCGCTCCTACAGCCGGGCGTTGGTTCGACCAACGCTCATCATGAATTCATTGCCGGGCTTGTTTTGATTCTTAAACTCATTTAATAATGAATCTCATTCGTTAGATGGGCCACGGTCATGGATTCTGTGCTGCATGAGTCGCCATACCTGGAAAACTGGCGTGCGCTGAGTCTACGGATTCGTTGCGCGCTGGACCCGGACGAGCCACGGCTCATCGAGCACTATCTGGCCGAAGGCCGCTATCTGGCGCGCTTCACTGCCACGCCCAAGCCCCTCATCGCCGAAAGCACTTTCCGCCTGCTGATCGACACCGCCAGCGACACCGCGCTGCCCTGGCACTGGCGCTGCCTGTGTCTGGATCAGGCGTGGAGGCCGCTGCGGGACATGCAAGCGCTCGCCCACTCGCCTGCGCAACAAGAGCGCTTCCAGGCCTTCGCCCAGCGCCTGGCGACCTGCGTGCTGAAGCCTTCCGTTGTTCTGACAGACCCTGAAGCACCCAATCCGCAAAACGCCCCGCCGACGGCGTCCGAACGCCGGCGCCACTCGTGAGGACCTGCGCCATGGAGCAATGGAAACGTACCATTCTGATCGGTAACAGCTACTTCAACCGAGGTGAGCTGATCGACGCCCGCGAACAGTACCTGCAGGCCCTGGCCTTGGCGCAGGTGCTCTTCGACCGCTGGGCCGTGGCTGATGAAGCGGTGGCGGCGTTCGTGATTTCGCACCATAACCTGGCTGATCTGCACCTGAACCTCAACCAGCCGGAGGAGAGTGCCGAGTATCTCTGTGCCGTACACCAGCGCCTTTTACAGGTGATCCAGGATCCGCAAATGGCGCCTGACCTGAGACGGGCGGCCTTGCGCCACAGTAATAAAACCTACAGCGAACTTCTGGGTTTCGTCAGCCAATACGGCGAATACCCGCGCACCCAACGCCTGCTGGGCAACAGCGGCGGCGAACATTCCCGCTCGGCGCTTCAGCACCCTGCTGTTTACGCCGGCACCCACTCGTATGGAGTCCATTGACATGCCATTTACCTTGCCTGCCTTGCCTTACGCCTACGATGCGCTAGAGCCGCACATTGACGCACAGACCATGGAAATCCATTACAGCAAGCACCACCAGACGTACATCAACAACCTCAATGCGGCGGTCGAGGACACTGAGTACGCTCAATGGCCCATCGAGAAGCTGGTCGCCAGCGTCGCCGAGCTTCCCGAGAAAATGCGCCCGGCGGTGATCAATCAGGGCGGCGGCCATGCCAACCATTCGTTGTTCTGGGAAGTCATGAGCCCGCAGGGTGGCGGTGTCCCCACCGGCGCGTTGGCTGCAGAAATCGACCAGCAACTGGGCGGCTTCGATGCGTTCAAGGACGCCTTCACCAAAGCGGCGTTGACCCGTTTTGGCAGCGGCTGGGCCTGGCTGAGCGTGACCCCCGACAAGAAGCTCGTTGTGGAAAGCAGCGGCAATCAGGACAGCCCACTGATGAACGGCAATACGCCAATCCTCGGGCTGGACGTCTGGGAGCATGCCTATTACCTGCGTTATCAGAACCGTCGCCCTGAATACATTGCCGCGTTTTATAACGTGGTGAACTGGGACGAAGTCGCCAGGCGCTACGCGGCAGCCCTCGGCTGAACACCCTCAGACCTCGGATAAGGCGATTTATGCGCTCGGACATAGCGGCGATCAGCAGCGGACGGTTACTGCGGCTGGCAATGGGCTCGATTTTATTGCTGGTCGGCGCCGGCTTGCTGCTGGCGCAGGGGCTCTCGTGGCTGGCTCTTGAGCCCAGAATGTTACGAGCGCTGGAAGGCGGCGCGCTTTGTGCGTTAGGCACTGCCTTGGGCGCCGTGCCGGTGCTGGTGATTCGCGGCATGCCGGTGGCGGTGTCCGACGGGCTGCTCGGTTTTGGCGCGGGCATCATGCTTGCGGCCACGGCGTTTTCGCTGATCGTGCCAGGCCTCGGTGCGGCTCAGGATCTGGGGTTCACTCCGTGGGGTGCCGGAGCGCTGGTCAGTTTCGGGATATTGCTTGGCGCTGTCGGGTTGTTTCTCGTTGATCTGCTGGTGGCGCCGGGGCCGCAGTTATCCGAAGTGGCAGGAAAGCCGGCGATCCCTTCAAACATCTGGCTCTTTGTCATCGCCATCATTGCCCACAACATTCCCGAGGGCATGGCGGTGGGGGTGTCTGCGGGCGGCGGTCTGGCCCATGCCGACAGCCTGGCGATGGGCATCGCCTTGCAGGACGTGCCGGAAGGGTTGGTGATCGCGCTGGTGCTGGCCGCGGCCGGTATGTCGCGGCCCAAAGCCTTTCTGATTGGCGCGGCGTCCGGGCTGGTCGAGCCGGTGTTCGCGGTGCTGTGCGCCTGGCTGGTCGAGGTGGCGGCCTTGCTGTTGCCGTTGGGACTGGCGCTGGCGGCAGGGGCAATGCTGCTGGTGGTCACGCACGAGATCATCCCCGAATGACGCCGCAACGGGCACGACAAGGTCGCCAGCTTCGGCTTGCTGGTCGGGTTCTGCTTGATGATGGTGATGGATACGGCGCTGGCGTAAACAGGGCTGCGGGTGCCGCTTTTCAGGCCCACCCTGAATTGTTCATCTGGCGCTGCCCATGCTGTAGGAGCCGGCTTGCCGGCGAACGCGATGGGGCAGTGACATTAACGTCTCAGATCCACCGCGTTCGCCAGCAAGCCGGCTCCTACGGACAGCGTCGTTCGGGCGAATTCCGGAAGCCTGTTGGCAGGGTCGAGACGCGGTCCATTGCAGGAGCGCGCTTGCCCGCGAAGAGGCCAGTACATTCGCCAAATCTTCAGCGCACCTGCCACTGCATTCGCGGGCAAGCGCGCTTCTACGATTGGACTGCGTTGAATCCGATAATCCGCAGGGTCTGTCTTGACCGCGTTACATCCGTTGATCCGCTAGCCCCGCTAGGTCTCGCCGGCGGCACTGATCCAGGCGAGCCGCTGTAAGATATTCAGCCCAGCTTCGACAGCGTCAGCTCATCCGCCTGACCCTTGAAAAACACCTCAAGCACGTCGCGGAAAGCCTGTTGCTCGGGTGCGACCGCTGCAAACAGCGTCATGCTTGAGCGCAGCTTCATGTCATCCGGCGACCCCATGATGTGGGCAGCGCTGCGATCCTTCCACTCAAGCAAGGCTGCGCAACAGCGCGCCAACCGCTCGCCCAGCAGTGGATGCTGCAAGTAGGCGATTGCCTCTTCGCGCCCGCTGATCCCGTAACGCCGGGCCATGTCGCTGTGGCCGAGACCGGTCAGTTGTGGAAAAACGAACCACATCCAGTGCGACTGTTTGCGCCCGGACTGCAGCTCCTTGAGTGCTCGCTCGTAGGTCGACGCCTGCGCACCGACGAAGCGCTGCAGGTCGAATTGATCGTGCATGTCTCATCTCCTTCGCTGGACACGAATCGCTAACATTGTTGCGATTGAGACCCCGGCAGCGGCAGATGTTTCCAGGGCTGGCAGACGCTGCTGCCCGGCGGGATAAAAACCCTTATAATCCTGCGCCTATTCATCTGATGCGAGAGTCGCCGTGAGTTTACCGCCGTGCCCAAAATGCAATTCCGAGTACACCTATGAAGATGGCAGCCAGCTCGTTTGCCCGGAATGCGCTCACGAGTGGACGGTCGATGGCGCCAGCGCTGACGCGGGTGACGACGCCAAAGTCATCAAGGACGCCGTTGGCAACACACTGCAGGACGGCGACACGGTCACCGTCATCAAGGACCTGAAAGTCAAAGGCTCCTCGCTGGTGGTCAAGGTCGGCACCAAGGTCAAGAACATCCGCCTGGTGGACGGCGATCACGACATCGACTGCAAAATCGACGGTATCGGCGCGATGAAGTTGAAGTCCGAGTTTGTGAAGAAGGGCTGATCCCGCCACTCGGTAGCTAATGCTCGTTCCTCACGCTCCGCGTGGGAACGATCAACCCTGCGCCGCGGATGCTCCAACGCTTCGTGAGCAAGCTCACTCCCACAGTATCGGGATCGCTCAGGGTTTGAGTCGCGCCGCTGGACTTGTGGGAGTGAGCTTGCTCGCGAAGACGGCATTCCAGCCGCTGAATACGCGGCGGACTTACCACCGCTCGGCGCGCAAGCTGATTCCCACAACGGTTCAACTCGGCAGATTGATCCCGAACGTATTCACCCCGTCCTCGCTGCGCACGAACACGGTCCCGCCGTGCATCAGCGCGATGGCTTTGACGATCGCCAGGCCCAGGCCATGATTGGCGCCGCTGTTGCTGCGCGAGGCGTCGACGCGGTAGAAACGCTCGAACAGCTTCGGCAAGTGCTCCCCGTCAATCTGCGCGCCCGGATTGGTCACACCGATGCTCACATGATCGCCTTCGTCGCGAATGTCCACATGAATCAGCTCCCCCGGCGAGGTGTGCTGCACGGCGTTGTGCAGCAGGTTGATCAGCGCGCGGCGCAGATGAGCGGTTTCGATCGGGGCGCTGGCATCTCCGCGGACCTCAACCTGCATCTGGGCGTCTTCCAGAATGAAATCCAGATAATCGAGTGTCTTCGCCACTTCCTGAGCCAGTGAGGACTGGGTCAACTGGGTGGCCTTGCTCCCCTGATCGGCGCTGGCCAGGAACAGCATGTCGTTGATGATCGAGCGCAGCCGTTCAAGCTCCTCAAGGTTCGATTGCAGCACCTCGAAGTAATGCTCGGCGGAGCGCCCACGGGTCAACGCCACCTGGGTCTGGCCGATCAGGTTGGTCAGCGGTGAGCGCAGCTCGTGGGCGACGTCGGCGTTGAACGACTCCAGTCGCGAATACGCCTGCTCGACCCGGTCCAGCGTCGAATTGAACGACGTCACGAATTGATCCAGCTCTGGCGGTAGCGAGGTCAACTTAAGGCGCCCGCTCAGGCGCGGCGGGGTGAGCTTGCGCGCTTCCAGCGACAATTCCTTGAGCGGTTTGAGGCCGATGCGTGCCACCCAATAGCCCAGCACCGAGGCGAGCAGAATGCCGACGGCTGCCAGACTGATCAGCGCGGTGAGCAAGGAGTGCTGGGTCTGCCAGAAGGTTTCAGTGTTGATCGCGGTGAGAAAACGCAGCGGCGGACGCTGATCTTTTGCCGGGAACTGACTGACCAGCACCCTGAAGGGGTAGTCATGGCCGCTCAGGTTCAAGTCGCGCATGCCGGTCGGCCCTTTGGCGAATGCGCGAATTTCAGCGTCCGGGTTCCCGAATTCATAAACAGGATTGTCGCTGACCACCCAAAAGCGCAGGCGCTTGTCCTCTTCGCTGAGCAGCTTGAGCTTGGCGTTGATCTTCACCCAGTGCTCGGGCGTCCCGTAGCGCTGAACGGCTGATTCGAGCACGCTGTAGCGGGCGTCAACTTCGGCCTCGGGCAGCAGACCCAGGCTTTTATCCACTTGCAGGTAAAGCGCCCAGCCGATCAACAAAAATACCAGAAGCGCCACCAGCGCGAACATGCCGCTCAGGCGCAGGGCGATCGAATTACTCGACACGACGGCTCTCCAGCACGTAGCCCATGCCGCGAATGGTGTGCAGCAGCTTGTGTTCGAAGGGCCCGTCCAGTTTGGCGCGCAGCCGCTTGATCGCAACCTCGACAACGTTGGCATCGCTGTCAAAATTCACGTCCCAGACCATCTCGGCAATCGAGGTCTTGGACAGGATTTCACCCTGACGTCGCGCCAGCACACTGAGCAGCGAGAACTCCTTGGCCGTGAGGTCCAGACGAACGCCTGCACGCGTAGCCTTGCGGCTGATCAGATCAATCCACAAGTCGGCGACGCTGATCTGCACTGGCTCGTGACCGCCACTGCGTCGGGTCAGGGCTTGCAACCGCGCCACCAGCTCGAGAAACGAGAACGGCTTGCCCAAGTAGTCGTCGGCGCCTTCGCGCAGACCGCGAATACGATCGTCGACGTTCTCCCGGGCGGTGAGCATGATCACCGGCGTCTGCTTGCGCGCGCGCAAGGCCCGCAGTACCCCATAACCGTCCAGGCCCGGCAACATGACGTCGAGAATGATCACCGCGTACTCGTTTTCCAGCCCCATGTGCAGGCCTTCGATGCCCTCGCGCGCGACGTCGGTGGTGTAACCCTGCTCGGTCAGCCCCCGATGCAGATAGTCGGCGGTTTTCTCTTCGTCTTCGATAATCAGGACACGCATCGGTCCACTCTCACTGTTCGGTGCTCATTTTTCAGCGGCCAATCGGGCGTCCGCCGGCGTGGCTGATGTGGCCGGGGCCGAGTTCGGAGTGGGCGTCGGACGCGGGCGGTGGAAAAGTCGCTCAAGCTGCAGGTAAATCACCGGCGTGGTGAACAGCGTCAACGCCTGGCTCACCAACAGTCCTCCCACGACGGCGATACCCAGCGGCTGACGCAACTCAGCGCCGACGCCATAACCGAGCATCAGCGGCAGGGCGCCCAACAACGCGGCAAGGGTGGTCATGATGATCGGCCGGAAGCGCGTCAGGCACGCCTCATAGATAGCGTCCCGTGGCGACATCCCGCGTTGACGCTGGGCCTCCAGCGCAAAGTCCACCAGCAGAATGCCGTTCTTCTTGACGATCCCGATCAACAGCACGATCCCGATCAGCCCCATGATGGAGAAGTCCTGACCCATCAGCCACAGCAGCAACAGCGCGCCGATACCGGCGGAGGGCAGGGTGGAGATGATAGTGAGCGGATGAACGAAGCTTTCATACAGCACGCCCAGAATGATGTACACCGCCACCAGCGCCGCAAGGATCAGCCAAGGCTGATTGGCCAGCGAGCTCTGGAACGCCTGGGCCGCGCCCTGAAAGTTACCGATGATCGCGGCCGGCATGCCGATCTCGTTCTTCGCCTGATCGAGCAGAGTGACCGCATCCCCCAGCGCAACCCCGGCGGACAGATTGAACGACAGGTTGGCAGCGGGGAACATCCCGTCATGGCTGATCGACAGCGGGCCCATCTTCGGCGCACCGACCTTGGCCAGTGCCGACAGCGGCACCATCTCCTGGGTCAGCGGCGAACGCAGGTAGAAGTAGTTCAGGCTTTCGGCCTTGCCCCGCTGCTGGGGATCAAGCTCAAGAATGACTTTGTACTGGTTGATGTCGGTCTGGTATTCGTTGATCTGGCGCTGGCCGAAGGCGTCGTACAGCGCCTGGTCGACGTCCTCGATAGTCAGGCCGAAGCGTGCGGCCGAGTTGCGGTCGATGTCCAGGTGGGTGACGCTGCCGCCCAACTGAAGGTCGTTGGAGAGGTCGCGGAACGCTGGCAGGGTCTTGAGTTTATCGGTCAGTTTCTGCGTCCAGACATTCAACAGCGCGCCGTCGTTGCTCTTGAGCACGTACTGATATTGCGCACGGCTGGGACCTGAGCTCAGGTTGATGTCTTGCCCCGCCCGCAGGTACAACACAATACCGGGGATCTGCGCCAGTTTCGGCCTGATCCGGTCGATGAACTGGCTGGCCGTCACGTCACGGTCCCCCCGGTCCTTGAGGGCGATCCACACGCGACCATTGGCGATGGTCTGGTTGCTGCCACTCACGCCGACCGAATGCGAAAACGCTTTCACAGCAGGGTCGGCCGCAATGATCTTTGCCAGCTGTTTGTGTTTCTCGACCATGTCCGGAAATGAGATATCCGCCGCCGCTTCGGTCGTGCCCAGCACCATGCCGGTGTCCTGGACCGGGAAGAAGCCTTTGGGGATCAGCACATAGCCGGCCACTGCGAGAACCAGCGTCAGGCCGAAGACCCCCAGCATCAGCCGCTGATGGGCGAGGGCGAAGCGCACCCCGCGCGCATAGCGTGTCAGCAGCCGTTCACCGAAACCGGGCTTGGCGTGGGGGTCGTGCTTCGGCGCGCGCATGAACAGCGCCGCCAGGGTTGGCGCCAGCGTGAGCGAGACCACCACCGAGATCAGAATGGTCGATGTCGCGGTCAGTGCGAACTCCTTGAACAGCCGGCCGACCACGCCACCCATGAACAGCAGCGGAATGAACGCGGCGATCAAAGAGAAGCTGATCGACACGACGGTGAAGCCAATTTCACTTGACCCTTTGATCGCTGCATCCCGCATGCTCTCGCCGGCTTCGAGGTGCCGATGGATGTTTTCCACGACGACAATCGCGTCGTCGACGACAAAGCCGACCGCCACCACAATCGCCACCAGCGTCAGGTTGTTCAGGCTGAAACCCAGCACGTACATCAGTGCAAAGCTGGCGACCAGCGAGACGCCCAGCACGGCAGTCACAATCAACGTGGCCGACAACTGACGCAGGAACAGGGCCATGACGGCAATCACCAGACCAATGGCGATCAGCAGCGTCATCTCCACTTCATGCAATGACGCCCGAATGGTTTTGGTGCGGTCGCTGAGCACGGAGACGTCCACGGACGCCGGGAGCATTTCCTGCAGCCTCGGCAACTGTCCCAGTACGCGATCGACCGTCTCGACGATATTCGCACCGGGCTGACGGAACACCGCGATGTTCACCCCTTGTTGATCCCCGGACCATGCCCGCACGTAGGCATTCTCCGAGCCGTTGATCACCCGGGCGACATCGCGCAAATGGACCGGTGCGCCGTCCTTGTAGGAAACGATGAGTTGCTCGTAATCCCTGGCCTGAAACAGCTGGTCGTTGGAAGCGAGGGTAGAGATGCTGTCTTTGCCGTACAGCGCGCCCTTGGCAAGGTTGAGGCTGGTCTGCTGCAAGGATGCGCGCAAATCGGCGAGCGTCAGGCCGATCGACGCAAGCTTTTCAGGCGCCGCCTGGACCCGGATCGCCGGACGTTGCTGACCGCTGATGCTGACTTGTCCGACGCCGTCGATCTGACTCAACTGGCGTGCCAGCAGTGACTCCGTCACGTCGCTGAGTTCGGTGCCCGGCATGAGGTTGGAGCTGACGCTGAGGATCAGCACCGCGCTGTCTGCCGGATTGACCTTGCGCCAGGTGGGCAGCGTCGGCAGATCGGCGGGCAGGCGGCCGGCGGCGGTGTTGATGGCCGCCTGGACTTCCTGCGCGGCGGTGTCGATGCTTTTGTTCAGCGTGAACTGCAGCGTCAGGTTGGTGGAGCCCAGCGCGCTGCTTGACGTCATCTGGGTCATGCCGGGAATGGCGCTGAACTGCACCTCAAGCGGCGTCGCAACCGAAGAGGCCATGGTTTCGGGGCTGGCGCCGGGCAACTGGGCCGAGACCTGAATCGTCGGGAATTCAGCTTCCGGCAGCGGCGCTACCGGCAGGCGAGGGAAGGCGATGCAACCCAGCAGCACCAGCGCGAAGGTCAGCAGCACCGTGGCGATCGGGTGGTTGACGCACCAGGCGGAGATCGAACCGCGGCTGTTCATTTAGCGGCCCCCGTTGAATCAGCCAAGGCGCTGGCGGGCTCTTCGGTGACCACTTCAATGCGCGTTCCGTTTTTCAGGCGTGACTGACCGTCGCTCACCAGCACGTCGTTGGCGTTGACGCCATTGATGAGCATCAGGTCGCTGTCCTGGTACAGCACTTTGACAGGCACCACTTCGACGCTGTCGCCCTTGACCCTGTACACGTAATGCTGATCGATTCCGCGCCGCACCACTTGCGGCGGAACCTTCAAGGCGTCGCGGTCGACGGCGGTCTGGATCCGCACAGTGACCAGCTGCCCTGGCCAGAGTTTTTCGGCGGCATTGTCGAACGTCGCTTTGGCGCGAATGGTGCCCGTGGTGGCTGCGACCTGATTGTCGATCAACGACAGCGTGCCGCGACCCAGCAGCGTTCCGGTCGCGCCTTCGCCGAGATAGGCGTCAACTGGCGCTGGTTTTTTAGCCGCAATCAGCTCATGCAGCGTGGGCAACATCTGCTGCGGCAGGGAAAACTCGACGGCCACCGGGTCGATCTGGGTCACCGAAAACAGGCCAGTCGCATCACTCACGCGCAGGAAGTTACCCTCATCGACATTGCGGATGCCCACCCGGCCCGTCACCGGGGAACGAATCTGCGTGTAGGACAGCTGCACTTGCGCGGCGTTGATCGACGCCTGATTACCCAACGCCGTTGCTTTGAGCTGCTCGACCAGCGCCTGTTGCTGATCGTATTGCTGCTTCGGGATGCTGTTGTCCACCGTCAGCAGTTTGTAGCGTTTTAGGTCCACGTTGGCCTGGTTCAGTTGCGCCTGACTCTGGCTGAGTTGGGCTTTCGCCTGTTCGAGGGCTGCACGGATCGAGCGGTCATCGATGGTCGCCAACAGATCCCCGGCCTTGACCTGCTGCCCTTCCTTCACCAGCACTTTGGTCAGGATCCCGTCCACCTGAGGGCGGATGACTACACTTTGCAATGACAGCACCGAGCCGATACCGGTGACAAAGCGCGGCACGTCCTCCTGGGTCACGCTGATCACCCGAACCGGCACCGCAACGGGGCCACTGGCCTTTTTTGCGGCGGGGCGGGTCATTGCCCACACACCTGTCACTACGAGCACAATCAGGACGATCGCGAGCATCACAACCTTGTTCTTCTTTCGCATACAGGGACAGGGCCAACCAGTGAATGAAGGGCGGGTAAACAGGAGCCTCCTTTATAACCTTTCGACCCGGTCAGCAAAATGACTGCTACCTGTCAATATTGTCAGCTGGAGAAGGGGCGACGATGAAGCCGGCCAGAAAGAACCCGAGTAAAGAAACCACGCCGCGAGGCGATACCCAAGTAGAAGCCACGAGTTTCGATGAATGAGTTCTACCGTGACGGGGATAATTCCTTACATGCGACTTCGTGAGATCTGAATGCAGGTTCACAGGACCTTGCTTGCCACAGCAAGCGGTCCCACTCCGGAGTGTTGCGATGAAAAGCCAAAAGGCTGTTTCGCTGTTGTTCTCGGTCGTGGTCGTCGGCGCCTGCGCCAGCCCTGGCAGTAGCGCCTGGGCGGGGGAGGGCTCTCTCATGTTTCATGGAAGCCTGGTCAATGCCGGATGCAATGGGCAAGTGCTGAACGCCTCTGCCCCGGTGGGCCATGTGAAAACCCTGCGAGCCGGGCCAGACGTCGTCGTGGGCCTGATGCCCGGTAATGACGCCTGCCGCACGCTCGTCGCCCCGCTTCGGGCGAGCTACACGCGTTTGTATGCCTCGCAACCCGATGCCCAGGCTGGCGTCGTGACGCTGACCTACGACTAGCAGCAGCGCCGCCACTTTCCAGAAAACTTTCAAGAGTCCCGGTTCAATTGAGCCGGGATTTTTTTGCGTGGCGTAAGCGCTCGGCTGTCTTCGCTTTCGTGGCGTGTGGCCAAGGTTGTGTCACTCTTTTTTCCGGTGGCGCCCGTGCAGGGCCCGGTTTACCGGGGCGGGAAGTAAAGGAGGACTCGTCCTACTGAAGGGTCTGACGCCCGCCACTGTCGTTTCTGTCTGTTCGATGTAGAAGGCCTGACAGCCGCCACCGGGGACGGTGCTTATAGTTCGCCTCGTCCTTTTGGGCACACACGAATCGACACAAGGAACGTCGTTATCATGAAAAAGGTTTCTCTTTCACTGGCCATCGTGGCTGCAATGGGGCTCGGCATGAGCGCCACCGCGAACGCCGCCAACAACGGCAAGCTAGTTTTCAACGGTACGCTCACCAACATAACGTGTGACATCGGCGCTGGCACTGGCGCAAGCCCTGGCACCACGCCTGGCGACATCAACGTCGACCTGGGCAACGTCTCTTTCTCCGACATCGGCCTTTTCGCCGATAACAAAACCGAAACCGCCACGCCGATTCAGTTATTGGTCAATTGCACCGGCGGCGTTGCGCAATACGACACGGTAAAGATGCGCTTCCTCGCATCAAAGGGAAGTGGCCAGGACGACTCTGACAAGAAACTGCTGCGCACCACGGGTGCGGCCAATGGTGTGGGCATCGGCCTGCTGAACGCCTCCAGTCAGTTGATGGATCTGGGTGGCGATGAAACCATCGATGCGGACCTGATCAAGGACACTGCTGATGGCGCTACCGCCGAGCTTAACTTCGGTGCGGTTTATGTGCTCAACGGCACACCGACCAATCCAGGTAATGCCGACGGGTTCCTGCCATTCGTGATGGATTACGAGTGATGTAGCGGGGCGAGCGGGCATTGCTCGCTCGCCCTCATCACTTTAATTCGTCACTTCGAAACCCAAGACGGGCTCAGCATGCTTCCTACCCTCATTCGCTGCTCTGCCGTCTGGCTGGGGTTGCTTCTGGCTGCCCCGGCGCAGGCAGGCATTGTGCTTAACGCCACGCGTGTCATCTATCAGGCCAAGGACAAAGAGGTCAGCTTCGTTGTGAGTAACAGCGGCACCACGGACATCCTCGCGCAGTCCTGGCTGGAAACGGGCAAGGACATTACCGAGGCTGAAAACCTGCCCTTCGTCGTCACTCCGCCGTTGGCGCGAATGTCGGGCAATGCCCGACAGATGATTCGCATCATTTATGCCGGCGAAGGCTTGCCCGACGACCGTGAGTCAGTGTTCTGGCTCAACGTTCAGGAGATCCCGCAAACGGCAAAGGATAACCAGCTGCAGATCGCGATTCGGCAGCGCATCAAGCTCTTCTATCGACCCGCTGCGCTGAATGGCGATCCGCTGGAAGCAGCAAAAAAGCTCGAGTGGCGGCTGCATGACGGCCGGCTGGAAGTCAGCAATCCCACGCCTTTTCACGTGTCGATGATTCAGATCGCGGCGCGTCAGCAGGGCAAAGCGCTGTTTACCGCGGACAGCCGCATGCTTGCACCCCGGGAAACCGTGCGGTTTGCGCTCAAATCGCTCGGCAGGGGTCAAGCGATGGATATCGATTTCATCAGCATCAATGACTTTGGCGCCCAAGAGCCCCTCACGGCCAAGGTATCCGAAGGCCAGACGATCCGCGCGATGAGCGCAACCACCGGGTCGCAATAGCTTCTTTCGCAGGACAACACTTTCTTCAGGGCCTTTTCAGTCGCAGTGATGCGGCGTTAGCGCCCTGCGCCTGACAAACAGTCATTTGCCAGTGCGTCGGAATCGAGAACACGAGTGAACCAAGCCAATGGAATGCCGACAGAAAAACAAAGCGTACGCACGGATCGCGATGTGCGCATCACGCACGGAGCGTAGGCACAAAGGCCATGAGCCTTTCAAAAACCGCCCGTTGGCAGTGATTGTCTTTGCATCGTCGTGGTTGGCCCTCACCTCACCGGCAGCGGCCATGACCGACCAGACCGGCGATGTACCCAACGTGAAATTCAATACCTCCTTTATCCAGGGCACAGACCAGCCCGCCGACCTTGCGACGTTTCTGCAAGGCAATAGCGTGGTGCCCGGAAGCTACCGAGTGGACGTGTACATCAACCGTGTGCTGAGCGGACGGCGTGACATCAACTTTGTCGCCAACGCGGCAAAGGGCACCGTTGACGCGTGTCTCACCCTGGACATGCTACGCCAGCTAGGGATGAACCCCGCTGCGACGGACGCTGGCGATACGGCTCCGACAGAGTGCTTTGATCTGCCGGGACGCGTGGAATTTGCACGGGTCGATTACCAGCCCGCCAGCCTGCGCCTGAACATCAGCATCCCTCAGGCCATGATGTCACGCAGCGCCCGCGGCTATGTGCCTCCCGAATTGTGGGACGAAGGCGAGACGGTCGGGTTCGTTAACTACAACTTCAGCGGCGTGCGCCGTACCCTCAGCGGCCGGGCGGGGTCCCAAAATCAGGACCGCTACTACCTGAGCCTGCGCAACGGCGTGAACCTCGGCGCGTGGCGATTGCGCAACGAGTCCTCGCTCACCTACGGCAACGACCAGCCTTATCGCTTTCGCAGCAATCGAACGTTCGTGCAGCGCGACATCACCTCGCTGAAAAGCCAACTGACGCTGGGCGAGACGTTCACCGATTCGCAGGTGTTCGACAGCGTCCGGTTTATGGGCGCAACGTTGATGTCCGATGAAGGAATGTTGCCCGACAGCGAGCGAGTATTCGCGCCGGTTGTTCGCGGCATCGCTAATAGCAATGCACTGGTGGAGGTGCGGCAGAACGGCTTCATGCTCTACAGCGGCAATGTCTCACCAGGGCCATTCGAGATCAGCGACATTTACCCCAGCGGCTCCAACGGCGATCTTGAGATAACGGTCGTCGAAGCCGATGGCAGCAAGCATGTGTTCGTCCAGGCATACGCATCCTTGCCCATCATGGTGCCAAAGGGCGCGTTGCGCTACAGCCTGGCGGCCGGGCAATACGACAGCAATACGCAAGCGGGCGTCTCTCCGGGGTTTGCCGCCGGCACCCTGGTGTACGGGCTGACGGAGCGGTTGACGGCGGCGGGCGGCGTACAGTTTGCCGAGGACTACCAGGCGACCAACATAGGCGCCGGCGTCAATACAGGCTTTGGCGCGCTGTCTCTGGATATCACTCAGTCGCTCAGCCGTCAGCGCGAGCAACGCTACAGCGGACAGAGCCTGCGAGTGCGTTATGCCAATACGCTTGACCTCACCGACACGACCCTTGCCGTGGCCGGTTATCGCTATGCGTCGGATCGGTACTTCACGTTCAACGACCATGTCGAGGCGTTGGAGTCGCAGTCCGGATCGTCCACGGGTCGAGCCAAAGACCGCATTGAACTCACGGTGACGCAGGCATTCCCTGAGCAGCTCGCCTCCTTGAGCCTGACCGGATCCGAGCAACGCTATTGGGATCGCGGCAGCAAGACACGGCAGCTTTATCTGTCGTGGAACTCGGCGTGGCGCAGCCTCAGTTACAGCGTCTCACTGGAGCGCAACCAGACTTTCGACCGCCGTGCCGAGAGCCAGTCGGATAACCGGATTGCGCTGACGCTGAGCTTGCCGCTAGGAAACAGCGCTGGTGCGTCTCGGGCTTTCGCCAACGCAGTGCGCAGCAGCGACGGCGCCTACACCCTTCAGTCAGGCCTGAACGGGCAACTGTTCGACGACCGCAGCAGCTTTTATTCGCTGCAAGCCGGGCACGACAGCCGTTCAGGGTCGTCGGGGTTCGGCAAACTCAGCACGACAACGTCTTTCGGCCGCTTCGATGCGGGTTACGGGCAGGGGAGCGACTATCAGACGGTCAGTCTGGGGGCTTCCGGCTCATTGGTCGCGCATGCAGGCGGGATCAATCTCGGCCAGCCCTTGGGCGAAACGTTTGCGTTGGTGCAGGTGCAAGGGGTCAGTGGTGCGCGCCTGAGCAACTTCAGCAATGTCGAAACCGCCGACAATGGCTACGCAATCCTGCCCTATGCCCAGCCGTATCGAACCAACTGGGTCAATCTCGACACGCGGCAGTTAGGTGCCGACGTCGAGCTCGATAATGCGGTGAATCAGGTTGTGCCCCGGCGCGGCGCGGCGGCTCTGGTCAGCTTTCCTACCGCGGTCGGTCGCCGCGTTCAATTTGAGCTGGTGCGCAGCGACGGCAGCCGATTGCCTGTGGGCGCGGCAGTCGAAGACGAAACCGGCAAGCCGCTGGCCACCGTGGACCCGAGCGGGCGAGCACTGGTCCTCACCGAGCAAGACAGCGGCCAGCTTGTAGTCAAGTGGACGGATCAGACGTGCCGCGCCACGTTCTTACTGCCGCCCAAGGAAGCTCATCGCAGCTTCGATCGCCTGAAGGTGCAGTGCCGATGAACTCTATGCATTTGGCAGGAGCGCTGGTGTTGATCAGCGGCATGAGCGAGGGCGCGGTGTCCTTGTCGGGCACGCGCTTGATCTTCGAAGGTCGCTACGACGAGGCGACCCTGGACGTTATCAACCGCGGCGATTCCGAGACGCTGATTCAGGCGTGGCTCGACACCCCCACGGCTGATGACGGGAACGGCCATATCAAGGCAGCTGAATTGCCGTTTGCGGTGACGCCCCATCTGGCGCGCATGCCAGCGCGTGGCAGACAAACCCTGCGTCTGCTCTATGAAGGCGTCGGCGTGCCCAGGGACCGGGAATCCCTGCTGCATTTGTTCGTGCTGGAAATACCCCGGCGCAGCCCGGCGGCTCAGCAAATGAGCATTGCCATACGCCAGCGTATCAACGTGTTTTATAGGCCCGTCGGGTTGTCCGGCGACCCTGCGGATGCGCCGCAACAGCTGACCTGGGAGCGCGTCCCGTCAGCAGGCCCTGCTCTGACCGTGCGTAATCCGACGCCCTATCACGTCTCGCTGCTCGAGCTGCGCATCAATGGCATCGACGTCGCCGAATATCGGCTGCTGGCGCCCTTTTCCAATGCAGCGCTCAGTTTGCCAGCGACGTACGCCCCGCACGTCGGGCATCAGACGCTCACCTTCAAGGCGCTGACCGATTACGGCGGGCAGCGTGAATATTGCGCGTCTTTTCAGGGAACAGAGTCTTTCGTCGTGCCGCTGAAACAGCCCGGTTCCTCTTCAATCATAGGGAAATGCTGACATGAACATACTTTCCATCCGCAGGTGGCCAGTCATGCTGCTGACGCTGGTGCTGCCTGGCTGCGCCCTGGCAATGACCTGCAAGACCCAGGGCGCTGGCGAATCGGTGGTCCGCGCCGACTTGAGCAGCACCGTCGCGATTCCGGCAACCCTTCCTGATGGCAGTGCCGTGTGGCGCTCCGAGCGACTGAACCTGGGCGTGGCGTGTGCGAAGGAGGAAGTCGGCGGGCCGGAAGAGGTGTTTCTGTACCTGAACCCTGACAACCTGCAGGTCGGGCAGGGCATCCGTGCCGGGCTTACTTTGCGGGGCATTGATTACGTCCAGCCCAATGGGCGCATCCCTACGCAACAGCAGGCACCCGCTTGCACCGACGCGAGCGCTGGGTGCCCGAGTGTCACCTTCGCCCTGCCGTTTTCGGTGTTCATCCAAAAGTACGGTCCGACACCGCCCTCGGGCATCGCCAGCGACTTGCTCGACTACCGGATGTTCCAGCTGGATGGCGGCGCGCTTAGCCCTGACCCGGAAGGCAGGCTCAGCTACGTGATCAACAACCTCGGCGGGTTGCGCTTTGTCGCGTGCAACGCTGAACTGCGGGTCATGCCCGAGACCGTAGACTTCGGCGATGTGGCCATTCGCAATGTGCGCGTAGGGGAGCCGGTGGATGCACCCCCTCCACGTTTTGCGCTGGCCACAAGCCGCATCTGTGACTCACCGTTCAGTCTCAACGCACGGATTACACCCGTCTCGGGATTGTTGAAACAGGATGTGCTGGTGCCCGCCAACAACGGCAGCATCGGCATCCGCATTCGAAAAGCGGATGACTCGTTGGTGCCCTACAACGAACCCTTTCACCTGACCGATCAGCTGCAGGATAACTACTCGGCCACCACGGATTTTGTTGCCGAACTCGTGTGGCAGACCGACAAGCCAACAGCAGGCCCGTTTTCGGCTGAGGTGATGGTCGATCTGTTCTACAAATAGCCCGGCGCACCCTGTCTGTTGGCAGAAGCGATCGGGTGACGATTCAGGTATGCTGCGCGGCCCTCGGGCCTTGCCCGTATTCCTCGACCGTTTGCCGTTACGGAGCTTCCATGACCACCCCCGAACACACGCCCGCTCCTGATCTGGACGATTCGGTCGACAGCAATGCGACCTCTGGCGATCCCAAGCCGGCCATCCCGGCGTTCAGCTTCCCGTTCAAACCGGGCGAGCTGTTGCAGGCCAAAAAGGACCAGCAACATTACAAAGGTTCGGGCAAATCCAACCATGACAAACGCCCGGGTGTCGCGCCATCAGGCACGCGTCGTTCGATGGGCAAACGCTAATTTACTTCGCAGCGCCCAGGCTACCGGGCAGGCTTGGGCCCGGCTCCCTTAGTTTTCCTTGCGGAAGCTGTCCCGGTACTGAGTCGGCGTCACGCCCAGACGCTGGCTGAAACACAGCCGCATTCTTGCGGCGCTGCCAAATCCACAGTGATACGCCACCGCCTTGATGGCCATCTCACTGCCTTCCAGTAAATGCCGGGCAGCATCGATGCGCGCGCGCAGTACAAATTCTGCGGGAGTAACGTTGGCCTCGCGCGCGAACACCCGGGCGAAGGTGCGCGGGCTCATCGCTACCACCTCAGCCAGTCGTTCCACCGAAAACGGTTCACCGATGTGCTCCATCACATGGCGTTGCACCTTTGCCACCGGCGAATCGTCGTCCGCCGACGCCGTGAGGTAGGGGCTGAATTGCGACTGGCCGCCTTGACGCTGGGCGACCACCAGTAGCCGCTTGGCGACCGCCAGCGAAACCGCCGCGCCATGGTCTTCAGTGACCAGCGCGAGGGCCATGTCGATACCCGCCGTGACACCGGCCGAGGTCATCAGCGCGCCGTCACGGACATAAATGCGGTCGGGCTCGACTCGCGCGCGAGGGAACCGGTCGGCCAGTTGCTGCGCGTGGCTCCAGTGAGTCGCAGCCCGTTTGCCATCGAGCAATCCGGCATGTCCGAGAATGAAAGCACCGGTACAGATCGAGCCGTAGCGCCCCGCGTGGGGCACGGCGTCCTGCAGCCATCGGGTGATGGCAAGTACCTCATCGCTGTCCGGCAAGAGCGGGCCCCCGGGCACCAGCAAAATATCAACGTCCTGCGGTGCTTGAGCCAGAGAATACTGCGCACCGAGCGGCATGCCATTGGAGGCGACGATCGGGTAGGGCGCCACGCCGATGGTGACGATTTCGTAGCCATCCGCCTGCGGCAGGAAGCGATTGGCTTCGGCGAATACGTCCAGAGGGCCGGCCACATCCAGTGACTGGACGTGAGGGAAGAGCATGATCGCGACACGCCTCATCCGGACGCTTGCCTTATTTCCTGGGCAACGTGGTGACGTTGTCCCACTCGGTGATCAGCGCTTTTTTGTTCTTGCGGTCGTACAGGCACAGCTCGGTGCCGGTCTTGTTTTTCATGAACGCCTGTTTGTACTGGCCTTTGATCAACAGCGCGGTGAACCCGACGCTGTCGTCGAAGGCGGCGTCGGCCCCGGCGGGCTTGGCATTTTTGAGCGAACTGGCGCTGACACAACTGTCGACCAGGGTTTTGTTGAAGGCTGCCCAGGCGTCAGGGCTGGAAGCGCTGGCTTGAGCAGCGGCGGCGATTAGAACGAGCAACAGCGCAGTGTGCATCTTCACAGGCAGGCGTCTCCATGTCGCGAGTGAGCAATCGGCCCCGGCGCAGGTTCAGCGCGGGTCGAGTTCGTGGCGCTGAATATATTGCATACCGGCGCGCTCATACAGCCGGCGTGCTCGCAGATTGCTTTCCATCACCTTGAGATCGACATGCCCTTCACCGCGGTGACGGTAGGTGGCGAATACCCGGTTCAGCAACGCCAGCCCCAGACCGCGACGGTGCGCGCGGGGGTGTACCACCAGATTGCGGATAAACGCGCTGGTCCAGCAGTGCGCCACCGCGACCACGCCCTGTGCATCTTCAAGGATCAAGCACAAGCTCCGGTCAGATTCGGGATCAGTGTCGAAAGCATCCCGCCATACGGGGAAGTCCGCGACGCGGCCGCCGCCGTGCTCGCGCCCCGCTACCAGCAACTGGTGCACAGCAGCGGCATTCTGTGGGGTGAGTGGCATCTGACGCACGTCGGCGGGCCAGACCCCATCGGCCGTGGCAGCGCCGAGGTCCCGACGCATCAGCCAGTAATGCCCGGCTGAGGCGTCGTCTGCGCAAGGGCTCAGATTCCCTGAGCTTCGACCGTGCGTGCGGCTTCGATCAAGCATCGTGTCAGCTCGGGCGAGGAAAACTTGGTCAGCACGGCGTTGGCACCTGCGGCGTTGGCCTTTTCTGCGTTCATCGCGCTGTCCAGTGAGGTATGCAGCAACACGTACAGCTCCTGGAAGTCAGGCGTCTCCCTAAGCGTCCGGGTGAGCGCGTAGCCGTCCATCTCCGACATCTCGATGTCCGACACGACGACGTTGATCTGTTGCGCGGTACCTTGCAGTTCCAGCAATTGATCGATGGCTTCACGGGCACTGCGGGCTGTGTGGCATTCGATGCCCAGGTTGCGCAGGGTGATAACTGATTGTTGCAGCGCCACCTGACTGTCATCAACCACCAGTATGCGAGCCTTGGCCAGCACGGCAGCGTCCTCGCTGCGCAACTCGGCCGGTTCTGCGACGATGCGCGCCGGGGCGATACCGTGGATCACCTTCTCGATATCGAGCACTTGAACCAGCGTCCCGTCCACCTGCGTAACGCCTGTGATGAATGACTTGTTCCCGGAGCCGAAGGGTGGTGGGCGAATGTCGGTGGTCAGGCAGTGAACGATCTTGCTGACCGCCTGCACGTGCAGCCCCTGCTTCGAGCGGCTGACGTCCGTGACAATCAGGCAGCCGCCGGCAGGATCCTCCAGGGGACGCTCGCCAATGGCACGACTGAGGTCGATCACCGACAGCGGGTTGCCGCGCAACGTGGCAACGCCTTTGACGTGAGGGTGCGATTCCGGCAGCCGCGTGAGGGGAGGGCAGGGGATGATCTCGCTGACCTTGAGCAGGTTGATCGCCATCAGTTTTCCGCTGCGCAACGTGAACAGCAGAAGCGAGAGTGAATCTGCGCGGACGTTCTTGGACATATAAACCTTCTGTGATGCGTTGCCTGGCCGCGTGGAATCGGCCAAAAGCTTTCGATGACGGTTTATCGACCCGCTCAACCCAGGCTTTAACGGTTTTGCCGCCAGAGGCCGTTCGGCCCGTCTCTCGGTCCTTGACGCTAAGTGTCAAAATGACACTGACGGAGTCATTTTGACCACAGATGCTAGCAGGTCAAATTGACTGGTAAGCCCCGAAACCGCTGATTTTATGGCTCGCCGCCAATGGCACGATTCGTGAAATACCGAGGTATCCCTTACACATCACCCTCAGGAGTTTTCAATGTTGACCGCATCGGATCGTGCCATCGTCAAATCGACCGTACCACTGCTGGAAAGCGGGGGAGAAGCATTGATCACTCATTTTTACCAGACGCTGCTCAATGAGTATCCGCAAGTGCGTCCCTTGTTCAATCAGGCTCACCAGGCCAATGGCGACCAGCCCCGTGCGCTCGCCAATGGCGTGCTGATGTACGCCCGTCACATTGATCAGCTGGACGAACTCGGCGATCTGGTTGCCAAAATCATCAACAAGCATGTCGCGCTGCAGATTCTTCCTGAACATTACCCCCTCGTCGGCACATGTCTGCTCAGGGCGATACGCGAAGTACTGGGCGCGGAAATCGCCACGGATGAAGTGATAAGCGCCTGGGGCAAAGCCTACGGCCAATTGGCTGACATCCTGATCGGTGCAGAAAAAGCGATCTATGACGAGAAAGCCCAGGCGGTCGGCGGCTGGCGTGGCGCACGTGCGTTCAAGGTGGTCGGCAAAACCACGGAAAGCGCAGAGATCACCTCGTTCTATTTCGCCCCGGCAGACGGTCAGCCCATTCTGCAGTTCACGGCCGGCCAGTACATCGGCATGCAGCTTCATGTAAACGGCGAGGAAATACGCCGCAATTACTCGCTGTCGGCGCTGGCTGGCAACAATCAGTACCGCATCAGCGTGAAGCGCGAACCCGGCGGCGTCGCGTCGAATTACCTGCACGATCATTTGCAGGTAGGCGACAACATCAACCTGTTCCCGCCGTCGGGAGAGTTCACGCTGGCCGACAGCGACAAGCCGCTGGTTTTGATCAGCGGAGGGGTCGGCATCACGCCGACGCTGGCGATGCTTGAAGCGGCGTTGCAAACGGGGCGCCCTGTCCATTTCATCCACTGCGCCCGCAACGGCTCGGTACACGCGTTCAGGGACTGGATTGAAACTCTGGCAAGCCAGCATCCGCAGCTCAAGCGTTTCTACTGCTATGCCGAGGATGACGGCGTGAGCTCGGCGGCGCATGCCACAGGCTTGCTTGATCAGTCGCGACTCGAGAGCTGGCTACCGGAGAGCCGCGACGTCGATGCCTACTTTCTGGGTCCGAAAGGCTTCATGGCTGCTATGAAGCGGCAATTGAAAGCAGCCGGCGTCCCCGACGCACAGGTGCATTATGAGTTCTTTGGTCCTGCGGCAGCTTTGGAATAGTCGCTGCGACAATTAGACGCATCCTACATATATATAGATAGGCAGGGCGTTGTGTCGGGAGTGCGACAAAAGGCCGCACGCTTCTATATATAAGAAGGGGGCTCAAAGGCGCACGATGGCTTTTGAATTGAAGTGTTAACGCCTGGGTAATGCATGCGTGTTCACCATCGCCAGGTAATGGCGGTGGCGAGCAAGCCGGCCGGATTGCTGCATCGCCTGCCGCTCGATGAGCGAGATGTCGGGACGGTGCTAGAATCGCTGCCTTTGCGGCGGGCCCGCCCCGCGCACTCTGCACCGCCGATCCGGGTGACTCCAATTCAAAGGGTATGTGAATGACTGACGAGATATTGAACCTGCGGCGTGAAAAGCGGTTCCTGGTATTGCTGGGTATCATCTGCCTGGCCTTGATCGGCGGAGCGTTGTACATGCAGGTGGTGCTGGGTGAGGCCCCTTGCCCGCTGTGTATTCTGCAGCGGTATGCGCTGCTGTTCATCGCCGTGTTTGCCTTCATCGGTGTTGCAATGCCGGGGCGCGTAAGCCTGACGATTTGTGAGGCGCTGGTGATTCTGAGCGCGGTGGGCGGGCTTTTGGCTGCCGGGCGCCACGTCTACATCCAGACCCACCCGACCGAAAGCTGCGGCATCGATGTGCTGCAGCCGATCGTCGACGGTCTGCCCCTGGCATCGTTGTTTCCGCTCGGTTTTCAGGTCGGCGGTTTCTGTGAGACGCCATATCCGCCAGTTCTGGGTTTGTCTCTGGCGCAGTGGGCATTGGTGGCTTTTGTGCTCACCGTTGTGTTGGTCCCGGTGGGAATTATTCGCAACCGGATGAAAGCGCGCTGATTACAAAGCGTTGCGTAACAAAGCCTCCGTTTCGCTTCAACAAAACAGGGGCTTTGCGATGATTCAGGGTGCGACATAACACCGCATTTTTACTGAATACGAAATTAACTGTTGCGCAGAAACTTATAGTCAATAAAACTTTACGTATCTACAATCGCCCCCAATTCACGCCACCCCCTCATTTGCGGGACGGTGTAAATCGAGGTCATGGAGCGTCTTTTCGCTTCGGTAGACGCGGTTCGAATGGCCTCCCGAGTTACGTTTTGAATGTCTGCGCCAAGGGATTTGGTCCGCCTAGGCGGGTGCCACCATTCGAATAAGAATCCACAGTTAAATCCGGAAATGTTGCGAGGCCACATGCTTCCTGACAGGCCCCTTTTCAATCCAAGCATTTGCCAGCACCTGGCAGGGTGAAGTGTTGGCGGTCGAAACCCAACTGCGATGCGAAAGCTGCTTTTAGAGGTCGTGAGATGAGTAAAAAAAGGTACCCCAGGTTTTTTGGCTTCTTGGCCCTTTTCAGCATGCTCCTGCTCAGCGGGTGCGACTACACCTTGCTGGATCCAAAAGGCCATGTCGGCATTCAAGAGCGTGATCTGATCATCACTGCCACCTTGCTCATGCTGCTGGTGGTGGTGCCGGTCATTTTCATGACCATCATCTTCGCCTGGAAGTATCGCGCTACCAACAAGAGCGCGACGTATACGCCTGACTGGGCGCATTCAACCCGGATTGAACTGGTGGTCTGGCTGGTTCCATTGGCCATCATCATCGTTCTCGGCTATGTCACGTACAAGTCGACCCACGCGCTGGACCCTTACCGTCCGCTCGAATCCGACGTCAAGCCAGTGACCATCGAAGTGGTCGCCCTGGACTGGAAATGGCTGTTCATTTACCCGGAACAAGGCATTGCCACCGTCAACAAGATCGTGTTCCCGGCCAACACGCCGATCAATTTCCGAATCACCTCTGATTCGGTCATGAACTCGTTCTTTATCCCTGCATTGGGTGGCCAGATCTACGCGATGGCCGGGATGCAGACTAAGCTTCACCTTATCGCCAACGAAAATGGCGAGTTCGACGGCATCTCCGCCAACTACAGTGGCGCAGGTTTCACCGGCATGAAATTCAAGGCGACTGCCACCTCGCAGGCTGACTTCGAAGCCTGGGTTGCCGACGTCAAGAATTCACCGAAGCAACTGGCAACGGCTGAATACTCTGCGCTGGCCAAGCCCAGCGAGCGTAATCCCGTTGAACTCTACTCCTCGGTCACTCCGAACCTGTTCCAGATCATCATCGACAAGTATGAAGGTATGAAGCCGGGCAAGATTGTCCACGAGAAGAAAGAAGTGGCGGGTACGGAAGGGATGGAAATGGGTAAGCATTCAGCTGCGCAGGCAGAGGAGTAAACGATGTTTGGTAAATTAAGTCTGGACGCGGTTCCGTTCCACGAACCGATAGTCATGATCACGCTTGCCATGATCGCTATCGGCGGCGTGGCGGTTTTGGGGCTGGTCACGTACTTCAAAAAGTGGACCTACCTGTGGACCGAGTGGCTGACATCTGTCGACCACAAAAAAATCGGCGTCATGTACATCATCATCGCGATGGTCATGCTGCTGCGTGGTTTCTCCGACGCCATCATGATGCGTTCCCAGCAGGCGCTCGCCGTCGAGGGATCGCCTGGCTACCTGCCGCCTGAACACTATGACCAGATCTTCACCGCTCACGGTGTGATCATGATCATCTTCATGGCGATGCCGTTCTTCACCGGTCTGATGAACATCGTTCTGCCTCTGCAGATCGGCGCTCGTGACGTGGCTTTCCCGTTCCTGAACTCCTTGAGCCTGTACCTGCTGATCTCCGGCGTGGTTCTGATCAACGTGTCTCTGGGTGTTGGCGAATTCGCACGTACCGGTTGGGTTGCCTATCCGCCGCTGTCCGAACTGGGCTATAGCCCGGGCGTGGGTGTGGACTACTACATCTGGGCACTACAGCTTTCAGGACTGGGGACAACGTTAACCGGGGTCAACTTCCTGGTGACGGTCCTGAAGATGCGTACGCCTGGCATGAAACTCATGGACATGCCGATCTTCACCTGGACCTGCACCTGGGCCAACGTCCTGATCGTGGCTTCGTTCCCGATCCTGACCGGCACCCTGGCATTCCTGACGCTTGACCGTTACCTGGACTTCCACATCTTCACGAACGAGTTGGGTGGTAACCCGATGATGTACGTGAACCTGTTCTGGGCATGGGGTCACCCTGAGGTATACATCCTGATTCTGCCGGCGTTCGGTGTCTTCTCCGAAGTCATCTCGACGTTCACCGGCAAGCGTCTGTTCGGCCACCACTCGATGATCTACGCCTCTGGTGCGATCTCGATTCTGGGCTTCATGGTCTGGCTGCACCACTTCTTCACCATGGGTTCGGGTGCAAGCGTCAACGCCTTCTTCGGTCTGGCAACGATGCTGATCTCCATCCCGACGGGTGTGAAACTGTTCAACTGGCTGTTCACGATTTATCAGGGTCGTCTGCGCTTCACCGCGCCCGTGTTGTGGACCCTGGGCTTCATGGTGACGTTCTCCATCGGCGGTATGACTGGCGTTCTGCTGGCCATCCCGGGTGCTGACTTCGTACTGCACAACAGCCTGTTCGTGATCGCGCACTTCCATAACGTGATCATCGGTGGTGCCGTATTCGGTTACATCGCAGGCTTCGCGTTCTGGTTCCCTAAAGCGTTCGGCTTCAAGCTGAACGAGAAGTGGGGCAAGGCAGCGTTCGGTTTCTGGATCAGCGGTTTCTATGTCGCCTTCATGCCGCTCTACGCATTGGGCTTCATGGGCATGACTCGTCGTCTGAACACCACTGAAAACCCGGAGTGGACGCCATATCTGTATGTGGCTTTCGTAGGTGCCGTCCTGGTTGCAATGGGTATTGCCTGCCAGCTGATCCAGATCTACGTGAGTATTCGTGACCGCGAGCAGAACCGCGATCTGACCGGTGACCCATGGAATGGCCACACCCTGGAATGGTCCACTTCGTCGCCACCGCCGTTCTACAACTTTGCAGAGCTGCCAAAAGCGAACGAGATCGACCCGTTCTACGCCGCCAAGCGTGATGGCGAGGCGTACAAGGTTCCGGCCAAGTACTCCGACATCCACATGCCTAACAACACGGCAACAGGTCTGGTGATGGGCGCGCTGTTGACGGTCTTCGGTTTCGCGATGATCTGGCACATCTTCTGGCTGGCCGCTGTCAGTCTGATCGGTACCATCGTCTACTTCGTGATTCACGCTGCACGCGACGATCAGGGCTTCATGGTGCCTGCATCCGAAGTGGCACGTATCGAAGGCGAGCAGCACGCGATCCTGGCCAAGGTTCGCAACGACCAGACAAACACTCCTGTCAACAAGCTGGAGCAGGCATAAACAATGTCGAACTTAGTATTTGATGGTGCGAAGGGTCACGACCACGGTCATGACCACGAGCACGACCATGGTCACCACGACGCCGGCGAGATGAAAATCTACGGCTTCTGGATCTACCTGATGACCGACTGCATTCTGTTTGCGTCGATCTTCGCCATTTACGCCGTACTGGTTAACAACGTTGCAGGCGGTCCTGCGGGCCACGACATTTTCGAACTGCCTTACGTGCTTGGCGAAACCGCCTGCCTGTTGCTCAGCTCGATCACCTATGGCTTCGCCATGCTGGCGATGCACAAGGGCAACAAGTCGGGCGTGTTGGGCTGGTTGTTCGTGACCTTCCTGTTCGGCCTCGGCTTCATCGGTATGGAGGTCAACGAGTTCCACCTGCTGATCTCCGAAGGTTACGGTCCTAACCGCAGTGGCTTCCTGTCGGCGTTCTTCACGCTGGTCGGCACCCACGGCCTGCACGTGACCAGTGGTCTGATCTGGATGGCGATCATGATGTATCAGGTCTCCAAGCACGGTCTAACCAATACCAACCAGACTCGCCTGAGCATGCTCAGCCTGTTCTGGCACTTCCTGGACGTTGTCTGGATCTGCGTGTTCACCGTTGTCTATCTGATGGGGACCATTTAAATGGCGAATTCACATCATTCTCACGACGCTGCCAGCCACGAACCTGCAAGCCACGGTAGCTTCAAGTCGTACATGGTCGGTTTCGTACTGTCGATCATCCTGACCGCGATTCCTTTCGGCCTGGTGATGTTCCCGACCATTTCGAAAGTAGCCACGCTTTGGATCGTTCTGATCTTTGCAGTCGTTCAGGTGATTGTTCACCTGGTGTACTTCCTGCACCTCGACCGCTCGGCAGCACAGCGCAACAACGTGATCGCGTTTGCCTTCGCTGGCCTTGTGATTGTGTTGTTGGTTGGCTTGAGCACCTGGATCATGTTCAGCATTCACACCGCCATGATGGCGAAGTGAGGAAAACCTGATGTCACTGAAGCACTTTATCCAAATCACCAAACCGGGGATCATTTTCGGTAACGTGCTTTCGGTGGCAGGTGGCTTTTTTCTGGCGTCCAAGGGGCATGTCGACATCGGCCTGTTCCTGGCCGCGGTGATCGGGACTTCGCTGGTAGTGGCTTCTGGCTGCGTCTTCAACAACTGCATCGATCGAGACATCGATGTAAAGATGGAACGCACCAAAAACCGTGTGTTGGTGCAGGGCTTGGTGTCGGTGAAGCTGGCGTTGATTTACGCCACGGTGCTGGGCATTCTCGGTGTCGGCTTGCTGTACACCCAGGCCAATGCCCTGGCGGCGCTGTTTGCCGTCATCGGTTTCGTGATCTACGTCGGCTTCTACAGCCTGTACCTGAAGCGCAAGTCGGTGCATGGCACGTTGGTGGGCAGCCTTTCAGGCGCAATGCCGCCGGTGATTGGTTACGTCGCGGTCAGCAACACCTTTGACCTTGCGGCGCTGACATTGCTGGTGATGTTCAGTCTGTGGCAGATGCCTCATTCGTACGCAATTGCGATCTTCCGCTTCAACGACTATCGCGCCGCTTCGATTCCGGTACTGCCGGTCAAGCGCGGGATTCGGGTTGCCAAGCGGCATATCCTGATCTACATCCTGGCGTTTCTGCTGGCGACCTTGATGCTGACCTTCGGCGGCTACGCCGGGCTCAACTACCTGGCCGTTGCGGCGGCGATGGGCATGTACTGGTTGTACATGGCCTGGACCGGCTACAAAGCCAAGGACGATACCGTTTGGGCACGTAAGCTGTTCGTGTTCTCCATCTTCACGATCACTGCATTGAGCGTGGCGATGTCGCTGGATTTTCAGGTAACTAAGGAGTTGCTGGTCACTTACGCAGCGCCTTAGTCCTCCGGAATGAAGTCAAAAAAACCCGGTTGCTCGCGAGAGCAACCGGGTTTTTTTCGACCTGAATCAAGCGTCGGTTTAGCTTTCCAGAACTGGTTTAGCGGGATCTGCGCCATCCCTGGCCGGCCCGAGCACGATGGCCAGGTGGCGCAAGTCTTCAATCTCCACGCTGACGCTTTTCCCGGATGGGCTGGCCACGAGTGTGCCCAGCGCAAAGACCGTAAAGAAACGTACCTCATCAGCATGGCTCAGCAGCTCACTGAGGTAGCGACTGGAGCGATAAGCCTGCATTTGCGCGGGTGAGACGTAGAGCGTCACCAGCTTGCCTTGCAGGCGGTCGAAGAATTTAAATTTGAAGCCGATGCCGTACCGCTCGACCAACCCACCGCCGTACAGGACGCGACGGTCGTCATTCAGCTGCGCGAACTTGATGTGGCGAAAATAAGCCCGCAATGACACCTCGCCCTGGCCCGGGACGCGCAAGGTGAGCAGCGCGAGCTCTTCTTTGCTCAAAGACGCCTGAGCCTGACGAAAGCTGTCGACCAGACGCTCCAGATTGCTCGTGCGGTTCTGCTTGTCCTGTTTAGCCTTCAGGATGTCCGTCGAGGACGAAGGGTCCTTGGCTGACTCAGGAGGCTTAGTGTCCGGCTTGTCTGCGGTTGCAGTCTGCTTTGGACGCTCTTTGACTGTGGGGTCAAACACGTCAATGTAATCGTCCAGCTTGCGCTTGACCCTCCGTAGCTCGCTCTCGGCCTCGGTCTCGTCTGCAGCCGGCAGCGTCACTTCGGGATCGACCCACTCGCAATCGGGGTGATGTTCGTAGTTCGGATTGGCCCGGTAGTGCGCGGCGACAAAAGTCGGATGTTCCTGAGGTTTCACGTCATAGCGAACGCCGGTGATCTTGACGCCCGAGGCGCGGCAAGGCTCAGACGAGCACAGAAAACTGAAGCGCGCCCGAGGCAGCTCTTGAGAAAAGTATTCTCGCCTCGCCGCCACGATGGACAGCTCCTGCTGCAGTTCGACGCAAAACGCGCGGGTGATGGTTCGGGTCGTTTTCATGTACGCGCTGGGGTCCTGCGCCGAGTTTTCACGGGCGTCATCTTCATTCCTTACTCCGACGGCACTGCCAGCCATTCACCCACGACTTTCTTGTAGGCGCCGGTTGCCTTGGTCAGGTGCAGCCATTGATCAACGTAGGCTTTCCAGGCGATGTCGTCTCGCGGCAGCAGGTAGGCTTTTTCACCGTATTGCATGTAGTGCGACGGATTGACCGTGCACAGCCCGGGCATGCGTTTCTGTTGGTAAAGGGCTTCGGACGCGTCGGTGATCATCACGTCCGCCTTCTTGTCCAGCAGCTGCTGAAAGATGGTCTTGTTGTCATGGAATGACAGGCTGGCATTGGGCAGGTAAGCGTGGGCGAAGGCTTCGTTGGTGCCGCCCTGAGGTTCGATCAGTCGCACGCCTGGCTGGTTGATCTGCTCCACGGTCTGGTACCTGGATTCGTCTTCGCAACGGACCAGCGGCACCTTGCCGTCGATGTCCAGCGTGTCGCTGAACGCAGCCTTCTTCTGCCGCTCCAGCGTGACCGAAATTCCGCCCACCGCCATGTCGCATTTGCCCGCAGTGAAGTCGGGCATCAGCGTTTTCCAGGTCGTCGGGACCCACTCGATCGTCACACCCAGACTCTTCGCCAGCGACTGCGCCAGCTCAATGTCGATGCCCTCATATTGGCCGTCGGGCTTGAGAAACGTGTACGGCTTGTAATCGCCCGTGGTGCAAACGGCCAATTGGCCTTTTTGCATCACGGTGTCCAGACGCGACGGCGTCTCCGCCGCCTGGACCTGCGCAACGCTAACCATGCTCAACAGCAAACCGGCGGTGATGCGTGTGTTCATCGAGTACCCCCTCTGCGACATATGCTTGTCTGCCGTTATAGAGGTGGGCGACGCAGATGGGAAGCGTTATGCCGCGGAGGAGGGCGGCTTGTCTTTCGCCCGCTTGGCCGCTTGCCGGGCAGGTCGGGTTTTAGCACGACGATGCCGATACAGCGCAACGCCTGCGCCCACTACAATCACGCCAATGAAAATCGGCAGGCGATAAGGTTTCAGGTTGCCCAGCATCTCCTCCAGAAAACCCCCGGCCCAATACCCGGCGGCCAGAAAGAGACTCGCCCAGACTGCGGCGCCGAGCAGGTTGATCAGCGCAAAGCGCACAGGGGACAAGCGACTCGCCCCGATGACCAGCGGGCCGATCAGGCGCATGCCGTAAAGGAATCGGACCCCAAAAATCGAGGCAGTGGGATACCGCTTGATCAGGTCTGAAACGCGGTCGATCGTCGCTTGCTGGCGGTGTAAGCGTGGCAGCAGGCGCGGTCCGAAGTGGCGGCCCGTCCAGAAAAGAATCTGGTCGCCAAGCATCCCGCCCAGGGTGGCGTAGATCAGCACTTGCTGCCATTCCAGCACGTGCTGGTGCGCCGCCAGGCCGCCCAGAATCAGGATGGTTTCGCCTTCCAGCAGGCAACCGATGAAGATGGCCCAATATCCGTAATTGGCGAGCAGATAGTTGAAGTCAATGTGTTCGAACATGGAAGACCGGTGGTTTTCGGTAAGGGGGCCCGCTGGGGGTAATCAGCGAATGCCCGAGGGAGTGCCGCAGCGTTCGACCGGGCGGTGTCGTCTTCGGTTCGTTTGTTATACGGAGAATGTGAGGCCACGACCCACGCATCTGCTGCGGCGGGTACAGCGTGACCCGTCGTGGTCGAGGGATTGTCAGGGAAACGTCTGTGGGTCACTCAGGCACTGGATGAGGTGATCGTAGACGAGCCTTACCCTGGGCGGCACCGGTCCTGACTGCGTTCGGTAAACGGAGAGGTCCATGGGCGGGGGCGCCTGATCGGGTAATACCTCGATCAGACGGCCGTCGCGCAGATACGCCTCCGCCAGAAAGTGCGGCATCTGTGCGAATGTCACGCCTGCGAGGACGAATTCGAGTTCGGTTTCCGGGTCATCGCAACTGAAAGCGGGCGAAGGCGGCAGATAGCTTTGACCATCCAAGAGAAACCACGGCCACGGCCTTCCGTTATTGCGATCAATGAGCGTCGACAGAGGCAGACGCTTGAGTTCCTCGAGCGTGGAAGGCCCGCCAACCTTCGCGATCAACAAGGGCGACGCCACAATCTTGAGTGGCACACTCCCCACGGCGCGCGCGATATAGCGTCGGTCCCGAACGGTGCCGATGCGTATGCCGATGTCGATCCGCGACGCTACGGCGTCCGTCAATTGGTCATCCAGGCTCAACTCGATTCGAAGTCCGGGATGGTCCTGCAGCAACGGTTTGAGAAACCGTGCCAGATAGAGCTTGCCGATCGAGTGTGGCGCTGTGATGCCCACTCGGCCGACGATATCGGTGACTTGATCCTTTGCATGGGCGGCGAACAGTTGATCGAACTGATCGAGGGTCGCACGCGCCTGTCGTGCGACATCTGCTCCGTACGCCGTGACTTGAGCCTGCCGTGTACTTCGATGGAACAAGGGCTCGGCAAAGGTGCGCTCCAGTTCCTTGATCGCACGGGTGACCTTTTGCGGCGAAGTGCCAATGCGCGTGGCGGCCTCCCTGAACGTCGGCGAGTCCACGGCCACCAGAAAAATCCTCAGCATTTCCATTCGGTTAAGCATCGTTCGCTCGCGTTCCAGAAAGTGGAATTGTCAAATCCGAACACTTCCATTTCCTGATCAGAATATCCACCGCAAACTGGCCTCCATCAACTTCCTGCACTTCTGGAGAAACGAAATGAGCAACGGCATTCAAGGCAAAGTCGTCGTCATCACCGGCGCAAGCAGCGGCCTGGGCGAAGCCACTGCGCGGCATCTGGCAAAACTCGGCGCCAAGGTAGTACTCGGCGCGCGTCGGCAGGAACGCATGGACGCCATCGTCCAAGACATCAAGGCTGTGGGCGGCGACGCATCGGCTTACACCGTTGATGTCACCCGCCGAGAAGAGGTAGCGGCGCTGGTGGATAACGCAGTCCGCGACTTCGGCCGTGTGGACGTCATGATCAACAACGCCGGCCTCATGGCCATCGCGCCCATGTCCGAGCTGCGCGTCGATGAATGGGACCGCATGATCGACATCAACGTCAAAGGCGTCCTCTATGGCATCGCCGCTGCACTGCCGAAGTTCGAGGCTCAGGGCTCCGGCCACTTCATCAATATCTCGTCGGTAGCGGGCATCAAAGTCTTCAGCCCGGGCGGCTCCGTCTACAGCGGCACCAAGTATGCTGTCCGCGCCATCTCCGACGGTGTGCGTCACGAAGTCGGCGGCAAGATCCGCACCACGACCATCGAGCCCGGCGCGGTGGACTCCGAGCTGAAACTGGGCAGCGGCCATCAGCCGAGCGCGGACGTGGTCAAAGAATTCTACAAGCAAGCGATCCCGGCCGAATCCGTGGCCCGCGCAATTGCCTACGCGATTGAGCAGCCGGGTGATGTGGACATTAACGAGATTGTGCTGCGCCCGACTTCGCAGGACTTTTGAGGGGAGGGTATTGCGGCTGGGGTTGTTAGGTCGCGATACCGCTTGATCATGTGGTTGGCGCTGCATGAATCTGGAATGTTGACTGTCCCACTAAGTGCTAGGTCGCAGTAGGACCGGCTTTAGCCGGGAAGGGGTCAGTCCGTATGCCAATGGTTTTCACCGTGTGAAGCACCCGGTCGAATGATAGCACCCACCAAATCCCGCCCACAAAAAAACCGGCTCAAACATGGCCGGTTTTTTTGTGCTTCAAGTGAGGTAACCACTTGAAGGTGTTGCTGTTTGGTGCCCCGAGGGGGCAACGCGAGCCCTCCGACAGTAAATGTCCATCTCGGTAATTTCCGTTCAACCCCCGTATTCAATGGCCCCGATAGGTATTCAGTGCGGACAGCCTCCGGCAGCATTTGGCGTCTACGTGATAGCCTTTACGCCATTTTTACGCCAGGAGGGTGTTATGGCCTCGTATCGGAAGCGAAGCGGTGGATGGCGTGCAGAGGTGGCCAAGCTGGGCGTGCGGGACTCCCAGACGTTCGACACCAAAGCCGCTGCGGTGGCTTGGGCGACTGCGCGAGAGGTTGAAATTGCCTCTCAGAACGGGAAATCCCGCTCGACTGTGGCGATGACTCTATCGGAAGCCTTGCGCCGTTATAAGCGCGACGTGTCCCCAACCAAAGCTGGCCAGCGCTGGGAGGCGTTGCGGCTGGACAACTTCGACAAATCGCTTGAGTGGGTAGGCGAGCTGATGAGCTCGATCACATCCGATCAGATCGCCCAGTGGCGAGACTCGAGGCTGAAGACCGTTCAGACGTCGACCGTCCGGCGAGAGATGACGCTGCTGTCGTCAGTGTTTGAAATTGCCAGGACAGAATGGAAAGCCTGCCTCGTCAATCCCGTTAGAGACACCAGGCGCCCAAGCAACATGCCTCACCGCGAACGCCGTGTCGCGCAATCCGAAATCACCGCTTTGATAAACCGGCTTGGGTTCGTCGAAGGCCAACCACCGACCACAATGCTCCAGGAGCTTGCATACGCATTCCTCATCGCCATCGAAACCGCGATGCGACAGGGCGAGATCCTGGGCATGACCGCGAAGTGGGTGAAGCTGCCAGAGCGGTTCGTACGTCTGCCGAAGACGAAGAACGGTTCCAGCCGCAACGTTCCGCTGAGCAGGCGGGCGGGCGAGCTTTTAGAGCCGCTCTACAGGGGTAAGGGGCCCGACGATCGTCTTTTCAGACTCGAGTCTGGATCTGCCGACACGTTGTTTCGTCGGATCAGAGACGAGCTCAAAATCGATGGACTCACCTTCCACGACACTCGTCACGAGGCCATTACCAGGCTTGCCCGCAAAGTCGATGTGCTGGATCTGGCCCGCATCACCGGCCATAAGGATTTGAAGTCGCTGATGGTCTACTACAACGCCACCGCTGCAGAACTGGCGGAACGTTTGGGGTAATAGAAAGCCTGCGGAGTACGCAGGCTTTTACCTCAAGGTCTTTGCTTTGATCGTCTCTGGAGCGGCAGCTTTGCACGGTGCTGACGTAACCAGATTATGACCTCGCCGGCGAACCATCTTTTAGCCGCTTTGGCGCCTGTGGCGCAGGGCTGCACGCTGGCCGGGAATCCCGGCTGAACAACGACACGTCGTTCGATTGTGCAGGCCGACAGCTTCAGGTAGGCCGCGATGTCTTGTGCTGTCCACAGTTCATTCTCTGAGGAAACTGCCGGCCGCCGTAGCTGCTCAATCAGTTGCTGGATTGACAGCATCAGGTCCGACGGCGCTCGATGTAAATCAGCAGACATACTCACGCTCCTTGCATCCCCGATCGGCCCGAGCTGAAGCCTCCGTTTGCCCTACGTCGGTGAAGCTGACCGAGCTGCAGCACAAATGGAAGAGCTCAACCATGAGCCACCTCCCGCTGCTGCTCCAGCTCATGGATCCGGGCGCTGAGCTGCCGGATCAGCAGCGCCTGCTCTGCTACCACATCGGTAACAACGAAAGAGCGCTCAAGACGTACGATCATTTCTGCGTTCATGCTGCGACGGTGCTCACATGCCAAGGTTTCGATGCGAGAGCGCAGGCCCTCGGGCATCCGTAGAACGAACTTGTCGGCCGTCCGTGAGGCGTAGTTGCTCGCTCTGGTCTGGCCTTGGCCGGCCGAGAGCTTGAGGGCTGTGATAGCCTCTGCGTTGCCGCCTTGGGGTTGATTCACTTGCATGGTGCTTCTCCTTTGGGTGGTCGGTGTCGAGGGGTTGCAGCCCCTCGACACCACCTTCTTACTGGCTTTCGCCCGTTGTGTTTTGCTTGCGCACCATGTGCAGCAGCACGTCTTCAAGCTCGACAACCTCCTCAGTCGCTGACTGCCACTCCAGCACTGCCTGAATCTGTGCCCGGCTGCATTCCAGCACCAGGATTTCCCGTTCGGTTGAAGCTCGAACCTCAAGAATCTCGATCAGGCTCGCGGCGCAATAGGCGTCCGCATGGACTGCTTGCCAGCTTTGGCCAAGCCAGTCTCCCAGCCCTTTCAGAAGCTTGAGCCGGACTGTCTCCCCGTTCTTCCCGTCACCGTTGATGATTTGTACGTGCATGGTGCTTCTCCTTTGGGTGGTGTCAGACGTTGCAGCGCCCGGCGGTTGATCGGTCAGGCCTGGAAGTGCCAGCACTTCACAATCGGCTGTTTGGCGGTAACTGCGCTGGTGGTCCGGGCTTGGTAAGCACGCACCGCGCTGTCGGTTGCCTTGTTGACGTCGAGCAGCTTGCGAGAGCGGGAGTCCCTCAAACGCTCGCGCAGGTCACCGACATCGGCCACTTTCTGACGATGCTCGATGGCGCACTTCACGAAGTCGTTGAGGTTGATGGCGATGACGTTGGCTTTCTTGCTGTGATTGACCACAGGACCGTTTGCGTCGAGGCCTTCCAGGTACTCGTAAACCTCCCAAAATTCCGCCACGACCGGATGATCCGAGCTGATCGAGGCCTGGCGCTCGATCGCCATGCGAATGATCTGAGTCCGGGTATGGCTGATCTGAGTTTCGGTGAGCGGTACCACCATGCGAAGGCAATCGAGCAGGGCGAGCATCTGTGCGTGATTCTTGTTGATCCGCTCAACGCGGATATAACCGCGAAGCTTGTTTCCGCAATGAGCACAGTCGCTTTGCTCATCCTTGAACGGCGACTCGCATGCGAAACAGTGGGAATGCAGGTTGCGAAGCCGTGCCTCGTAACCCGGCAGCCGCTGCGCAAACAGCTCCATCACCTCCTGCTCCTTGCGCACCGCCTGCAGCACGAAGTTGCTCAGCGTGCAGCCTTCAAGTGAGTTGAGCAGGTCTGCAGCCGCACGGCTTTCCGGTGTTACGTTCGGCCGCACGAAATGCAGCTTCACGATTCGGGTCATGATTGCCTCAGAGGCCACCACTGGGGCGTTCTGGCTGATAGCGATCGTGCCGCGAAAGGGTGGCTCATAGGTCTCGTTGCCGGCGGTTTTGACGCCCTTGGTTGCAAGCGTGCCACCGCCGTAATAATCCTTGAGTTCATCCCATTCGAAGGTTTTGGCATGGGCCTTATCTTCGCCGCTTCGGTCCGACTCCAGCAGCACGATCGGCATCCCGGAGACCTGGCCCATCAACCGACTGCGGCCGGCCTTGGTCGATTTGGAGGGGTCGAAGCCCTCGTAACCATCACGCCCGAAGAGCTTCCACAGCAACGTGAGCAAGGTCGTCTTGCCCGCGCCGGCCTCGCCCGTGGCCTCAAGGAAAGGGTATGACTGGTAACGGCTCCGGATCTGCTCGGCGAACAGCGACCCGAACCAGAACGTCAGCGCGACGATGCCTTGGCCACCGAAGCATTGCCACAGCAGATCCAGCCATTGCGGGTCGTACTTCTTGCCGTCTTTCTCCAGGTCGATTTTCACCCCCTTCTGCAAGGTCTTGAGCTTCAACTTGCCCATTTCGAAGAACTCTTCCTCGTTGATCTTGATCACCTGGCCCTCGCGGACCGCCACATCGTTGAACACGTAACAGCCGTATTCCTTGCTGTAGCCCACGTAGTCGATGGTCGATACGGTTTTGATGCCAAAGAGCTGATCTTTCATGAGTTTGTCCAACTGTTGTCCACTGCCGGTGAACACGGCCCCGGCACCCATGCCGAGAAGTCGTTTCTTAAACTCGCTGGCGGCCGCCACCTGGCCGCCGGTGAAGGTGTTTTTGACCGAGCCGCCGTCGTGGGGGAAGTCGACGCGGAAGAAGTACCAGGACTCGTCCGTGATCTCGTTGCGTTGGAAATAGAGGGCTTTGGGGTAGCAGTTGGCGATCTCGACGACGCAGCCGGACATGCGCAACGCCTTCTCTCTGATTGCCTTTTCATTCAGCAACTGGTCTTCCTGGCGATCGCTGCCATCCAGCGCCTGCTTCGCGCTGTTGAATTTCGCGAGATCCAATTTCCACCAGTACAGCCGCGAGTCGAAGCAGAAGTGGAACTCCTCCCGTTCGCGCCACTGGTACATCAGCAGGGCCTTGTCGCTGGCGCTCTCGGCAATCAGCAGCGCGCCCTGGTGCCGAGCTTCTTTCAGGTCTTTGTCGATCCGATCGGCCCGCGCCTGTTCGTCATCCATAAACGCCCAGCGCTGATGCAGGTCGTTCCAGTCCACCTTGCGGGCGTCCGGCTGCGGGATCTGCGCGGCTTCGCAGGTGTAGCCGAGCTCACGGGCGCGTTTTACCCAGGTGCGTGTGTATTTGTGAGCGCCTGGCTCGTTATCCAGTGCCCACACCAACTTGGGTGTCTTGCCGCCCCGGGCGGTGCTCAGCGCCTTGAGGGATTCCTCCGGAAAAGCATTCGAGGACAAAGCGGCGACGGCAGCGATACCGTTCTGAGTAAGTGCGATCGCGTCGAAGATGCCCTCGACGATCCACAGCTCAGTGACTTCCAGAAGGTCGAGGCAAGGCGGGCACCACCAGTGCCCGCGGTAGCTTTTGAGTGGCTGAAAACGAGCTTTCTTCTTGCCGAAGCGTGAAGGCTGATCGATCAGGCGCTCCCAGTAACCGCCGTGCTCAAGCGGAAACCGAACCGTGGCCGAGCCGATATTCAAGTCCCGGTCAAAGTAGCTTTCCTGGGTGTACCACCCCTCAATCAGCTCTACGCGAAAGCCACGGGCGAACGTCAGATACGCCTTCGCGCTAGCGGTGGGCTGCTCGTTGGTCGCTGGCGCGCGCTTGCTCCAGTCGTCAAACAAGTCGGGGTACAGCTCTTTGACGGGAGCCACATAACGGCACTTTTCTTCGCGGCCGCAGCGGATGAACCATGGTTCGTCATGCCGCGAGAACAGGCGTTTCTGGTTGCACTGGGGGCAGGTCCCCTTGCGCATGTACTTCGTGCCGGCCATGTGCTGAAGGCCGTAATCGAATTCGATGCGCTGCAGCACGTCAGCGCGGATTTGATGCTCCATGGGTCTGCGGATCACTGGCACTGCTCCACAACCACGAGCTGCTTTTTCAGCTCGGTGCGCGTCCTGCAGATGCCTGCCAGGTGAGGAAGGTCCTCAAGTACCCGTGGCGCGCGCTCTCCACTCGGCACGTTCCTGTAGCGGTCTGAGTACCAAACGTCCGCCATGGTGACTTCGTACTGACTGGTCAGCCACAGCAGGTAATGCTTGGCCTGCTGTTCGTCCAGCTCAAGTTTTATGGTGATCTTGCTCATGTCGGCTGCCAGTCAGATGCAATTTCCCCCTACCCATACAAAACGGGCATCGATCAGGGCGGTTTGGTTAGTGCGAGAGGGTGGTGGGAGTGGAAAGCAAGCGTGTGGGTAAAACGCGCGCTGGTACTAAATGCTGCTGCTGTGTGCAGGTGTCCAGCAGCCAGACGGTTTGTTTGTCCGGGCTGCTGGCCCGGTCCACGCCAAGTGATGTGATTCGATTGCACGTCATGCTCTCGAACTCCATCACAGCCAGCTCGGCGATGCGCTGCACAAGAAAGTGAGGCACCTCCAGTGACAGCGTCAGGTACCGAACGCAGTTGCTCATGAGCTGGGCGTCGCCGGCCAGGTGCTCGCAGCGGTGGCGGTACAAATAGGCCACGGCAGCCTGTTGCATCGCGCTGCGGTAGTCACTGGTCGGGTTCATCGTGAGGGGTAGGGTGTTCATACGTGTGCCATCTCCATATCCATCTGGTCTAACAAGTCCGGTTGATCATTAGCGGTTCGCATCGCCGCCCGCCGCAGGGCCACGTCGGCGATCGGCAGCTTGACGGTAGGGTTTGCCATACCGCTCGGGCTCATCTCGTGAGTCATCTCGAACTCGGCACGCACTGACCAGCCGCACGCCTCGTTTGTGCATTGCAGGTAGGCCACCCGCAGGAAAATGTGCGTGCCTTCGCTGGTGCGGATACGCATGCGGCCGTGGCAATGTGGGCAAACGAGTTTGTAGGTGCTCATGATCAGCCCTTCGGGAACAAGTCCAGGTTCTCTGTCGCGCTGCTGCCCGCGGAATCGTTGGGCAGAGCGGCTACTGCAGTTATGTTCACTGGACGGTTCATCATTGTTTTAGCGCCTCGTGAGCCAAATTGAGGGGGAACACCGATTGCCCAATGGCGAAACGGACGTTGGCTAAATCCTCATCGTTCTGCGCGATTTCTAGAGCTTGCTTGAGATCCCCAAAAGCGTTCTCGGCAACTGAGATCAAATCGCTGATAACTTCGCGGCGTTCGTTTAAAAGACTCGTCATGAGATATGGCTCCAAGGGTGTGTTGAGTGGATTAATTCTGGTCACTAGTGCGACTGTGCAACTGGATGGTCGCGAGCACTTCTGACTGGCGCGCCGCTATGTAGCGGGTGAGTGCCGCGAGAATCACGTCAGCTTCGCCTCGGTCAATCGCTCCATCCTCCAGAGCCTTGGCAATAAACTGATCGACGACTCCACGTTTCGCTGCGGCATTAACCGAGAGGCTGTACAGCTCGACGTTGTCGAGTTCTTCGGCTTTGGCTAACGGTACGTACATGCCGCCGTACATCGCCGCGACGTATTCAGGGAAGTAGGTCGTGCCAGCGTCTTGCTCCAACAGGTGCACCTGGTCGTCACTCAACGGACGGCCGCCTGCGTTTTCATAGACGTGGTTATCGAATTTTTTGAGCGGATAGCCGAGACGGGCGGCGGCGCATTCCCGTCCACCGGGATAGCTGCAAATCACAGCGCTCATTACCTGCCTTTTGCTGGTTAGAATGGATCGCTTCATTTTCTGTTACCTCCTTGGCGTCACCGCCTCTACAGTTATTCAAGCAGTCTCGGCTGGCGGCTGAGCATCGGCGTTCTCCGTAAGGATTCCTGGGAGGACTTCGGTACCGATCAACCTCGACAGATCCCTCAAGATGCGAAACGACAGTCGCCCACGCGGCAACGTGTCGTGACCTGCCCAGCGCTGCACCACCTGAGTAACCGTGCGCGGTTCATAGCCATGACTGATGGCGAACTGACGAAAATTGCTGCCGTGTTCGATCAGTCGAGCTTGGATGTGGCGCTTTTCCATGGCTTGACTCATGGTTGCAGTGTTCCTACTTGGTTAAGATGTACTCATTGCGTGTAGCGTAGTTACCCAAAATGGGTAAGTCAATAGGAGTTTCCCCAAATTGGGTAAAAAAAGTGCAGCTGAAGTTTTGGATCGTCTCCAAATAGCGTTGGGCGTAACGAACGATTCGCAGCTGTGTGAGCGTACTGGGACCAATCGCCAGACGATGGGTAATTGGCGATCTAGGAACTCCGTGCCTTACTCATTATGTGTAGACGTCGCGGAGGAAAACGGGATCTCCCTTGACTGGCTGCTGACGGGTGCGGGCTCAATTCATCGGGCAGGAGAGGAAATATCCTTCGGTGACGCCGGAAAAAGCTCGCGAGAAAAATCGGTTTTATCTGTGTTTCGAGAGCTGGGTGAGGACGATCAGCGAGACGTGCAACGCGTTGCTGAGGAGAAGAAGCGGGTACGGGATATTGAGCAGCGCGTCGCAGAGTTGACTGCGGCCCTTGCCGATATCAATCCGCCAGCTTAATCTGTGCCTATTGGGAACTCAGGGTGAGGAACGCCGTAAAAAATCCTTCGTCTCTCGCTCTCAGACCGGCGCCTGCGACCGCACTCTATTTGCTTACATAAGGATATTAGGCATGACGAGTTCTATTCTAAAGCACTGTGGCTGTATACACGCCCCGTTAGAGACGAATGTTTCGGTCTGGCGATGTACGGATTTTTCCCATTTCCTTGGTCTAAGAACTCTCGGCATAAAAATAGTGTTGTATCTATACCTGAAGAAATATAGATAGGAAGATCTTGGTTACGTAAGAAAAACTGCCTATTAAGAATAATGAGGATCTAATGAAAAATCCGCTATCTTATATCGACGCTCTTCAGGTTCGAGATGTTTCTTTTAAAAGTTTTCGTAATGCTCTAAAAAATCTTAACTTGCCAGTTTCAACAGGTTGGCAGCAAACTATAGCAAAAATCGCCCCGCATTTAAAAAATAAGCTTACGAAAGTTTCATATTCCGATGCGCTCGCTCTTGCTCATGACGACATAACTCTGTACTGCGATAAAGTGGTCAAGGTTTATGAAGTTGATGAGGCTGATGTCAGCTCATTGCTAAACGCTATGAGTAACGGTTTTGTAGTGCAGGCGACAGTTTATTCGAGCGATTTTCCTCTTCCCCTTTCCCCTACCGATCTTTTAAAGGCGCCGTTGAAAGTACAATGTGTTGCGCAATGGGATGAGAAAGATCGGGCGAACTTCATGCTGTGCTCTAGGCAATACGTCACCGAGCGAGAACAAATTCCTGGTGACTCATTGGGTGACGATGCGATGAAAGACTTTGGGAGATTTGACGAGCTAATCGGTATTCGGCGTAAGCCCATTCAATTATATGATGTGGTTGCTTTGCTGCCGGAGCAAGGTCGAATTGAAATAAGAATCGACGGTCTGAAAAAATTTAACTCCGATGAGATCGCCAAACGTCTGCGTTGGATTGAACGTATGGTTTCCCAATTCGCGGTTAAAAAGATCGGCGTCGTAGATATTTTAGCCTCGCCTGTTAATTTCTACCCTGCGATTAAAAAGTTGTATGACAGCGGTGATGGTGTTGTGGGAGAACTCGGGCACGTGACAGATGCAGCAGGGATCTATAGAGAGAAAATGCGACACAAAAGTCGTGATGTAAGGCAGGATCCTTATCATCACGGTGGCACTGTAGCAGTAGTTGATTTGAATGCGTACTCTATCTCCAAGCATTGGCCATCTCCGGCCGGTAATGGTGAGCCGGAGATAAGCATCCCGGCACACTTTTCAATTGCAAATTCAAATAATCCAATTGTGGATGTATTGCATGTGCTAAACTGCTCATCTGTTGAAGATTATGATTTTGTAATGGGGAAAGTTCTTTAGAGTTTATTTTTCATGAAAAAAGACGTGGTCATAAGTCGGATAACTGGCGATCACCCTTCAGAGCCTCTGCGGGGTGCATGCCTGCGTCTGGTTGATTACGTCTACTCTCACAATGATATAGCGCATTTGACATTTACTAAGCTGGCCAAAATAGTTGGAAGTGACGACTCTTTACTTGTGCTGCAAATGACGCAGTATTTGGCTGGTGCTGCAGTCTCGTTGCTTGATGTTAGATTTGAGTTGATTATTGACGACGAAGTGTTTGAGCTTGACCCTGGATATTTAGAGGAAGCGCAGCGAACCAATAGACTGATGCATCCTGAGGATGGGGTTGAAGTCACTAATTATGAGCAAAAGGTTTATCCTTATTTTGTACCCAGCCGAGCGGTGATGGAAGGTAGGCACGAATGACCGACATTGCTCTTGAGGATTTCACGGTTGCGCAGTTAAGGGCTTTAGGTTCTCTTGTCCCTGGCGTTAGCATTTTTTTTGACCGCTTACTCGCTAGAACTTATGAGGATTTTATTAGTGTTTTATATAGAGATATCGATTCAGTCTTGTCTGGGTTTCAGGAGAGTCCGGAACTTTTAAAGTTGGATGGTGAAGATAGGCTGACCTCAGAAATAAAGCGAGGCTTGAAGCTTATAGGCTACGCCGCCACTCACGATGAGAAAATTGGGGGGCACTCTGATTTAGTTGTGCGAGGTAAGAAAGAAGGTTTCTTGTGGATTGGTGAGGCTAAAATCCATTCAGGTTATGACTATCTTTATCAAGGGTTTCAGCAGCTAACAACACGTTATACAACAGGTGACGTTAATCAAGATTGTGGTGGTATGCTCATATATATCAAGACAAATGATGCTGCAAGTGTTATTTCTGCTTGGAGGGCACATTTAGCTTCTAAAGGTCTTGAGGAGTACGCTGAATTCGATTGCATCGATAGGCCACGCTTTGTTTTTTATAGTGTCCATAAGCATGAAAGATCTGGTGCTTCTTTCAAGGTAAAGCATATTGGGGTCATACTTGGGTTCGATCCTAAGGACCGGAGACCTGCTAAGAAGGCAAAGATATCCAAGATTGCGAAGGCTAAATCTGCACCTGCGTAAGAACTAATGCCTCATTTTTTGAAACTCTCGACCCACGGATCGTTTCGCAGTTAATTCTCCCGCATATAGATAGCGCAGCCGCTTCGGCTTCGCCTGATCCCCCGCAGTCACTGACTTTTCCTTCCCGGTTTTCTGATCGCGGTAGTACGCAATGACCCCCGTGTAATCACCTGGCGTTTCTTCGACCAGATCCTCAAGCGTGTTCTCGGGCAGTTTACTTTCCAGCTCCAGGCTAACGGTGTAGCCACTGTCAGCGCTGAGGCTATGCTGCACGTTGCCCCCGTACCAGATGATGTCGTCGATCTCTGGCTTCACGCCCTGCAGCGTGTAAGTCAGTTCGGGGATCAGCTCCGGTCTGCCCAGGGCGAGGGTGTAACTCAACGTCGCACTGCCGCGTTGTAACCGGTTGAATTCGGCCCGTGCCGCGCGTAAGGCGGATTGGCGATCGCTGTAGGTGTGGCGCAGGTCTTTCAGGTTATCGCCGGCGCCGGCAATGGCCTCTTGCTTCTTCGCGCTGTTGACGTCGTAGAAGTAAGCCCGCACGCCGTCGTACGCGTCACGGTCTGCCTGAAGGTAGCGGTGCTGATCGCCGTCCGCTCGTGTAAGGGTGATGTGTGGCAGCGCCAGGCCGCTGGCGGTCTTGCCGCCGCCTGCCGGCAGACACAGCAAGCACCCGGCCTTGACGCTCGTTACGGCGTCGAACTCCTCGCCCAGGCGGCTAAGCAGGTTGGCGTCCGACTCGTTGGCCTGGTCGAGCTGCAGGATGGGGGCGCTGGCGAGCGCTGCCGCGATGTTGGCGGTTAGCTTGTTGCCATTGGCGATTTCGCCAAGTATTTCCCCCAACGTCGTATTGCTCCAGCTGCGCTCACGTTTGGTCTTCAAGCCGGCGCGCAGATCTGCCGATCGCGCTCGGATGCTCAGCACGTCGGGCGGTCCGCTGTGTTCGGTTTCATCGACCGTGTAGGTGCCCTTGTCCACCAAGCCTGTATCACTCCAGCCCAGCCAAAGCCGGAGCACCGCGCCCTTGGGTGGGATGGTCAATAGGCCGTCGTGATCGCTCAGAGTGATGCTCAACTGGTCGGCCTCCACTCCGCGGTTGTCTGTCAGGGCCAGGCTCATGAGTCGCGGGCTGATCAGATTGGCGATATCGGCGCCTTCCACGGTCAGGCGGAAAGCCGCGACCGGATAAGCAGCATCTCGCCTGCAGCGCTCAGCGGCGCCTTGCAGGTAGCCGGTCACCTTGGACACCGCGGCCTCAATCACAATATGCCCCGCAAAACGTTGGCACCCACGCTGGTGGCTGCGCCCAAGAGATCAATCCGGTCGTCATCAATGCGCTTGAGGTTGAGCGTGAATTCAATACGACGCGGGGTGCCGTCACGAAAGAACAGGGTTTTGGTTTCGCTGAGGCTTTCGATGATCCACAGCCCATAAATGCGCCCGCTGCCCTCAACCATCGGCCAGGCTTTGCCTGTGTTGGCCATCAGCCGCAAGGCGTCGAGGCTGAGGAAGCTGCCCGCAAGCTCCGGCAGGATGACGCCCGGAAGGGTGATGGAGTCATCGCCGCGGCCGACGAACTGGCGCGCGGGCGCGGCACCCACCCGGCTACTGCTGGGATGGCGCCAGTCGGTCTGACGTTGCAGTTCCTGGTAGGCCGCTGTGGACAGGCTGAAGACGAACATGCCGAGGGCAAGCATCATGGTTGTTACTCCAGATCAGACAGCTTGCTGCGCTGACGGGCAGCTTTTTCGCTTTGAATGCGAGCCAGCTCGGCACGCACTGCACGCGCGATTGCCTGCGCGTCCATGCCGGGGGCGGGGTGGATGTTTATTTCGTAATTGTCGTGGCTGTCGTGGGCCGACGAACCGGCAGCGGTGATGGGCGCCCCTTCATCGACCGCCAGCGCTGGCATGGCCACCGCTCCGAGCGCAAGCGTGCCCGCGGCCGTCAGTTGCTTGCCCATGCTTAAAACTGCATTGAGTGGCCCCTTGGTGCCGGCTTCAAGCCCTTGAGTCAGGCCAGCAGTGGTGAAACCGCCCAGCTCGGCAAACACTCGGGAGGGGCTGTGGATACCGAGCTTTTCTTTGAACCAGCCAATCGTTGAGTCACCGATTGAGGTGATAGCGCCCTTGATCTGACCCATGCCCGCCATCAGGCCGTTGACCAGGCCGCTCACGATCATGCCGCCGAACTCGGTGAACCGGCCCGGCAGCTCAACGCCCAAGTAACTCAGCACCCCGGCGAAGGCTTGGTAAATCAGGCCGAGCGGGCTGAAGTTGACCAGGGTGGCGATGATGCCGCCGACGCCGCCATCGAAACCGGCCTTTATTTCCGCCCACGCCTCGGTGAAATAGGCTTTGACGGCGTCCCAGTTTTGATAGATCAGATAGGCAGCTGCCGCGATGGCGGTGATCGCCAGACCGATGGGGTTCAGCATTAGTGCGCGTCCCAGCCACAACAAAGCCTGGCCAACAAACGGGAGGACTGTTTTACCAAGGTTCAACAAGATGCCGATCAATCCCGGCAACTTGATCCCCAGTTGAGCGAATGCGAGGCGCAGGGCAATGAAGGGCAGCATTGCACTGGCGACGCTCAGTAGTAGCCCGCCAACGCCCACTGCCAGCGCGGCGATGATCGCAACAGTCTTGACCAGCCCAGCAGCGAGTTTAGGGTTTTCAGCTGCCCAGCTTTTTACGCCGCGAATGATGTCGGTAATCGTCTGCGCCAACGACCGTAACGGCCCGTCCTGTTGTTCTTCCAGCTCGATGCCCAGGTCCTGCCAAGCGCTGCTGAGCGTCGTCAGGTCACCCTTCAGATTGTCAGCCATGACCCGAGAAGTCTTGCCTGCTTCACCCTGGGTTTGGCGCAACGTGGCAATGAGTTTCTGAAGCTCACCTATGCCGGCTTGTTCGACCAGTTGAGCCATGCCCTTGACTGCCTCTTCGCCGGCGATCGCTTTGAACAGGCCACCTTTTTGCGCAGTGCCAAGGCTTTTGGTTTTGTCGTAGATCTCCTTGAGGATATCGGGCATCTGTCGCAGGTTGCCGTTGGCATCAGCGGTTTTTATCTTCAGCTGCGCGAGGGCTTTCTGCGCTGATTTGGGCGGCGCAGCCAAGCGGTTCATGATCGAGCTGAGCGCTGTACCGCCCATGCTGCCCTGAAGGCCTGCATCACCCAACTTACCGGCCATGGCGGCCGCGACTTCGAGTTCCACGCCGTAGGTTTTCGCCATAGGTGCGGCGTACTTCATAGTGTCGCCAAGCATTTGCAAGTTGGTATTGGAGCGCGTGAACGTGCCCACTAGCACGTCGCCCAATTTGTCCATCTGGTCAGCTGTCATGCCCAATCCGGACATGATGTTCGAGGCAATATCGGCGGTTTGCGCCAAGTCAGCGCCGCCAGCGGCAGCGAGATCGAGCATGCCGGGCATTGCAGCCTTGATGGCCTTAGGATCAAAACCCGCCATGCCCAGGTAGCCTTGGGCGTCGGCCGCCTGTCCGGCTGTAAACGTTGTCGAGCCGCCCAGTCTTCGAGCCTGGTTGCGCAGCCCTTCAAGTTGCTTTGCCTTGTCCGGATCGCTCTTGTCGAGCCGGGTGATTGCCTGAACGCGGCTCATGCTGGCATCGAATTCCACGCCCGGCGTCATCATGCGCGCGCCGGCATACAACGCACCGGCTCCACCGGCCACCGCAGCCGCTCCCTTGCCGGCCAGATCGCCAGCGGCTTGTCGTTGCCGTTGATAGGCTTGGCTCGCGCGGGTCAGTTGTTGCTGCTGACGTGTCAGTGTTTCGAGGCGTCGGCGTTGCGCATCCATTTGTCGGTTGGCGCCGCTGATGCCCTGGCGCAGCTGCCGCTGTTGCTCGTTCAGCGTCCGCGTTGATATGCCGGCAGCCTGCAGCTTCTGACGCATCTGTTGGAGCTGGAGGGTTTGAGCCGTTTCCTGCCCCCTGAGCTGCTGCAGCGCGCGTTTTGCCTGCTCGAATTCTCGCGTCATCGCGCGTGTAGGATTTTGGGTCTGAGCCAGCGCACGCCCCAGCTGCTGGGTGTGCGAACGGGCTTTTTCCAAAGCGGCCCTGGTGGCGCCCAAGCCCTGTTTCAACTCGCGAAACCCGCTGATCTGCTTCTGCGTATCGTTGAGGTTTTTCAGCTTCTCGCGTGCCGCCTTGAGAGCCTGCCCTGCCTCGGTTGACTGTCGCTGGATAGCGCGAAGGGGCTTGGTGGCTTGGTCGATGGCGTTGAGCAACACCCGCAGTTTCAGATCATTTGCCATCGGTGGAGCTCCGCACCCTGGCGCGCTCACGCCAGTCCATCAGATCTTGAAGCCCCAACTGATCCATGTCGGAGGGAGCCCAGTGAAAGACAATGGCCAGGTCAGCCATTGCGTCCTCTACGCAACGAGGGATGCATCCGTCTTCACCGACTTCTGCAACAAAAAACCAGCGACCTTACTTCCGATGGCCAACAGGTCGGCGGGATCCATGCCTGACGCTTCCGGCGCGGTGAGGGCAGGGCTGCTGATACGTGGAATCACCTTGATCAGGCTGGTCACGTCCATGTTCAGTAGCTCGACCAACTGCACGCCTCGCAGCTCACCGGAGGCAGGTTTGCGCAAGGTGATGCTTGTGATCTCTGAACTGCCGCGTTTGATGGGTGTGTCGAGGGCAACGGTGTTGTCGTCGGCAGCCACCAGGGTTTTATCGGTGTCGTTGTTTTGCATCAGTTGCTCCTGGTGATCTCGGATCAGTAGGTTTTGAACGGGGGCGCTCGGTTAAAGGCCGATGGCCTTGCGCTGTTTTTCCAGCATGTCGACGCCGTTGATCTTTTCGATGAAGTTCAGCAGATCGATCTCGATGATCTCTTCGTTGTCGACCGTCAGCTTGTAGTATGTGCAGGTGGTGGTGATGCTATGTTCGGTGTCTTCCCCGGGCTGGGCATCGCCCATTTCGATGGTTTCGTGACGGCCGCGCATCACTACTTCAACGGCGCTGATCTCCCCCGTGTCGTCCTGCTGGAACGACCCGGAGAAACGCAGCGGGACGGCCGATGCGTTGATGGCGCCAAACTGACGCAGCGCGATCAGATCAATCCCGCCCGTCTTCCACTCGAACTGGATGCCGTCGTCGGAAAACCCCAAGTCGGCTTTCACCGGGCCGTTCATACCGCCGCCGCGATAGCCTTCCATCTTGCGGCCCAAAGGCGGCAGGGTGACGGATTTGACGACGCCCAGATAACAGCTCGCGTCGTTGAATAAATTCATGTTTTTGAGTTTGCGTGGCATGGCCATGTCAGGAATCTCTTTGCGGATGGCGCGGGTTTGTCAGCCGCCGCAGCGGCTGCAATTTAGCTGTTGATGCGGCTCGCGAAGTCGACCAGGTAACGGTCAGTGATGCGCTGGCGCAGGGTCAGGTCCTCCAGCGGCGGCACTGGGGTGTAGTCGTAATCGATCCATAGCTTGCCGGCCTTGAGGGTGTCCTTGTCGTTGATGTCCTCCGGGTACCAGCAACTGCCGCCAATGAGGTAGCCCTGTGCAACCAGTTCTCGAAACTTGGCGTTGATGCCTTCGATGATGTCGCGCACCAGCGACGGATTCATCGGCTTGTCCACCGCCCACATATGCGCCTCGGCCATGGTGTCTGCGAGGATCTGCGCCGTCCGGGTGTAGTTCTCGAAGGCGAACAGAGGGTCTTCGCTGGTGGTGCGACTGCCCCAAAAGCGATACCCGCCCTCGTTGATCAGGGTGGTGACCTCGTTGCTGTTGAGGTAATTGGCGTCAGTGGCCGGGTTCTGCAGATCCCAAAACACGTCAGCGCTTATGCCGGTGACGCCATTGACCGCGACGTTGGACAGGGTCTTGTGCCAGCCGGTGTCCTGATCGATCTTGGCGCGCAGCCCCAGTGCACGTGCGACCGCCGGGGCGGTGGTGGTCTGGTTCGCAACGGTGTCCCAGCTTTGGAATTCCGGCCAGATCACCATCAGTTCACGCGCGCCGAAATTATCCCGGTAGGCGACCACCTCTTCCTTGTTCTTGCACTCCCACGCGCCCACGTAAGCAAATGCACGCAGGTCTTTAGCGATCGAGGCCAAAGCGGTGGCAACCGGCAAGCTATCCAGACCTGGTACACCGAGGATGCGTGGGGTCATACCAACGCGTGCTTTGGCCGCGAGTAGCGCTTTCATGCCTGTGTATTGGCCCGTAGCAGTGGTAGTCCCGATCAGCGCGCTGGTGGTGGCCGCATCGTCAGCGCCTTCCGCGACTCGAACCACGATGGTGTACGGCTTGGTCTGATCAGCGATGGCCTGCAGGCTGCTCGCAAGCGTGCCCTTGACGCCCGCCTTGCCGACAGCGGTTTGCACGTTGGTGATCAGGACCGGAGTGTCCAGGGGAAACACCGTTTCGTCCGCATCTTCAGCGGTGCAAACCATGCCAATGACTGCGGTGGGGATAGTGCGAATAGGGCGGGTGCCATCGTTGAGCTCGATGACCCGCACACCATGAAGATAATCGGGCATGAAGAGTGCCTGTGCTGTAGTTGAAAGACTGTGCACAGGCTGCCGCGCGCGCGACGGCTTCGCGAGCGGGCAGTGTTGTAGCGGTTGGGATTACAAGTGGCGGCCCCTACGCCCGAAGTCAGAGCCGTTCCACGTTCATCAGCTTTCTTGCAATCCACTCCGCGATTTGCGGCACGACGGCGTTTCCGGCACTGAAAGCTTCTGCAAGGTTGGCCGCATCCAGTCCGAGGCAAAGCCCATCATCGTCAGACGCTCGCTGCCGCTCAACCATCTGATCCCATCGGTTCGGTTCAGCGACGAAAGTGGTACAGCCCAGAGCGATCTGTGATCCGGCTTTGTTTGCCAGGAGAGTATTGGCAGCCCAGGCATCCGCCGGCACTGGCCAGGGTGTCGCGCTAGACGCTGGAGATATTGCGTCCACTGGCGCGGCGTCAGCCAAGAGCTCCATGGGGGGCATGCGTCCACGACCTCCGACCAGGAATAGGCGGCGACGCTGCTGGGGGACTCCGAAATACTGAGCATTAAGCACTCGCCAGAGTCCCACATACCCGCAGTCCGCAAGGGCCCCGATGACCGTCTCAAAGTCTTCGCTATCGTTGACAGCGAGCAGGTTAACGACATTCTCAAGCACCACCCAGCGGGGTTGTATTTCCTTGAGGATGCGTATGACTTCCCAGAATAAGCCGCTGCGCTCACCACGCAGGCCGCGTTTGTCTTTGTTGGTGGATCGGGCGCCGGCGAGGCTGATGTCCTGGCACGGAAACCCGCCGGTGACGACATCGACAGGGGTGAGGTTGTGCGCGCCGCATTGGCGCACGTCGTCGAATCGTTGTGCGTGGGGAAATCGATCGGCAAGGACAGCCCGGTTAACGGGGTTGAGTTCAACTTGCCAGGCGGTTGTGAAACCTGCGTTTTCGAATCCAAGGTCAAAACCTCCTATGCCTGCGAACAGGCTTCCAATGGTGGGCATCCGGGTATTCCAGTGGTGGGATGCTCAGGGCGTTCTGGCAGGAGGCTCGGGGCCTTCAGGTGATTAAGCGTCCGACAGCGCGGACACTTGATTTGCAGTTCGGTGAAGCCGCTGGCCGCAGCGAGCTTACGGGCGCATTGGCCACAGCGTATTTCAATCATCTAGGCAAACCTTTGGCATCTGATAGGCTCCCTGTCGCTCGCGCGTGAGCAGAGGGCCTTGGCTGGTTTGCAGGTTAGTGCTGCGGACTGGCGGTCAGCTCAGGTGCTCGAACACCTGGGCTGGCCGTCCTCTTTCTTCACCTGGAATGGCGGGTTTCGGGCGGGGCCGGCCATTGGATGTCTGACGGGAAACCCTCCTGATCTTCAATGCGGTTGAGATCCACGCGATAGCCCCTCCACTGCAACAGCGCGGCTTTTTCCTGCGCAGTAGCCCTGCCTAACTCAACCGCATCCTCAAGCGGCGCGATTCGGATTGCGGCTTTGCCCAATAGCTCGTCGACAACGGCCAACGCCTGCTGTGTTTCGGCGGCAGTCTTCGCCTGTGCATCCAACTGCCAGTGATCGTTCTGCCAGACGTGGTGCGGGCCAGGCCATGTTATGCGGGTGTAGATGGGGGGCAGCTCCCCGGGCATGGTCCATTCGAGCCTGGCGCCGTTCTCGGTGTGATACACCGTACCGCGCTGATCGGGCACTTGTTGTGCTGACTCGTTGCGCCACACCCAGACCTTGCCGGGCGCGGGATCGGGCAACACGGCTTCAAGCTTCCGTGCATTGCCAGGCAGCTGGACGCCCATTCCAGGAACAACGGCGCATTCGACCGGCCCGACCATCATTGTTGTTTCTTCAATCAAGTAGATAGCCATGTTCAGTTCTCAGATCATTTTGAGGCGGGCTGGATAGGCAATGTTGCGCGGTCTGAATCGTATCCAGTTGTTCACCGGGTTTACGGTGTCCAAGCCGGCACTGCCTCTGATCGTGTTATCTGTAACCGTGGGGTCAAAGTCAGTGGCGCCCGACGGAGGGCGGGCGCCCGGCGGCATTTGTCCTCCTGGTCCCCCGTTGCTGATACGACCGTCGTCACTTGCGAACGCAGTGCCAATCGCAAAAACACCCTCGGAAAGATCTGAGCCACTCCATTCCTGAGCTGTCGTCCGGATCCATGTGCCGTCCTGCCATGACCCCGCGAGCCGCGAGCCGTCCACCCCACGGCTTTCGTCGAGGACACGTAGCATTTCGCCGCGTATTTCGGGGGCTCTGAAAGTGACCTTGCCATCGCCGATCGTCCAGCCACCTTCGTTCCCGGCACGGGCGGCTTCGGATACCGTCATTGCGGACGTCTGCGCGTGGTCCCATAGCCACGGCCATTCAGCGCGTACCAGCAGTGGACCATTTGGCGCGCCATAGCCACCGGGTGGAAACTCAACGGTGGTTTCCATCACCGGCCGCCCAAGGGGTGTTGAGTCATACCGGCCGATCGGCCACCAGCTTCCCTTGGCATCGCTGCGCAGGTGCCACCAGTCGCCCGCGCCCATGAGCACCAAAAACGGATAGCCGTCCGGGTTCAGGTGGGTGTGGAATTTGAGCCGGTCTGTGCCTCCCGCTTTGATGACCAGGCGCGTGCCCTGATTATCCGTCCGGCGAACGACCACATCTCGCGTGCCCAGCTTGGAATTGGCGTAGGGCAGCTGCACCACGAGATCGGCAGCCGATGCGTCGATCAGCACAAGCCCCATCTCTTTGGTGGTTAGAGCTCTGGACTTATTGACGTTGATGATCCGAGTTGCAAGCTCTCCAAGAATGCCCAGGCGAATCCGGTCGACGTAATCGCGCGAGGCCAACACCACACTGGGGTCGATTTTCAGCTCGATGTTGCTGGCATTACTGACCAGCAGGTTGATCCGGACTATCTGCGTGCGGCCCGAGCCCTGCGCAAGCAGAGGCTTGAAAGAGGGCGCGCAGTTGGCGATGGCCACCAGGTCATCATCTGCGTCATACAGCCCGATCTCTCGAATCCACCAGCCGCCGACCTCTGCCGGTATGACCTGTTCGGCGATGATGATCGCGCTGTTGGAATCGTCCACCCGGAGTTGATTAAGCGGTGCGCGGCGCTGTTCGTTAATGAGCTGTGTCTGGGCTGGATCAGGCACGGGATCCGCGCCGTTGGCATCTCCCACCCCCATTTTTGAGATCGTCCACGCCACGCCCAGCGCGTCTGCGTTCGCTTGCTTGGCGGCACCTACGTTGGTGAGGATCGCAAAGAACTGAGAGGTCTGATCAATCATCCGAAAACTTCCAATGCATCAATTGAGGTTTGGCGCCCGCCGATCCCGAAACTGCCACCGACGTTTATGTCGTGCGCCGGCGGTGGGTACACATCGATTTCGTCACCGTCGTAAACGCAGGCACCCATGTAAAAGCCGCCACTGCTCGCCAGGCTGATCGCGAGCCCGGTCAGGTGGCGGGTGAGCGGCCTCGCGTCGTCGATCAGCCAGGTGAGTTCCTGGTACATCTCTTCGGTGATGCCGGTGTCCAGCACGCCAACCTTCAGCGCGAAGGTGCCGGGTACGCCTTCCGGTAGGGTCTGCCACCACTCCAACACCTCGATCAGGTATCCCAACGGCTCGACCACCCGCCGCAATGCGCCGATCGTGCCCTTTCGGGAGTGGATGAAGTACGCCGCACGGATGGCCGCGCGCTTTGTGTCTTCTGGCCACTTGCTGTCCCACCTGTCCACTGAAAAGGCCCAAGCCAGATAGGGCAGCAGGTCGGCTGGGCAGGTGTCAGGATTGCCCAGGTGGCGCAGAGGGATGGGCACGCGCTGGATCTGCGCCAGCGCCTGCACGCCCAGTCTCTCCAGCTGTTTTGAATTGCGTGGCAGCAGCGGAGCCTCGGTCATTATTCGACCCCCTGCGAGAGGTTGACCGCGGTGCAATAGGGCGCCTGGTAGGCTGTCGCTGTGATGTTGACCCAATCATCCAGCTCGACCTTTCGCACGCCTTCAACATGCAGCGCGGCGTGGATTGCAGATTCGGAAACTTCCATCCCCAAACGACGCCGCTGGTGAACATAGGCAATGAGCCGCTGCTCGGCTGCGGCCAGGATAGGCTCGGACTCCGGGCCGCTGGTGAGCAGATAAATTGCAGCGGTGACCTGGTATTTGATGATCTCGGCGCTCTGGACCGTCAGACGGTCCGCGACAGGACGGCGATCGTCGTCGCTGAGGTAGGCGGCGACGATGTCCAGCAGCGATTCGTCGACGTGGCCGTCGCCGGCGATGCCTTGGACGGTCACCACCGCGACAGCCGGTGACGGGCTTTCCGCTGTGGCGTCGGCCACCCGACCGTCAGCACCCCGGGCGTGAAAAATGTAGCTGTTTCGTGGCCCGGCAGTGCTCAAACCTTCCCATGCCATCTGCGCACGTTCGCGCAAGCTGTCGTCGCCCTCCATAACCGGTGCGGCGGTGGCTGTAGCGCTCGAATTACCCTGCTGAATCACCAGACGGCTGACGTTGAAGTTGGCTGCGAGCTGCTCCAGATCTGCGCCACGCGCGGCGGCAAGCAGATTTGCCAGGGCGGCTTCGTTCACGCGTTGACGCCAGAGGGTTTCGCGATAGGCGTTCTCCTCAAGGAGTTTGGTCAGCGGCTCGGACTCCAGGCTCAGGCGGGCAGCAATTTCTGCCTGCTCAGGCTCTGGCCAGAGGCTTATGGCGAAGGCTTTGCGTTCGGCCAGTATCTGTTCGTAATCGATCTGCTCAACGATCTGCGGTGGCGGGAGCAGGCTGAGGTCAATCGCGGCGAAAGTGTTCATACGCTGCTCCCTAACTGCAGAGGGATGCTGAGGCTCAACGCTTCGTTGCTGTCGACGACGCTCCCCTGCAGATCCATCACGGTTTCGCCTTGCAGGCTGACGCCCACCAACTGGACGCGGCTGAGGCTGATGCGTGGCTCCCAGCGCATCAACGCCATCACCGTGCTTGCGTAAACCCGCAGACGCGTGACGTCGTTGAAAGGCTGGTCCACCAGCTCCGGCAGCAAGCTGCCGTACTCACGACGCATCACGCGGGTGCCTATGCGCGTCGTGAGGATATCGGTGATGGACTGGCTGATATGGTCCAGGGTGTCGATGGCGCCGCCGGTTTCGCGGTTCATAACGGCGGACTCGTTGGGGCGCCGAGGTTGCCCAGATGCACGTGGTTGACCAGGCTCACGCCTGCAGCGACAACATCGGCCGAGACGGTGACTGTTCCCGTCACGGTCTGGTCGCCGGTTTGGGTGTAGCTGCCCGTCTGGGTGTAACTCCCCTGATGCGTGTAATCGCCTTCGTGGGTAATCGGGCCGACGATATGAATTCCGCCCGAGCTGATCAGGTCCGTGGTGCCGCCATCCACCAGTACCGCGCTCAGGTGATGCGCGACGCTGTCGTATTCGACGACAGTGCCGTCCTGGTATGTGCGTCGATGCAATCCTGCCCGATCACCGTTGGCCGGGATGTGATCGCTAAATACACCCGTCAGCGCGATGCCGTTGGCGAGTTGGCCAGACGGACTGAACAGGATCACTTGTTCGTCAACGGTGGGCGGGTCCCACTCCTGGCCCGACCCGGCGCGCAGCGCGATCCATGGCAGCCAGGCGGTGGTGAGCTTGCCGGTCTTGACCTGCACGCGCGGTGGCGCCATCTGCACAGCGGCGATGACGCCGAAGCGGATGAGGTTTTCGAGCATGCGTGCGAGGGAGGGGAGATCGTTCATGGCGGCAATGGTGGCTCTACGCGCGAGCAGACGCACCTTTGACGCTTTGTAGCGGAACCTTTTACACCCTGGTAACAGACTGTGCAGCGGGATCAGTCGCCCTCAATATGTCCGGGAGATGAAGGCCTATAAATGCTAGAAAAGAAAAGGCTTTCAAGCTATTTAGTTTGGTTCCGTAATCTGAAACCTCCCCATGTAAAACCTGATGTCTGTTAAGTGCGTTAAAAACTACCCCCGTGGCTTGGGATTCAGCTAAACGGGCGCTTTCGCCTTTCAATAAGTCAATTTTATGAAGCCCAAATAAGGGGCTCAATAATTCGTATGACTCGCCGTTTTCTCCAATTTTTTCTTTGATCATTGCTAGGCCGTTGACGCCATCTTGGCTTTTAGATTTTCCCAGCGGCATAGTCGTCCCGCATATATTTGCAAAAGTCCCATCTGCTTGTGCAAGGAAAACAGGAACGCTCAGGAAATATTCATCACCACCTCGTTTATGAGCCGCTACCGCGGCAGTTATCGCCTTCTGTCTATCGGGAAATGCCTCGGAAAGCCTCGCGGTGTACTCGTCAATATTTAAATCGTAATGATGAATCAGTATCGTGTCTAACTCATCGTCGTTTGCTGCTTCTAGGTCATCGATAAGCGTCAAGACGGTTTGTAAAGAGCCTTGCCAGTTAAAAAACCAGCCCCGGTTTGATGCCCGATCCATAGCTTTTTTAGACCGCTCAGGCAGTTCGTCTAGCCTTGTTTCTACAATACCCCAGTCTATGGTTGGTATTTTGCTTAATAGCGAAGAGTGCTGCTTGCTCACTTCTGCTATCCATGTCTCGAATCTTTTAAATGCATTAGATAGAACTGGGATGTGGGGTTGCAGTAAATCGCCCATGATTGCTACTAGTTCTTCTTTTTGAACGGATGATAATTTGTTGGTCATGGCCAGTTCCTTTGTAATTGATATTGATGCACATTTGTTAACTCCTCCCTATCCGAATAAACCGTAAGCAGAGGCTACACGCTTAACTGTTCAATCAGCTTATCTCGGATTACTTGGAGGGTCGTTTCATCTAACCCCAAAATCGCCCTTCGAGAGTATTTCACATCTGGAGCTCCATTCTCAGCTCGATCCTTCAAGCCGTACTGATGTACTTTTGCGACACGTCCAACACGGCCCGCAAAGCCAACGGTAATCGCGTTGCCGTCGAAGCGGAGCTTGAAGTGCTTGGCGGTACGCAGCTTTTGAAACATCTGAGCCTTTCGCTTCACTCGGCCCTGCTTGCCGCGCAGGTTGCGCTGCTTGCGAGGGACGTATTTTGCCCCGTCCGGGTTACGCTGCGCGGCGATCCGTTGCTGCTGGCTTCGGCGCAATGCCTGACCCAGTTCACGCGCGAGCTTGTTTCGCGCCGCCGGCTCCAGTTGCGACAGTAGGCCTCCAGCCCAGTCCTCCAACGCTTCCAGGTTGTTGCTCATTCAGGCACCACCCATTCGCCGGTATTGCCCAGGTTGCCGGGTATCCAGTCCGGGTCGAGGTAATCGGCCACGTGCTGCGGCTCCCCCGCGTGTTTCACAGTCGGCTTGCCTTGGTCATCCTTCCCGACGATGACTCGCTCTGTCAGCGACAGGCTCAGGCTGAGGTCGACCTTATTTTTGTCGAGAATATCGGCTTCGAACTGGATACCGTTTTTGACCTGGTCGAAGTTCTCCAGCAGCTCTGACTGGTTAACGCTGACCCAGCCGAGGACCGGCAGCATGATGCTGTCGGGGTGGCCTGCGAAGTCGGTCAGGATGATCTGCAGATCAAAGCTGTACTCAAACGATAGGCTGGTCGCAGCAGTGCACCTGACCTTGCCGTTGTCGACGAATATCAAGAGCCGGTCGGGGTTGTGTTTGAGCTCGGCCACGGTGGCCAGCAGATGGGCGCGCAGGCTTTCGGGTTTGTTCATGGGGTTGCCTGTTGATGTCGATAAATCATGTCGATCTGCCCCGCGCATTCTGCCCAGGCGTTTTCCACGAGGTCTTGGTCGCTCAACAGAGCGCCGTTATTCGATGGACTGGTCGCCGGCAGGCTGCACGGCACCACTGCCGGACAGCCACTGACGATAAGCGTCGGCGCCGGTGAGGGTGGGGCGATCGCGCAGCTGGCGAGCAGCGGCAGGCAAAGGCTGAGCAGCCCAGTCGCGAAGTTCAGCGTTTTCACGTTTAAGTGTCTCCAGAGTTCGCCCGCGTTTTGCCAAGGCGCTGCGCAGTCGATCCTGCTCCACCCGCAAAGACATCTGAGCGTCGCGCTCCTGTTGCAGGGTGATTCGCAGGCTATTGGCGGTCGTGAGGTTGCGCTCGGCGTCTTCGCGGGCGGTAGCCGCTGCACCTGTTGCGAGCTCGGCGTTTTTATCGGCGACGTTGATGCGCTGTTGTTGACCCCAGACCAGCATCGCCAATGCACCGAGCAGAGCAATCCCGTAAAGCGCCTGGCGCAGTGTTGTCATGCGCGGTGCCAGCCGAGGCTGCTCATGGCACAAGTGTCGAGTTGCGTGAGGGGGCCTCGCACAATGACAAACTTGCAGCCAGGGGCGAGGAGGCGCAGTGCTTCAGCCAGTTCCCGCATGTCTTCGTGCTCGGTGGATTCCGGCACCACAAGCAGATCCCCGTCTTCCAGCTTCAATTTGCGCACGGCGTCAAAGTCGATCATGCCGCCACCCCCTGGCCGCACTCGCAGCTCGCGTGCCGCTCAAAGGCGCGTTGAAGTTTGATGTCGTACAAGTTGCGTCGGTAGTTCGGCCCGTTGTAAAGCTTGGCGAATTCAGCCCACTTGCTGGCCTTCAGCGCCTTGTGAAGCTGTGGGTCCGTCTCGATGAACCGAGTAAACGCGTCAAATTGCTGCGATTCCCCTTCGCTCATGGCAGCAACGAAATCCTGCACGCTGCCGTAGCCAAGGCGCTTCCAGTGCAGGCCCATTATCTGGAAAGCGCCCCACGAAGCGGATTCCAGCGCTGCGGTGTCATCAATCAGGCGAGCCATGCTTAGACGCTGGTGCTCAGCGGTGCCGCCAGCGTATCCGCCGGGCTTGGGGTTGATCAGCGCCGGATTGCCAATGACCAGCTGATCAGCATGATGCTGAAGAGCCGCCGCATCGTCGCCGTCATGGCTTGGGGTGGTGAGTTGGCGATACATAATGTGGCGTTCGAAAAGGATCGCTGGCTTGCCGTTGGCCAGGAAACCCTTCCCACTGGACTCCACTTCATTGACCGCGTAGATACTGCTCAACGGCACGTCGAGGCGGGAAGCGGCGGCGACCAGGTCGCTATTGCGCAGATACAAGGCACAGTCCCCGCCGGCCAGGCTGGCCTGCGTTTTGTCCCCGGCCACACCGTCCGCCACGAGGCCGACTTTCAGCTGATAGGCCCGCACGGCCGCCTCGGTCGCATCGCTGTAGTCGCCGTCGACCACCAATCCGGCACCCTTCTGATTGAGGGTTTTCTGCAATTGGCGAACGGCTTGCGAGCGGTCGCCATGGCGTAGGGTTTTCATGGTTGTTCTACCTTGCGGATGAAAAACTTTTGAGCAGCAGCGCGTACGCCTTCCACACCCAGCAAACCGATCACACCGCCGAAAAAGGGCGCGGTGGCGGAGGGGATGCCGATCAGTGCCAAGCCATGGCTGGCAGCGAGCGCCAAGGTGCCGCAGAGCGGGGCCTCGATCATCATCCGGCGCAACGTGCCGCCGCCGTAGATGACGCGAAGGGCCGCGATCACTACGGCGAGGATGCCGGCATAAAGGGCGGGCCAGTTTTCTTCGAGCCAGGCGGCGAGCCAGGCCCAGGTATCGGGACGGTCAGGCATGCGGTTCATTCCATTGTCCGGGGGCTGTGGGGTGCGGGCTGCGTGACAGCAGTTTCAGTCCCATAAATTCACCATCTGCCGTTGCGGTGCTGCGAGCTGCGCTGCTGGCAGATTGACGACGATCCCTTGCGGCAGAATCGGGCCGTGGTCGGCCAGGCCAGGATTGGCTTCAAGCACGGCCTCGGTGACGCCCGCTGTGCGCCCGTAATGTCGCCAGCAGAGGGCGTCTACCGTGTCGTGTTGCTGAGTGCGAATAGCTGTGGTCATCAGATCAACTCCACGGTGCTGCGCGGCCGGCCGAGGAAGTCGCGTACAGCCCAGCGCAGGTCTCGGCGGTAGTCGTCGATGTTGGGGGCGAGCTGTTCAGCGTTTGCATTGCCCGAGTGGGTGGTGTCGTAAGAGCGGTATCGCTCACACACTTCAGCGCCGGTACCCGCTTCGATGGCGCGGCGATACAGGTGAACATGGACGGAGACGTCGTTGACCTTCTCGCCGGGAACATCCTCCAACTGCGCGTGACCGGCGGCCTGTTGGGTGACCCGCCATTCACTCAGCTCACGGTTAAGTGTGATGGCCGCGGCGATAACTGCGGTTTCCAGGCGAGCCGGGGTGACGCTCGCGTCGATGCGCAGGGTGGCCCGCATGTTGTCCAGGTCGATCGTCGGCCAGAACGGGTCGGTGTTTATAATGCCGCTGTCGACTGTGCCGCTGGCTACAAACGCGCTCATGAACTGCACTCTAAAATAGGTCGCCGGTGGTCGAGGCTTTGCGGTCCGGCGCCGGGGCCTGATCGATCCGCCTCGAGCCGGCGGGGTGCGTGGGGACGCTCGGTTCGCTGGGTGTCGTTAAACGGCAGGTGCAGCGTGTTTTTTCAGGAGGCGTTCGGCGCTCTCCAGGTCTTTTTTGCCGCCGCAGCTCTCATGCAGCGCAATGGCGCGCTTGAGCAGATCAATACCGGCTTGGATTTGTCCGGGCTGGCCCGCCACCTCGGCGCTGGTGCCGTCCAGGGTGGCGCGGCCGGTGGCGAGGTAAAGCTTGGCCCTGGCCTGGTCGGGCATGTCCTGCTCTTCAGTCAGTTCAGCGGTGCGATACAGGATGTTCCTGTCAAACGTACCGCCCGCCTTTTGCGTCTTGAGCGCCGCAGTGGCGATCTCCTCCGCGACCAGGCAGCCGGTCGTACGCTCAAAGCGGTCGGGCATGATCAAGCCGTGTTTGAGCACATAACCGGCGATGTCCAAGGCGCCACCGTAGTCGCCGGCATCAATGCGCCAGACCATGACGGTGGTCATGACGTCATCCTGAGCCCCGTTACCGGCCTCGATCACGCCTGTGACGTAGGGAATGTATTCGGGCAAGAGCTGCAGCTTGAGCGCTGCCTTTCCTTCGTTGGACTGAATCGACTTCAAGCGCAGGCGATCCTGCAGGAGCTGGTTGAGCTGATGTTCGTAGGCAGTTGCACCGGCCATGGATTGTTGCGGTGCTGTTTTGGCCGACTCCATTGCCGCGCGTGCGCGGCGCTGGTGGGCTTGAGCAAGGCTGAGCACCATCGGTTAGCCCTCGTCGCCTGTGCCGGGCGCTTCCGCGTCTACGGGCGCGATATTTTCCAGCAGGCAGCCCATGCCGTATTCCTCGACCACATACGCCTCGTTTGAGGATTCGAAGTTGCTTACGCGGCTCCACTCGGGCTCTTCTTTGATGTAGCGCCGACGGGCTCCGATCTGCCAGTACACCGACAGATTGCTGAAGGTCGTAATGAGGATCGTGCCTTCCGGCATGTACGGCACCTCGTAAAGCGGCAACCCGCCCACGCGGCGCTGCGAGATGATCAAGTCGCTTGCCAGTTTGTTGGTGGCGTCCTGGTCGTTGTTGACCAGAGCGAGGAACTTGTCATGCACGAGCTCGCGGCCGGTCATCACCACCAGTCCGGGGTTGCGGCGGTACCAAGGGTCCAATAGCTGGATGGCGTCATACACCAGGGCATCAATGTTTTTGAAGCCACCGGTTTTGCCGATAGTGATTTTGCCGGCGATGGCGCCTTCCTTCAGCACCCGATCCGGAGCATGGGTTCGGTACTGCTGGAGCCAGCCGATGTTCACGTCCTCGAGCAGCGGGTGCGCCGTGCGGTCGGTTTGCTCCGCCGCGGTAACGCCGTAGAAGCCGATCTGGATGCGGTCGAGCGCTTGGCGATGGGCGATGGCGCTCGAAAGCCGGGGCTGGAAGTCGGGAAATTTCGCCCAGGCGTCGAGCTGCTTGTAGCTGACGAAAGTATCGAAATCTGTTTGCTCAGCTTTGTATTTATCGTCGGACAGCGTGCCGATGCTACGTGGCGTGCGGGCCTGCACGCTGGTGTTGGTTCGGCTGGCGACGGTGCCGCCGACCCCGAGACCGACCTTTTCCCCTTCCTGCTCGTCGACGCCGATAATGTTGATCTTGGTCAGGAATTCACTCGACTCTTGGATCTTGGTTTCCAGCCGTTGCTGAATGGTCGGATCCACGTTGAAAGTGGCGCCGACCGAGTCAACGCCGTTGAGTTTTGCGACTTGGCCAAGGTAGCCGGTGTAGAGTTTTCGAGTGTCATTACGCATTGGGTTCTCCGGTATAGGCTGGCTGTTCGGGCCGTCAGGTCAGAATTGCGCCAGGGCTTGGTTGCCGCTGCCGGTTACCGGTGGGCGCTGGATCTGATTGTGATCTTGGGTTTTGCTCAAGATGGATTTGAGCTCGCTCAGGTCGGTGCTTAGCTGCTGGACCTGGCTGCTGAGTTCGCCGTGATTTTGATGCGCTGCAGTGACCTGCTCGGCGAGGTCTTTGCCATGTTCGGCGATGGCTTCGACCGCTTGGCCGATGGCCCCGAATTCGTTGTCATCCTTGATCTGCTTGCCTTTGAGCAACTCCTGCACCTTGCTGAATAGCTGGGCGCCGAGGCTTGGTTTTTCTTCGTACTCTTCGAAGACGAGTTCGGTTTCTTCGGCGACGGTGAACAGATTGTCCGGGGACTGTTTGCGCGCCTTGAGCGGGCTGGCGTCGGGGTGCTGAGCAGAAAACGCGAGTATTTCGGTGCCCAGGCTGGCGGGGGTATCGGTGACGCCCAGGCCCATCAGGTAGGCCTTGCCGGTGTCGGCAAACTTCTCGCGCACTTCGATGCTGGTGAAGATCTTCTGCTTGAGCTTGTTGACCATGCTCACCAGGTCATCGGTCGGCTCGATCTGGGCGAACAGTGCACGAACTTTTTTGTCGTCGATTTCGACGTCTTCGGCTTTCACAGCGAGGATGTCGCCGTAGGCGCGGAACGGCGAGTCCGGCAGCGTGCCGCGAATGTGTTCCATCCAGACCCTGGCGCCGTACTTGCTGCGGTCGTAACTGGACGCCATCTGCTCGATCCATTCACGCTCGATACGACGTCCATCGGTGGTCGCGCCCTCGACGGCGACCCGGAACCATTTGCTGCGAAATTTCTTCATGCCTGAAGCCCTCAAGGCGGTTGACGCACGCTTGGGTTGCGGTGCGGTGCGGTGCGTTGCGATGAGGGCATGTTCGGGACGCGCGCGCGTTGCGGCAACGGCGCGGGGTTGTAGCGCAAAGGACGACAACTGGCGCGGCTACTGACTCGCGCGCGTGAGCGGCAGGATCGCGGCCATGAATACCAGTGAGCTGCTCCCCATCGATCCCCGGCGCCAATCCAAGTTTCTGTACTGGATGGGCTGGCGTGTCTGCGAGATTGCCGAAGCAACAGGCGAGAAGGAGAAAACCCTACACAGCTGGAAGGCCCGAGACGAGTGGGACCGGGCCGATAATGTCGAGCGTATCGGTGGCGCACTGGAGGCGCGGCTGGTTCAGCTGATTCTGAAGGAGGGCAAGAGCGGCGGGGATTTCAAAGAGATCGATCTGTTGCACCGCCAGCTTGAACGCCAGGCTCGCATTCAGCGCTTTCAGGGCGGCGGTACCGAAACTGATCTCAACCCTAATCTGGCCAAACGCAACGAAGGCCCAAAGAAAAAGACTCCGAAGAACGACATCAGCGAAGAGCAGATCGAGCTGCTGCGCGAGGCGTTTATCGACGGTTGTTTCGATTATCAGAAGGACTGGTACCGGGCCGGCAATCAGCGGACCCGCGTCATCCTCAAAAGTCGGCAGATCGGCGCCACCTACTACTTCGCGCGGGAAGCTTTTCTGGATGCGTTGGAGACCGGGCGCAATCAGATTTTCCTGTCCGCGTCGAAGAACCAGGCCTACCTGTTTCGGGGATATATCCAAGCGTTCGCCCGCGAGGTGATCGGTGTCGAGTTGACCGGTGACCCTATCGTCTTGCCCAACGGTGCCGAGTTGTTTTTCCTCGGCACTAATGCCCGTACCGCCCAGGGCTACCACGGGAATTTCTACTTCGACGAGTTCTTCTGGACGTTTAAGTTCGAGGAGCTGAACAAGGTCGCGTCGGGCATGGCGATGCACAAGAAGTGGCGGAAAACCTATTTCTCTACACCGTCCAGCATGGCCCATGAGGCTTACACATTCTGGACTGGCGAGCGCTTCAATAAGGGCAAGCCAGCGGCTCAACACACCAAAGTCGACGTGGCCCATGGCGCGCTCCAGCAGGGGCGGTTTTGCGAAGACCGTCTATGGCGCCAGATCGTCACGATCCTGGATGCGGAGCAGGGCGGCTGTGACCTGTTCGATATTGAGGAGCTGCGCCGCGAATACAGCCCCGAAGCGTTTGCCAACTTGCTGATGTGCGAATTCGTTGACGATGGGTCGAGCATCTTCCCGCTGTCGACGCTGCAACCTTGCATGGTTGACAGCTGGGTAGAATGGGCCGAGGACTACAAGCCGTTCGCCATGCGCCCATTTGGTGATAGGCACGTCTGGGTAGGGTATGACCCCGCAGAAACCGGCGACTGTTCCGGACTGGTGGTGGTCGCGCCGCCACTCGTGCCCGGGGGCAAATTCCGGGTGCTGGAGCGTCACCAGTTCCGGGGCATGGACTTTGCCGCGCAGGCCAGCGTCATCAAGGCCGTCTGCGATCGTTACTGGGTGACCTACATCGGCATTGATGTCACCGGGCTTGGTAGCGGCGTCGCGCAGCTGGTGCGCCAGTTTTTCCCCAACGTCACCACGTTCAGCTATTCCCCGGAAGTCAAAACACGCCTGGTGTTGAAGGCTTACGACGTCATCCACCGCGGTCGACTGGAATTCGACGCCGGCTGGACCGACATGGCGCAGTCGCTGATGGCGATCCGCAAGACCATCACCGCCGGCGGACGCCAATTCACCTACACCGCGGGGCGCAACGACACTACCGGCCATGCCGACTTGGCGTGGGCGCTCTTCCACGCATTGCACAACGAACCGCTTGAAGGGCAGACCACTGCCAACACAGGGCGGATGGAGATTTTTTGATGTCGAGACGCCGCAAATACCCCCCGCAATTACCAATCGCAACGACCATGGCTACCCAGGAATTCATACCGCGCGCCGAAGGCAAGATCGAAGCGTTCAGCTTCGGCGATCCCTCGCCAGTGCTGAGCGGCCGGGAGTTATTCGATTACCTGGAGTGCTGGTTCAACGGAAAGTGGTACGAGCCGCCGCTGTCGCTGGATGGCCTAGCTCGCTCGGTGGGCTGCAGCGTGCATCTGCATTCGGGGCTGATGTTCAAGCGCAATCTGCTAAGCAAGACGTTCATCCCGCACCGGCTGTTGTCCAGGGCGGCGTTTGAACAGTTCGCTCTGGATTTCCTTTGTCTGGGCAACGGCTACCTGGAGTCGCGTCGCTCCGTGCTGGGCCAGGTGATGGAGTTGAAGCCGCCCTTGGCGAAATACATGCGGTCCGGTAAAGACGGCCGGCACTTCATGGTTCAAGGCTGGAAGAGCGAGCACGAGTTTGAAGCAGGCACGATCTTTCATCTGCGCGAGGCAGATCTGCACCAGGAGGTGTACGGCCTGCCGGAGTGGATCAGCGCGTTGCAGTCGGCACTGTTGAACGAGTCGGCCACCCTGTTCCGCCGCAAGTATTACGAGAACGGCAGCCACGCCGGGTTCATCCTTTACATGACCGACGCCGCGCAGAACGAGGCGGACGTCGAGTCCCTACGTAAAGCACTGAAGGACTCCAAGGGGCCTGGCAACTTCCGCAACCTATTTGTGTATTCACCGAACGGGAAGAAGGACGGGCTCCAGATCATTCCGGTGAGCGAGGTGACGGCGAAGGATGAATTCAACTCGATCAAGAATCAGACGCGTGATGATGTGCTGGCCAGCTTGCGGATCCCGCCGCAGTTGATGGGGATTGTTCCGCAGAATGCTGGTGGGTTTGGGTCCATCAGGGAGGCAGCGCAGATTTATGCGGCCAATGAGCTGGAGCCGATTCAGGCGAGGATGATGCAGTTGAATGAGTGGGTGGGGGAAGAGGTTGTGCGGTTTAAAGCTTATGAAGAGTATCTGGGGGCATAACGGCCCACTCACAGCAAGACCGCAACAGCATTGGCAACCAAATTGCTGACAAAGAGGGAGTTCTAAAAACTCCCAGACAACGTGAGTAGCGATTTGGTTGCCTAATGTCTGAGTGTGATATGCAACGCTGCTTTTATGGCGGCATGCTTAGTTGCAGGTACAGCTAGGCTGATGGATTTACGAAGATTTGGCAGCGCCGCACCCCTCAAATGTTCTGCGAAAAAGCACATTAGCAGCAAATTCAGCGCTGTCACCGTAGATTTTTCCCGCGTACTCCATGCTCCTAGATCAGTTGGCGAATTTAAATTTAATCCTGAAACTACCCCATCCCGAGACATTCGGAACGCTTTTGCAGAGCCATGCACTGCCTTTGATAGCGTCGCATACTCTGACTTAAGCGCCTCAAGACCTGTAATTGAAGAATCCAGATTCTTAAGTTTTGGGTGGCGAAGTAAATAAGAGGCAGTTTCACTGAAGCCTAGCCTGTGCTCTCCGTCTATCCACTGCTTAAGCTCTACCGGATGGTCGCAATAATATAACCCAAACAGAGTGTTCTCTATAAGGCTTCTGAGCGACATTAGAGCCACTCGCCAAGCCCCTTGCCGAGCTAAGGCGTGCGACATTAATGCATCATTATGAGCCTCTCGAAAAAACTCCTCCGAGTCACTGCTCAGTAGATCGGATAGCAACTCGGATCTCCATGCCTGAAGAGAAACAAGGCGATGATAGCTCGAAGCGTACTTTTCTTTGTGGGCCTCAAGCTCTTGAAGCGTTGTTTCAATACCGACTCTGGTCGCAACAAAGGTACGCTCAAAATTTGCTAAAACCTCTAATTTGAACTGTTCCATTACTTCAGCAGCAAATTAAGTGCGTTGGCGAGTTCCGTAGATTCGGTAACGTTCTTCTTCGAGCCTGTCCTAAGCAGATTTTCTCGGGCTAAGGGGTTCGCCGCCAAGTAGTTAAGGATCTTGCCTACAATATCTCGATTGGCGTCACGCGCGCGAATTTCGATATCAATGTTGTATTCTTTCATTAAAGACAACCACTGAGATTTACTCACGTCATTGAGCTTGACCAAGGTATAAAGTGCTGCCGGAATATCGCTTTCCCTTAGATTGGACGGTCTCGTTGATGGCGCCATTCTACTTGGGGTTGACCACTCTTCTACGTCAACGTCTGGGCCTGCTTTCAAGGTTCTCGACAATACCAGTAAAGCCTTTGAAAGTTCATGGGCTTTCATTAAGCAATCCCCGAGTTTTTTAACAGTGTTTTACAAACGCTCACAAACTCATGTGTCGATATCTCGTCTTTTGAATCAAATATCGAAATCTGCTTTTGCGCACAAGCACTTACGGCAACACGTTCAGAAATTTTCGCAGTGAGCACGGATTTCTTAAATTGCGTTCTCAAAGTAGCTTCGGTCTCAGCTCGATGCAACGCTGGGCGACCCACTCGAGAAATAACAATGCCAATATTTTCCAGCGTATGCTCGAGGTCGGTGCAAAACTCTTGAACTCGTTTTAGCAAAAGCCCGACACCGATAGCTGACAGAAAATCCAAGGAAACTGGAACCACGTAATGGGTGCTAATAGCTAGTGCATTTTGCGTTGGAATTGTGAGGTTCGGCGGGCAATCGCAAATTACAACTTCATATTCGTCGATGACGTCCTTGAGCGCTCTTCTAAGCCTAGTTTCCCGCGAGGTCGCACCCGCTAAATCCAAATCAACTGTGAATAAATCAATATGTGAAGGAATGAGATCAACGTTTGTGAATACATCATGAAAAATAGTTTGGTGTGCGTCTTTAATTGTTCCGTCAGCAGAGGTGTGCTTTCTGGCGCCCAAAAGATCTGCTACTGAGCCATTATCACGTACGTGTTTCTGCCATGCCGCGACTCCTACAGCGGAGAAGCTCGCATTTGTTTGAGGGTCTAAATCAATAAGAAGGGTCTTCTTACCTAATAACCCGCAATAAGCTGCCAAGTTAACTGCTAGCGCAGTTTTCCCCACTCCGCCTTTCAGGTTTATACAAGAGATAACCGCGGCTGCCATGTCCATTCCTTGGTGATGTTTGGTGTGGGCATTACAGCATACCTCGCGGCCAAAACCGAGCCCCTGCTAACCCTTTTTACATTTCGCAGTCCCTTCATACGGCGGCCAAAATCGACGAACCTTCCCAGCCACCCTGCTTGCCTCAGTCGCACCATTTTTGAACCGGAGCCTCGACCATCCAGCAGCGCGCGCCGTCATCCCCCCACCTCGCCTGCGGTCTAAATAGGTCGCTTTTTCTGCGCTTCTGCATCCCGATTGATCCAAGGCTGGCTGAGGGCTGATGGAAAGATTTGAGGCGGTTTAAGCCCTGCGGAAACCTGCGAAGGGCTGACTTTTCGAGGTTCGACCGAGACGTGAGAAACAGGCGAATTTCGGAGTCGGCTCGGGAAAAGGGTAAGTTTTCTATTTCGGGGGTGCAGGGACGCGCAACGGCCTGAATTTGCTGGGCTGTAGAACTAACACTGGAGGGTTAATTACAGTAATCGCGAAAGTTATTTATCTGTAACTATCTGATTTTAAAGGATATTATTTATTGATTATTTAACATCGATTAGGGTTAGTAAATTCACTATTCATAACCCAAACGCTAACCTCAGCAACCGGTCGCAAAGGTGCATCAAACGAAGCTCTTAGACAGGTGCGCAAATAACTGACCCTCCTTACCCATTTCCCATGGGTCAACATAAAAAGCCTGATAGGCATGGGGCCAGCGTTGGAGCCTAAGGTCCGTCAGCGCTCGTGCGTTCGCTATGGCGCGCAAGCTCTTCCAGATTAACTAATCGTCACCCGCTTTGCGCAACGACGCATCGGAACTGCTGGAAGCCTTGAAGCCACTAGAGCGGGTGAAGGGAGTCGAAGGCCCGCTGTCTACTTGGGGGGCTGGCCCCCACTACTGCTGGCCTCTGCCCCGAGCAACTCGTGCTGGAAGCACAAATAGGAACTGGGCCAGTGCAGTCGCAAATTCGATAGCCTTGCTGGCGTCAGCCGCATTGGGCATCACCGCTTCTTCATCCGCGTGTCGCTGGTCGTTTGCATCTAGACGCACCTCATGTGCCCACAATGCCATTTCCGCCGTTATCAAATGCTGCGCGGCGGCGGCGTCTATGCGCTTGTAAAGGTTTCCTTGCTTCAGGCCTTTTTCTTTCAGCATGGCGTCGACGGATGATGCCGTGAGCATCACCGCGCCTGCTGGGGCGTGGATGCTCGCAATCGCTTGCTCCAAGAATGTACGTGCACGCTCGGGTACAGACTCATTTACAAACTGTGGAGCGGGCCAGATGTGCGTAATGTCCTGGCGGCCTGAACCGTTGTTGAAAACAGGCGCTACCGCCATCACCATCCCTCCGCATGTTCTGCACTCGTAGGTCCACCACTCACGCAGGTTTTCACCGCGGTCACTTTCGGACTGAGCGTTACTGCTAGCGCGAAGATTAGGACTGGCGACATTGCAATGTGGGCAGCGCTGGAGCGGTAAAGTATGTCCGTGCTTCATGGAGAAATCTCGATGGTTACGCCAACTTTACGCCAGACGAAAAAAAAGGCCTTGAAAATCAAGGCCTTTCTTCATTGTGCTGGTGCCCCGAGGGAGAATCGAACTCCCACTTCTTTCGAAAACGGATTTTGAATCCGCCGCGTCTACCAATTCCGCCATCAGGGCTCAATGGCGGCGAAGTATAGAGATGAGCCTACCGTTGGTCAATCATGTTTCATGGTCAATTTTCACTTATTCCGCTAAACTTCCCGGCCCTGCTAGACGAACCCCATCATGCGTGTCGCTGACTTTACCTTCGAGCTCCCGGATTCATTGATCGCGCGCCATCCTTTGGCGGAGCGACGCAGCAGCCGTTTGCTGACCCTCGACGGGCCAAGCGGCGCGCTGGCACACCGCCAATTCACTGATTTGCTGGAGCATTTGCGCCCCGGCGATCTCATGGTTTTCAACAATACCCGTGTGATTCCGGCGCGGCTGTTCGGTCAAAAGGCCTCGGGCGGCAAGCTGGAAATCCTCGTTGAGCGCGTCCTCGATCAACACCGGGTGCTGGCCCATGTGCGCTCCAGCAAGTCGCCCAAGCCCGGCTCTGCCATCCTCATCGATGGCGGCGGCGAGGCTGAAATGGTCGCGCGCCATGACGCGCTGTTCGAGCTGAGTTTCGCCGAGCCGGTGCTGCCCTTGCTCGAGCGGGTCGGGCACATGCCCTTGCCTCCTTATATAGACCGTCCTGACGACGATGCCGACCGCGAGCGGTATCAGACCGTTTACGCCCAGCGTGCCGGCGCGGTGGCAGCGCCGACCGCAGGCCTGCATTTCGACCAGACGATGATGAACGCCATTGCCGACAAGGGCGTCGAGACCGCATTCGTCACGCTGCACGTCGGGGCGGGCACGTTCCAGCCGGTACGCGTCGAGCGTATTGAAGACCACCACATGCACAACGAGTGGCTTGAGGTTACTCAGGAAGTGGTCGACGCCGTAGCGGCCTGTCAAGCGCGCGGCGGTCGGGTGATCGCAGTGGGCACGACCAGCGTGCGTTCGCTGGAAAGCGCCGCACGCGACGGCGTGCTCAAGCCGTTCAGCGGCGACACCGACATCTTTATCTATCCGGGCCGACCCTTCCACGTGGTCGATGCGCTGGTCACGAACTTTCATTTGCCGGAATCCACGCTGTTGATGCTGGTCTCGGCGTTCGCCGGTTATCCCGAGACCATGGCGGCCTACGCGGCTGCGGTGGAGCACGGTTACCGCTTTTTCAGTTACGGGGATGCCATGTTCATCACCCGCAATCCCGCGCCGACCGCCCCCGAAGAATCAACCCCGACGGAATCGGCCCCAGAGGATCAAGCATGAGTCGCACCTGTCGTATGTCTTTCGAGCTGCTGGCCACCGATGGCAAAGCGCGTCGCGGTCGTCTGACCTTCCCCCGTGGCGTTGTCGAAACGCCTGCGTTCATGCCGGTTGGCACGTACGGCACGGTCAAGGGCATGCTGCCGCGGGACATCGAGGCCACTGGCGCCCAGATGATTCTGGGCAACACCTTCCACCTGTGGCTGCGTCCCGGCACCGAAGTGATCAAGGGCCATGGCGACCTGCATGACTTCATGCAGTGGAAAGGTCCGATCTTGACCGATTCCGGCGGTTTCCAGGTGTTCAGCCTGGGTGCGATGCGCAAGATCAAGGAGGAGGGCGTGACCTTCGCTTCCCCGGTCGACGGCGCGAAAGTGTTCATGGGTCCTGAAGAATCGATGCAGGTTCAGCGTGATCTCGGCTCCGACATCGTGATGATCTTCGACGAATGCACACCGTACCCGGCGGATGAAGACGTTGCGCGCACCTCCATGGAGTTGTCGCTGCGTTGGGCCAAGCGTTCCAAAATTGCTCACGGCGAAAGCACGGCGGCGTTGTTTGGCATCGTTCAGGGCGGCATGCACGAGAACCTGCGCATGCGCTCGCTGGAAGGCTTGAGCGAACTGGACTTCGACGGTCTGGCGATTGGTGGCCTGTCGGTGGGCGAGCCCAAGGACGAGATGATCAAAGTCCTGGACTACCTGCCGGGTCGCATGCCCGCTGACAAACCTCGTTACCTTATGGGTGTAGGCAAGCCCGAGGACCTGGTTGAAGGTGTGCGCCGCGGAGTCGACATGTTCGACTGCGTGATGCCTACGCGTAACGCGCGCAACGGTCATTTGTTCATCGACACCGGTGTTCTGAAAATCCGTAATGCGTTTCACCGTTACGATGAGTCGCCGCTGGATCCAACCTGCGATTGCTACACCTGCAAGAACTTCTCCCGCGCCTATCTCCATCACCTGGACAAGTGCGGCGAAATGCTGGGGAGCATGCTCAATACGATCCATAATTTGCGCCATTACCAGCTGCTTATGGCTGGTTTGCGCGAGGCTATTCAACAAGGTACATTGGCCGCCTTTGTCGACACGTTCTATGCCAAACGCGGGCTTGCGACGCCGTTATTGGACTGAGCGACATCCGGTCTTTCTGCTTCCTATTATTAAAATATGCAACTGGAGTGTTAAATGAGCTTTTTCATCTCTTCCGCGTTCGCGGATGCGGCTGCCCCTGCTGCTGCAGGCCCTATGGGCGGCGGTTTCGAGTGGATTTTCCTGGTTGGTTTTCTGGTCATCTTCTATCTGATGATCTGGCGCCCACAGGCCAAGCGCGCCAAGGAACAAAAGAACTTGCTGGGCAACTTGCAGAAGGGTGATGAAGTCGTCACTACCGGCGGCATTGCAGGCAAGATCAACAAAGTGACTGATGACTTCGTTGTTATCGAAGTGTCCGACACCGTAGAGCTGAAGATCCAGAAGGGCGCCATCGCTGCCACCCTGCCCAAGGGCACTCTGAAAGCCATCTGATTCCAGTCTTTTACCAATCGACGGGGCGCGCAAGGCGCCCCGCGTTATAAGCAGGCGGCGTGATGTTGAACAAATACCCTCTGTGGAAATACATCCTGATCCTGGCAGTGCTGGTGATCGGTTTTATTTATTCCGCACCCAATCTCTACCCTGATGACCCGGCTATTCAGGTCAGCGGTGCAAGTACTGCGCTGCAGGTCAATCAGGCTGATCTGGATCGCGTGAGCAAAGCGCTTACCGATGCTGGCATCGCGGTCAAGGGCGCGTCTCTGGCCGAGAATGGCAAGGGCGGTTTGTTGCGTCTGACCAAGCAGGAAGACCAGCTCCCAGCCAAAGATGTCGCCCGCAAGGCGCTGGGTGACGACTATGTTGTCGCACTCAACCTGGCTCAGACCACTCCGCACTGGCTGCGCAGCATTGGCGCCACGCCAATGAAGCTGGGTCTGGACTTGTCCGGCGGTGTGCACTTCCTGCTGGAAGTCGACATGGACAAGGCCCTCAGTGCGCGTCTGAACGTGTACGAAGGCGAAGTGAAGAGCCTGCTGCGCAAGGAAAAAGTGCGTTATCGCAGCCTCCCACAGGACAACGGCGCTATCCAGTTGGGCTTCAGCGATGCTGACACCCGTGAACAGGCCCGTGCTCTGATCCGCAAGGACTACACCGATTTCGATATCACCACCAGCGATCGCGGCGAAATGCCGATCCTGCGCCTGGCGATGACGCCGGCCAAGATCGCCGAGATTCGTGAGTATTCGATCAAGCAAAACCTGACCACCGTGCGTAACCGTGTCAACGAGTTGGGTGTTGCCGAGCCACTGGTTCAGCGTCAGGGCGCCAACCGTATCGTGGTCGAGCTGCCGGGTGTTCAGGACACTGCAGAAGCCAAGCGTATTCTCGGCAAGACAGCCAACCTCGAGTTCCGTCTGGGTGCTGGTCCCGACGACAGCAAAGCCACTACCGAGATGTTCGAATTCCGCGAGGGCGGTCGCCCAGCGGCGCCGGTCGAGCGTGGTCTGATCATCACCGGTGATCAGGTGACTGATGCCAAGGCCGGCTTTGACGAGCACGGCCGTCCGCAGGTGAATATCAAGCTGGACGGTCATGGTGGTGATCTGATGAGCCGCGCCACCCGCGCGAACGTTGGTCGCAGCATGGCGGTGATCTTCATCGAGCAGAAGCCGACCACCACCTACACCAAGCAGATGGTCAATGGCGTCGAAAAGGACGTGCCGGTTCAGACCTTCAAGGAAGAGAAGAAGATCATCAGCCTGGCGACTATCCAGTCGCCGCTGGGTGCTCAATTCCGCATCACCGGCCTCAACGGCCAGGGTGAGTCTTCCGAGCTCGCGCTGTTGCTGCGCGCTGGCGGTCTGGCTGCGCCGATGTACTTCGCTGAAGAGCGCACCATTGGTCCAAGCCTGGGTGCCGACAACATCACCAAGGGCGTCGACGCCTCCCTCTGGGGCATGCTGTTCGTCTCGCTGTTCATCATCGCCATCTACCGCTTCTTCGGTGTGATCGCGACCGTGGCGCTGGCCTTCAACATGGTCATGCTGCTGGCGCTGATGTCGCTGCTGGGTGCAACACTGACCTTGCCGGGTATCGCCGGTATCGTTCTGACGATGGGCATGGCGGTCGATGCGAACGTGCTGATCTTCTCGCGGATTCGTGAGGAGATTGCCAATGGCATGACAGTGCAGCGTGCGATCAACGAAGGTTTCGACCGCGCCTACACTGCCATCCTCGATGCCAACCTGACGACGCTGTTGGTCGGCGGCATTCTCTTTGCGATGGGCACAGGCCCGGTGAAGGGTTTTGCGGTCACCATGTCCCTCGGGATCTTTACCTCGATGTTCACAGCCATCATGGTGACCCGCGCAATGGTCAACCTGATCTTTGGCGGTCGTGACTTCAAGAAGTTGTGGATTTAAGGGGCTGCCATGAAACGTACTATCAACTTCATGGGCGTTCGCAACACTGCGTTCGCCGTTACCATGCTCCTCACCGTCGTGGCGTTGTTCAGCTGGTTCTATAAAGGGCTGAACTTCGGTCTGGACTTCACCGGCGGTACGCTGATCGAGCTGACCTACGAGCGTCCTGCCGATCTGCACAAGGTTCGCGAAGAGCTGGTGGCTTCCGGTTATACCGAAGCGGTTGTGCAGAGCTTCGGCGCGACCACTGACCTGCTTGTCCGCATGCCGGGTGAAGACCCGCAGCTGGGCTCGCAGGTGGCCGAAGCACTGCGCAAGACCGGTGCCGACAACCCGGTAACCGTCAAACGTGTTGAATTCGTCGGCCCTCAGGTTGGTGAAGAGCTGCGTGATCAGGGCGGCCTGGGCATGTTGCTGGCGCTGGGCGGGGTTCTCGTTTACCTGGCCTTCCGCTTCCAGTGGAAGTTTGCGGTGGGGGCGATTGTGTCTCTCATTCACGACGTTGTGGTGACGATGGGGATCCTGTCGTTCTTCCAGGTGACGTTCGACCTGACCGTGCTGGCCGCAGTGCTGGCAATCATCGGGTACTCGCTCAACGACACCATCGTTGTATTCGACCGGGTGCGTGAAAACTTCCGTCTGCTGCGCAAGGCATCGTTGATCGAGAACATCAACATCTCGACGACGCAGACGTTGCTTCGGACCATGGCGACTTCGATCTCCACACTGCTGGCAATCGTCGCCTTGTGGATCTTCGGTGGTGACAGCTTGCATGGCTTCTCGGTCGCGCTGTTTATCGGTGTTTTGGCGGGTACCTACTCGTCGATCTACATCGCTAACGTGGTGCTGATCTGGCTGAATCTGCGCAGTGAAGACCTGCTGCCGCCCGTGACAGTCGACAAAGTGGATGACCTTCCGTAACCGATACTGGTAACCGGCCATCACCTTAAAAGGCGCGAGTGTGAACTCGCGCCTTTTTTTGTGCTCCAAGGCTGGGAGTAGTGCGAGCGATCGCGCTGAATATCGTCAGGAGGTTCACGTGAACAAGTCGTTGCTAATTGGTGCTGTATTGGGTGCTGTCGGTGTGACCGCCGGTGGTGCTTTGGCCACCTATAGCCTCGTAAAAAATAACGGCCCGGAGTACGCAGACGTACTCGCCGTTGAGCCTGTGAAAGAACAAATCAAAACCCCTCGTCAGGTCTGTAAAGACGTCGCAGTCACTCACCGCGCCCCGGTGAAGGACGAGCATCAGATCGTGGGGAGCGTTATCGGAGCCGTAGCGGGTGGCCTGCTCGGTAACCAGGTGGGTGGCGGTAACGGCAAGAAAATTGCCACAGTTGCCGGCGCTGTCGGTGGAGGTTACGCCGGTAACAAGGTGCAGGAGGGTATGCAGAATCGTGATACCTATACGACTACCGAATCGCGCTGCAACACCGTCAACGATATCAGCGACAAAGTGGTCGGCTACAACGTGAAGTACAAGCTTAACGACAAGGTCGGGCAGGTGCGTATGGACCGCGATCCAGGCAGTAAGATCGCCGTCAACAAAGACGGCCAGCTGGAGTTGAGCCAAGCGGCCCAATAAGCATCAGCGCTATAAAAAAGCACCTTCGGGTGCTTTTTTTGTTTGAGTGAGAGGGAAGTGCGGCACAAAAAAAACCGGCACATGGCCGGTTTTTTTGTGCGTTGCCGGGCTTAGCGCTTGAGCGAAGCCGGAACGAACGGTGCGATCGAAGTCAGTACGGCTTTGAAGCACTTGGTGTTGCCGGCAACGATGTGGCCTTTTTCAAGGAAGTCGTGACCGCCGTTGAAATCGCTGACCAGACCGCCCGCTTCCTGAATCAGCAAAGCGCCTGCAGCCATGTCCCACTCCGACAGGCCCGACTCCCAAAACGCATCGAAGCGACCGGCAGCTACGTAAGCCAGATCGAGGCTCGCGGCGCCTGCGCGACGGATGCCGGCAGTCTGGCCGACCAGCGAACGGAACATGTTCATGTAGTTGTCGAGGTTATCGAGCTGGTTCTCGCGGAACGGGAAACCTGTGCCGAGCAGTGCGCCTTCAAGGCTCTTGCGCGGGCTGACGCGCAAGCGACGGCCATTCAGTGCAGCACCGCGACCACGGCTGGCGGTGAATTCTTCCTGACGCACCGGGTCCAGAACAACAGCGTGTTCCAGGCGGCCGCGGTATTTGCAGGCGATGCTGACCGCGAAGTGAGGGACGCCGCGTACAAAGTTGGTGGTGCCGTCCAGCGGGTCGATGATCCACAGGTAGTCGGTGCCTTCGCCGCTGCCTTCGTGCAGGCCGCTTTCTTCGCCAAGGATGCCGTGGGTCGGGTACGCCTTGCGCAGTGCAGTGATGATGCTCTGCTCGGCGGCGCGATCGATTTCGGTCACGTAATCTTTCGCGTCTTTTTCGTCGACCTTGATGGTATCCAGGCGCTCGATGGAGCGGAAAATCAATTCGCTGGCGCTGCGGGCGGCGCGCAGCGCGATATTCAGCATGGGCTGCATGGATGGATCACCTAGGTCGTTAAAGAGAGCCGGCCATTCTATGGGTTCTCTTGGACGATTTCCAGCGCGAGTACCGACTTTGCCAAGCGTCCGGTCGGGTTGCCAGCAACGGAACGAGGGTGGCGCTCCCCATTTCAGGAGAGTATCAAGAGGGTCGGGCGCAAGGTTCGTGGCGCTGAGGCAAGCGCTTCTGTAACATTCGTCCCCCTTTTCACCTGCTAGCGAGACTTCACCAGTGCTGCAAAATATTCGTGTCGTCCTGGTCGGTACCAGCCACCCCGGAAATATCGGCGGCGCTGCGCGTGCCATGAAAAACATGGGCCTTTCGCGGCTGGTGCTGGTTGATCCCGCTCTGTTTCCACACCACGAAGCCGATGCCCGTGCCTCCGGGGCGGGCGATATTCTTGAAGGCGCTCAGGTCGTGGCAACGCTGGAAGATGCGCTGGTGGGCTGTAATTTGGTGCTGGGCACCAGTGCCCGTGACCGTCGTATCCCCTGGCCGCTGCTGGATCCCCGGGAGGCGGGCGTCAAGACCGTCGAGCATGCTGGGCAGGGTGAAGAGATCGCACTGGTGTTCGGCCGTGAGTACGCAGGCCTCACGAATGAAGAGCTGCAGCGCTGCCACTACCATGTGCATATCCCTTCAGACCCCGAGTTCAGTTCGTTGAACCTTGCTGCGGCTGTTCAAGTGCTGAGCTACGAGACCCGCATGGCCTGGCTTGCCGCTGAAGGGCAGGCCAGCAAGGTCGAAAAGTTCGAGGTCAACTCGGTGCGCAGTACCGAGCTTGCGACGATGGATGAGATGGAGAAATTCTATGAGCATCTCCAATCCACTCTCGTCACGATTGGCTTCCTTGATCCAGAAAAGCCTCGTCACCTCATGGCACGGCTGCGGCGGCTGTATGGACGCTCCGGCGTCAACCGGTCCGAGATGAGCATCTTGCGCGGCATTCTGACCGAGACGCAGAAAGCCGCTCACGGTGAGCCCTATAAGCGGAAGGATCAGTGATGTTCGAGCGCCTTCGAGAAGACATTCAAAGCGTTTTTCACCGTGACCCCGCTGCGCGTAATGCCTTTGAAGTGCTGACGTGCTATCCCGGCATGCACGCGATCTGGCTGCATCGGTTGTCTGGTTGGCTGTGGCGCAACGAGCTGAAGTGGCCTGCACGCATGGTGTCCAATTTCGGTCGCTGGATGACGGGTATCGAGATTCATCCTGGGGCCAAGGTCGGCAGGCGTTTTTTCATCGATCACGGGATGGGCATCGTTATTGGCGAAACTGCCGAGATTGGCGATGACGTCACCCTTTATCAGGGCGTCACGCTGGGCGGCACCAGCTGGAACAAGGGCAAGCGCCATCCGACTCTGGAGTCTGGGGTTGTGGTCGGTGCGGGTGCCAAGGTGCTCGGGCCGTTCACGGTGGGCGCCGGCGCCAAGGTCGGCTCCAACGCGGTTGTGACCAAGCCAGTGCCTGCCGGAGCGACGGTGGTGGGCATTCCGGGACGGATCATCGTCAAGTCCGATGATCAGGCTGAAGCCAAGCGAAAGGCCATCGCAGAAAAGCTCGGCTTCGATGCCTATGGCGTCAGCGAGGACATGCCGGACCCTGTCGCTCGCGCAATCGGGCAACTGCTCGATCATCTTCAGGCGATGGATGTTCGCGTCGAGGACATGGGCCGGGCGCTGAAGAGCCTGGGCGGCGAGTACCGGGAGAAGGAACTGCCCGAGCTGCGTCAGGAAGTGTTCGAGTGCATGAAGGAGCGCAGTGAGGCTCCGGTTGCTGGCAAATAAGCGCCACGGAGCGCCGTAACACAGCGGGCGTGCCAATAGGGGGGCGGTTTTGCTATGATGCGGCCGCGCTTTTGCGGGTAATCCCGACTATTCCACTGGGTCTTATAGTTGACTTAAATACTCGGGAATAGCATACTCGCCCTCATTCCGAACCTCCGCGGTACACGCCATGCGACTGACTACAAAAGGCCGATACGCTGTGACTGCCATGCTCGACCTGGCATTGCATGCGCAGCACGGGCCAGTGTCCCTGGCCGACATCTCCGAGCGGCAGGGGATTTCCCTCTCCTACCTCGAGCAACTGTTCGCCAAGCTGCGCCGCGGCAATCTGGTTTCCAGCGTGCGCGGTCCTGGCGGCGGTTATCAGTTGTCCCGCCACATGCAGGGCATTCAGGTAGCGCAGGTAATCGACGCGGTCAACGAATCGGTTGACGCAACGCGCTGCCAGGGGCTCGGTGATTGCCACGCTGGCGACACCTGTCTGACCCACCATCTGTGGTGCGACCTCAGTCAGCAGATTCACGAGTTTCTAAGCGGTATCAGCCTGGCCGACCTTGTCACTCGTCGTGAAGTGCAAGAAGTCGCCCAACGTCAGGATTTGCGCCGTTGCGGTAGCAAGACGCAGCCACTGGACAAGATTGAAACATCCGCCGTTGAGTGAACGCAGATGAACGCGCGGCGCGCCTGCCCGATAGGAGATATTCAATGAGATTGCCAATTTACCTCGATTATTCCGCGACGACCCCCGTTGATCCGCGCGTTGCACAGAAAATGAGCGACTGCTTGCTGGTTGATGGCAACTTCGGTAACCCGGCGTCGCGCTCCCACGTTTTTGGCTGGAAGGCGGAAGAGGCGGTCGAAAATGCTCGTCGCCAGGTCGCTGACCTGGTCAACGCCGACCCTCGTGAAATCGTCTGGACCTCCGGTGCAACCGAGTCTGACAACCTGGCTATCAAGGGTGCGGCTCATTTCTATGCCTCCAAGGGCAAGCACCTGATCACCAGCAAAATCGAACACAAAGCCGTGCTTGACACCATGCGTCAGCTGGAGCGTGAAGGTTTTGAAGTTACGTACCTCGAGCCGACGACCGATGGTTTGATCACGCCGTCCATGATCGAAGCTGTCATGCGTGATGACACCATTCTGGTCTCCATCATGCACGTCAACAACGAGATCGGGACCGTCAACGACATCGCTGCAATCGGCGAAATGACCCGCGCCCGCGGCGTGCTTTTCCACGTCGATGCCGCACAGTCCACCGGCAAGGTTGAAATTGACCTGGCTAACCTCAAGGTCGACATGATGTCGTTCTCTGCCCACAAGACCTACGGTCCCAAGGGTATCGGCGCGCTGTGGGTCAGCCGCAAGCCTCGCGTACGCATCGAAGCCGCCATGCACGGCGGTGGTCATGAGCGCGGCATGCGTTCCGGTACGCTGGCGACGCACCAGATTGTTGGCATGGGTGAGGCATTCCGCGTGGCCAAGGAAGACATGGCTGCCGAAAACGTTCGCATCAAGGCTTTGAGCGATCGCTTCTACCAGCAGGTTGCTCATCTCGAAGAGCTGTACGTCAACGGCAGCATGACTGCTCGTGTGCCGCACAACCTCAACTTGAGCTTCAACTACGTTGAAGGCGAGTCGCTGATCATGGCGCTCAAGGATCTGGCAGTATCGTCCGGCTCCGCCTGCACCTCGGCTTCGCTTGAGCCGTCCTACGTGCTGCGGGCCCTGGGCCGCAACGACGAGTTGGCCCATAGCTCGATCCGTTTCACGTTCGGGCGCTTCACCACCGAAGAAGAGATCGATTACGCCGCGCAGAAAGTCTGCGAGGCCGTTACCAAGCTGCGCGCATTGTCGCCGCTGTGGGACATGTTCAAAGACGGTGTCGACATCTCCAAGATCGAGTGGGCGGCGCACTAATTTCGAAGTCGCCACCCCCTGAGGCACTCGTGGACCCCTGTTCCGAGTGCCCCGAGAGCGACGTTTGTAACTGATGAGGATTGCACCATGGCTTACAGCGAAAAGGTCATTGACCACTACGAAAACCCCCGCAACGTCGGCAAGATGAATGCGGAAGATCCAGACGTCGGCACTGGCATGGTCGGCGCTCCGGCGTGCGGCGATGTGATGCGTCTGCAGATCAAGGTTAACGAACAAGGCATCATCGAAGACGCCAAATTCAAAACCTACGGCTGTGGCTCTGCCATTGCTTCCAGTTCCCTCGCTACCGAGTGGATGAAGGGCAAGACTCTGGACGAAGCAGAGACCATCAAAAACACTCAGCTGGCTGAAGAACTGGCGCTGCCGCCAGTGAAGATTCACTGCTCGGTGCTCGCCGAGGACGCTATCAAGGCGGCCGTTCGCGACTACAAGCTGAAGAAAGGCCTGCTCTGAACAGAGCGTGTTTCGCTGCGTTAAGTAACTTGCGTGAAGTAAGGAGTTCCGATGGCTATCAGTATGACCGAAGCGGCCGCCAATCATGTACGCCGCTCCCTTGATGGGCGTGGCAAAGGTGACGGCATTCGTCTGGGCGTTCGTACGACCGGTTGTTCGGGTCTTGCCTATGTGCTTGAGTTCGTCGATCAGCCGGAGAGCGAAGACACCGTCTTTGAATACCATGGCGTCAAGGTGATCATTGATCCCAAGAGCCTGGTGTATCTCGACGGGACCGAGCTCGATTTCGTCAAGGAAGGGTTGAACGAAGGCTTCAAGTTCAACAATCCCAATTCGCGCGGTGAATGTGGCTGCGGCGAAAGCTTCAACGTCTGAGGCTTACTGTGGGTACTCCTTGTCACTTCGCTTTATTCGACCTGCAGCCGGGATTCAATCTTGACCTCGACCTGCTGGCGACCCGCTACCGTGAGCTTGCCCGGAGCGTGCACCCCGACCGTTTTGCAGACGCCCCCGAGGGCGAGCAACGGGTTGCGCTGGAACGCTCCGCCAGCTTGAACGACGCCTACCAGACGCTGAAGAGTGCGCCGAAAAGGGCGCGTTATCTGCTGGCGTTGAAAGGCGAAGTTCCGCTTGAGGTCACTGTCCAGGACCCCGAGTTTCTGATGCAGCAGATGCAATGGCGCGAAGAGCTCGAAGACCTTCATGATGAAGCGGACCTCGCAGGTGTCGCGGTATTCAAGCGCCGGCTGAAGGTTGCCCAAGGAGAACTGAACCAAAGCTTCGCGGCCTGTTGGGACGATGCTGCGCAGCGTGATCAGGCTGAAAGGCTGATGCGCCGCATGCAGTTCCTCGACAAGCTCTCCTACGAAGTGCGCCAGCTCGAAGAGCGCCTCGACGATTAACCCCGCGCCGTCCTTCTGGGGCGGCTCGCCAGTGATATCAGAAAAGCAATGGCTCTACTGCAGATCGCCGAACCCGGCCAAGCTCCAAAACCTCATCAGCGTCGCCTGGCTGTCGGTATCGACCTTGGCACCACTAATTCGCTGGTGGCTGCTCTGCGCAGCGGCATCAGCGAACCGCTTCCCGATGCGGAAGGCCAGGTGATCCTGCCGTCTGCCGTTCGCTACCACGCTGATCGCGTCGAGGTCGGCCAGTCCGCCAAAGCTGCCGCTGCCACCGATCCGCTGAATACCATTATTTCGGTCAAGCGCCTGATGGGCCGCGGGATTTCCGATGTGAAGCATCTGGGTGGGCAATTGCCTTACCGCTTCACGGGTGGCGAATCCCACATGCCATTCATCGAAACCGTGCAGGGGCCAAAAAGCCCGGTTGAAGTTTCGGCGGACATCCTGAAGGTGCTTCGCCAGCGCGCTGAAGAAACACTGGGTGGCGAACTGGTCGGCGCAGTTATCACCGTGCCTGCGTATTTCGACGACGCCCAGCGTCAGGCAACCAAAGACGCGGCCAAGCTGGCCGGCCTCACTGTCTTGCGCCTGCTCAACGAGCCTACGGCTGCTGCCGTGGCGTATGGCCTTGATCAGAACGCCGAAGGCGTAGTCGCCATTTACGATCTAGGCGGCGGCACCTTCGATATTTCGATTTTGCGTCTGACTGGCGGCGTCTTTGAGGTCATGGCCACTGGCGGCGACAGTGCATTGGGTGGGGATGACTTCGATCATGCCATTGCAACGTGGATCATCGCCGAAGCCGGTCTGTCCGATGACCTGGATCCGGCTGCCCAGCGCCGCCTTATGCAAACTGCCTGTGCTGCAAAAGAAGCCTTGACCGACGCCGACACTGTCAGTGTCGCTCACGGCGAGTGGCAGGGCGTCCTCACCCGTGCGGCGTTCGACGCACTGATCGAGCCGATGATCGCGCGTAGCCTTAAAGCCTGTCGCCGCGCCGTCCGCGATTGCGGCATCGAGCTGGACGAGGTTGAGGCGGTGGTGATGGTCGGCGGTTCGACCCGTGTGCCTCGCGTTCGCGACGCGGTGGGCGAGTTGTTCGGCCGCCAGCCATTGACCGAGATCGACCCGGATCAAGTGGTTGCCATTGGCGCAGCGATTCAGGCTGACACCCTTGCAGGCAACAAGCGTGATGGCGGCGAGCTGCTGTTGCTGGATGTCATCCCGCTGTCCCTGGGCCTGGAGACCATGGGCGGATTGATGGAAAAAGTCATTCCGCGCAACACGACGATCCCGGTTGCCCGTGCGCAGGAATTCACCACTTACAAAGACGGCCAGTCGGCCATGATGATCCACGTGCTGCAAGGCGAGCGTGAACTGATCAGCGACTGTCGTTCACTGGCGCGTTTTGACCTGCGTGGCATTCCAGCGATGGTCGCCGGCGCCGCCAAGATTCGCGTTACGTTCCAGGTCGATGCCGACGGGCTGCTCAGCGTCTCGGCTCGCGAGCTGGCGTCGGGCGTGGAATCCAGCATTCAGGTCAAGCCTTCCTATGGGCTGACTGACGGCGAAATCACCCGCATGCTCAAGGATTCATTCCAGTATGCCGGCGATGACATGGTTGCTCGCGCCTTGCGTGAGCAGCAAGTGGATGCTCAGCGTTTGCTTGAGGCGGTAGAAGGCGCGCTTCAGGCCGATGGCGAGCGTCTGCTTGATGCGGAAGAGCGCATGGTCATCGACCTGCAAATGGAAGAACTTCGTGAATTGATGAAGGGCGTCGACGGCGCGGCCATCGAGCAGCAGACCAAGCGTCTGTCTCAGGTGACTGATGCGTTCGCCGCCCGCCGCCTGGACTCGACGGTAAAAGCCGCGCTGTCCGGACGCAACCTGAATGAGATTGAGGAATAACTGATGCCGCAGGTTACATTTCTGCCACACGCCGAGCATTGCCCGGAAGGGATGGTTGTCGAGGCCGAAGTCGGCAAGTCGATTCTGGAGCTCGCACACGACCACCACATCGAGATCGAGAGCGCATGCGGCGGCGTGTGTGCCTGCACCACTTGCCACTGCATTATTCGCAAGGGCTTCAACACCCTCGAAGAAGCAGACGAGCTGGAAGAGGATTTCCTTGATCGCGCATGGGGCCTTGAAGCCCACTCGCGTCTCGCGTGCCAGGCCAAGGTGGGTACCGAAGACCTCACTGTTGAAATTCCGAAATATTCGCTCAACCACGCAGCCGAAGCGCCGCACTGATCGAGAAGCTGTCATGAGTTACGGTTGGAATGATGTACAACGCATCGCCGAAGAGCTCGCCGAGACTCACCCCGGCGTAGACCCTTACTCGGTAGGTTTTACCAAGCTGCAACAGATGATCAAGCAACTGCCCGATTTCGACGATAATTCCGGGCGGGTCGGCGAGAAAGTACTCGAAGCTGTCCAGACGCTCTGGGCCGACGAAATCGACTGATCAGATTTGCACGTTAGGCAATAACATCAAACCCGCGTATAATTCGCGGGTTTAATTTTTCGCAATAATCACTGCTTCTGGAGTTACACCATGGCTGTTCAACGTACTTTCTCGATCATCAAGCCTGATGCTGTTGCCAAAAACGTCATCGGCGAGATCACCACTCGTTTCGAAAAAGCCGGTCTGCGCGTTGTCGCTTCGAAACTGAAGCAACTGTCCAAAGCCGAAGCAGAAGGTTTCTACGCTGAGCACAGCGCTCGTGGTTTCTTCGGTGATCTGGTTGCATTCATGATCTCCGGCCCGGTTGTCGTTCAGGTTCTGGAAGGCGAAAACGCCATCGCTCTGAACCGCGAACTGATGGGCGCTACCAACCCTAAAGAAGCCGCTGCCGGTACCATCCGTGCTGACTTCGCTGATTCGATCGACGCCAACGCGGTACACGGCTCGGATTCCGAAGCGGCTGCTGCTCGTGAAATCTCGTACTTCTTCGCTGCTACCGAGGTAACCACTCGCTAAGCTATTGCTGCGAGTGAGGGTGAATCCATGACTGAATCGACTGGCAAAATCAACCTGTTGGGTCTGACCCGGCTGGAAATGGAAAAATTCTTCGAGTCTATCGGGGAGAAACGCTTCCGCGCCGGTCAGGTCATGAAGTGGATTCACCACTTTGGCGTCGACAACTTCGACGCCATGACGAACGTCGGCAAGGCCCTGCGCGAGAAGCTGCAGAGCCGTGCCGAAATTCGAGGTCCTGAAGTCGTCAGCGAGGACATCTCCACCGACGGCACCCGCAAGTGGGTCGTACGTGTAGAGTCCGGCAGCTGCGTCGAGACCGTTTATATTCCGCAAGGCAAGCGCGGCACGCTGTGTGTCTCGTCCCAGGCGGGTTGTGCGCTGGATTGCAGCTTCTGCTCCACCGGCAAACAAGGCTTCAACAGCAACCTCACCGCCGCAGAAGTCATCGGCCAGGTGTGGATTGCCAACAAATCTTTTGGCAGTGTCCCGGCAACCGTCGACCGTGCCATCACCAACGTGGTGATGATGGGGATGGGCGAGCCATTGCTGAACTTCGACAATGTCGTATCCGCCATGCATTTGATGATGGATGACCTGGGGTATGGCATTTCCAAGCGCCGGGTGACGTTGTCCACCTCCGGCGTAGTGCCGATGATCGATGAGCTGTCCAAGCACATCGATGTCTCGCTGGCCCTGTCGCTGCACGCACCGAATGATGCGCTGCGTAACCAGCTGGTGCCGATCAATAAAAAGTACCCGCTGAAGATGCTCCTCGAGTCCTGCCGCAACTACATGTCGGCATTGGGCGAAAAGCGCGTGCTGACCATTGAGTACACGCTGCTCAAGGACATCAATGACAGGCCTGAGCACGCGATCGAAATGATCGAATTGCTCAAGGACACACCTTGCAAAGTCAACCTGATCCCCTTCAATCCGTTCCCGCATTCGGGCTACGAGCGCCCCAGCAACAACGCGATCCGTCGTTTCCAGGATCTGCTGCATCAAGCCGGCTTCAACGTCACCGTGCGCACGACCCGCGGTGAGGACATCGATGCTGCCTGCGGCCAGTTGGTCGGGCAGGTAATGGACCGCACACGTCGCAGCGAGCGTTATATTGCCGTGCGTGAACTCAGTGCCGATGCCGACGTCGCGCAGGTTGCTTCGGCTCGCAACTGATTGCGAAATTGACTGAGAGGATCTCTATGTCCCTGCGCGTTGCGCTGCTGCTCTGTTTTGCCACGCTGCTGGTCGGTTGTGTGTCTACCGGCAACGTCGATCCGATGAGCACCAGCAAGGGGCGTGAGGAAGCTCGTCAGGCTTATGTGCAGCTGGGCCTGGGTTATCTTCAGCAAGGGCAGATGGAGCGTGCGAAGGCACCCCTTAAAAAGGCGCTCGAGCTGAACGGCTCCGACGCTGACGCCAATGCTGCCCTCGCTCTGGTGTTCCAGGCCGAGATGGAGCCGGAACTGGCGAACCAGTACTACGAGAAGGCCTTGTCAGCGCGGTCGAAAGACGCCCGGATTCTCAACAATTACGGCAGTTTTCTCTACCAGCAGAAGCGCTACAAGGAAGCTTACGAGCGCTTCGAGCAGGCGGCCGATGATAACCTCTACGCCGAGCGCGCCCGGGTGTTTGAAAACCTCGGCATGACGGCGCTGATGCTGGGTGATCGGGTCACCGCCCGCGAGCATTTCGATAAAGCCCTGCGTCTGGATCGTCAACAGCCCCGCGCATTGCTGGAAATGGCTGAGTTGTCGTTCGAAGACAGGCATTATGTGCCGGCGCGCGACTACTATGATCGTTTCAGCCAGTTGAGCGAGCAAAATGCGCGAAGCCTGTTGCTAGGCACGCGGCTGGCGAAGGTTTACGACGATCGCAATAAAGCAGCCAGTTACGGGCTGCTACTAAAAAGACTCTATCCCGGTACGCCGGAATATCAGCAATACCTGTCGGAGCAATGATGAAAGCGGCGCATCCCGAAGTTGTAGCAGCCACTCGCACGAACCCAGGCGAAACATTGCGTCAGGCCCGCGAGAGCAAGAACTGGTCGCTGCCAGATGTGGCGTTGAGGCTCAACCTCACGGTGAACTCTCTGACTCACCTGGAAGCCGGCGATTTCGACAAGCTCCCGGGCCATACATTCGCCCGGGGCTATGTGCGTGCCTACGCCAAGCTGCTGGATCTGGATCAGGCTGCGCTGGTCAATGCATTCGACCAATACACCGGCACTGACGGCAAGGGCAGCAGCGTCCACGCGCTCGGCCGAATCGAAGAGCCGGTGCGCCTGTCTCACAATATTCTGCGCATCGTCAGCCTTTTGCTGCTGATTGCGTTGATAGGCGGTGGCTTTGTCTGGTGGCAGGACCAGGCCACACTGCGCGGCAAGGAGCCCACGAATCTGGGGATGGAGCACGTCGAAGTCGAAAGCGCCGATGGTACCACTCAGATTCATCCACTCGACGAGCCGGAAGACCAGGCCGTTGCGCAAGGGCAGGGCGGTCAGACTCCGCTGCCATTGAACAACGCCGAGCCTGCGACCACGCCCGAAGCGCCGACCCCTTCCAGCAGCACTGGCACCGCTCAGGGCGCTGTTGTTCCTCATACCCCATCAACCACCGCACCGGTTGCGTCTGCACACGTTGGTTCGACGCAACCCGCGCCGGTCACTACCGTAGCGCCAACGCCTGCTACCACGGCGCCAGTGAACACCGCGCCAAGCGCTCCGACTGAAGCTGCGCCGGTCCCGGCGGGTGCCGGCCGTGTGCAGGTGCAGTTCGTGTCCGATTGCTGGACGCAGGTCACCGACGGCAACGGCAAAGTGCTGATGAGCGGCCTCAAGCGCAAGGGCGATAGCCTGGACGTCAACGGCAAACCGCCGTTGACCCTGCGTCTGGGTTTCGCCCGTGGCGCGCAGGTGAGCTATAACGGGCAGCCGGTTGATGTGGCACCTTTCACCAGTGGCGAAACCGCTCGCCTGAAGCTAGGGCAATAAGTCATGCACGGCGAATCTCCGATCAAGCGTCGCGAATCTCGTAAAATCTGGGTCGGCTCGGTACCGGTCGGTGGCGATGCCCCGATCGCAGTTCAGAGCATGACCAACAGCGACACCAATGATGTTGCGGCCACTGTCGCGCAGATCAACCGCCTGGAAGCCGCTGGCGTCGATATCGTCCGCGTTTCGGTACCGGACATGGACGCTGCCGAGGCGTTTGGCCGGATAAAGCAACTGGTCAAGGTCCCGCTGGTTGCGGACATCCATTTCGATTACCGCATCGCGTTGCGCGTTGCCGAGCTGGGCGTTGACTGCCTGCGGATCAACCCAGGCAATATCGGCCGCGAAGACCGCGTACGTGCGGTGGTTGAAGCTGCTCGTGATCGCGGCATCCCGATTCGCATCGGCGTCAACGCCGGTTCGCTGGAAAAAGACCTGCAGAAGAAATACGGCGAGCCAACGCCGGCTGCGCTGGTCGAGTCCGCTTTGCGTCATGTCGAGCATCTGGACCGTCTGGACTTCCAGGACTTCAAGGTCAGTGTCAAAGCGTCCGATGTGTTTATGGCGGTCGAGGCTTATCGTCTCCTTGCCAGGCAAATCGTTCAGCCACTGCACTTGGGCATCACTGAAGCAGGCGGTTTGCGCTCGGGCACAGTGAAATCGGCCGTCGGCCTAGGTATGCTGCTGGCCGAGGGGATCGGCGACACCATTCGTATTTCCCTGGCCGCCGATCCGGTGGAGGAAGTGAAGGTCGGTTACGACATCCTCAAGTCGCTGCGCCTGCGTTCCCGTGGCATCAACTTCATCGCCTGCCCAAGCTGCTCGCGGCAGAATTTCGACGTGGTCAAAACCATGAACGAACTGGAAGGGCGCCTTGAAGACTTGCTCGTGCCGCTGGATGTGGCCGTGATTGGTTGCGTGGTGAACGGGCCCGGCGAAGCCAAGGAGGCGCATGTCGGCCTCACCGGCGGTACACCGAACCTCATCTACATTGACGGCAAGCCGGCGCAAAAACTGACAAATGACAATCTCGTGGATCAGCTTGAACGTTTGATCCGCCAGAGAGCGGCCGAAAAGGTCGAGGCCGACGCAGCGCTGATCGCGCGCGGCTAACCCAGTTTCCAAGGAATTTTTGTGAGTAAGTCTCTGCAAGCCATTCGTGGCATGAACGACATCCTGCCTGACCAGACGCCGCTGTGGCGTTATTTCGAGGGCACTGTTTCGCGTTTGCTGGATAACTACGGCTACCGCCAGATCCGCATGCCGATCGTTGAATTCACCGATCTGTTCAAGCGTTCCATTGGCGAAGTCACCGACATCGTCGAGAAAGAGATGTACACCTTCGCCGATCGCAACGGCGACTCGCTGACCTTGCGCCCTGAAGGCACGGCCGCCTGCGTGCGCGCGGTGCTCGAACACGGCATCACCGGCGGCGGTCAGGTGCAAAAGCTCTGGTACATCGGGCCGATGTTTCGCCACGAGCGTCCTCAGAAAGGCCGTTATCGCCAGTTCCACCAGATTGGCGTCGAAGTGTTCAATCTGGATGGCCCGGACATCGATGCCGAGCTGATCGTGTTGACCTGGCGCCTGTGGGGCCTGCTGGGCATCCGCGGGGCGGTCAAACTTGAGCTCAACAGCCTGGGCACCAGCGAAGCGCGCGGCCGCTATCGCGAAGCGCTGGTCGAATACCTTTCTGCCCGTCATGAGCAACTGGACGAAGACAGCCAGCGCCGTCTGAAGACCAACCCGCTGCGTGTTCTCGACACCAAACACCCTGAAACTCAGGCGGTGTTGGTCGATGCGCCCAAGCTCGCAGATTACCTGGACGATGAATCCCGTGTTCACTTCGAGGGCCTAAAGGCGCGTTTGGATGCGGCGGGTATCCCGTACGTGATCAACCCCAAACTGGTGCGTGGCCTGGATTACTACAGCAAGACCGTGTTCGAGTGGGTGACCGATCAATTGGGCGCCCAGGGCACCGTCTGCGCAGGCGGTCGTTATGACGGTCTGGTTGAGCAGATGGGCGGCAAGCCAACGTCGGGCGTGGGCTTTGCCATGGGCATCGAGCGTCTTGTGCTGCTGCTGGAAACCCTTGAGCAGATTCCCGAAGAAATCGCTCGTACCGTCGACGTCTATGTTTGCGCTTTTGGCGAGGCCGCCGAACTGGCAGCCCTTGCGTTGTCCGAGCGCCTGCGTGATCAGGCACCGGGGCTGCGTCTGCAGGTCAATGCCGGTGCGGGCAGCTTCAAAAGCCAGTTCAAGAAGGCCGACAAGAGCGGTGCGCTCTATGCGTTGATCCTTGGCGATGAAGAGCTGGCTCGCAAGGAAGTGGGTGTCAAGCCGCTGCGTGGTCAGGGCGAGCAACAAAACATTGCCTGGGATGCTCTGTCCGAGCACCTGGCCGCCTGCATCGTGCAGGGTTGAAGCAGATAAAAGCCGATTGAGCGAATAGGAGTATTGGGGTGTCGAGTACCGATGATGATGAGCTGGTTGCCGTAAAGGACTGGTGGCAGCGTAACGGCAAGCCTCTGGTGACCGGCGGCCTGCTGGCGGTGATCGTGGTGTTGGGCTGGCAAGGCTGGCAGCGCTATCAGAACAACCAGGCGCAAGGTGCTTCGGCGCTTTATCAGCAACTGCTGGAAACCGCGTTGACGCCCAGCGGGCAGGCCGACGCAGGGCGCGTTGCGGAAATCGCCGGCAAGCTGAAGAGCGAATTCGGCGGCACGGCGTATGCGCAGTACGGCAGCCTGTTCGTGGCCAAGGTGGCTGTGGACACCGGCAAGCTGGACGACGCTGCCAATGAACTGAAATCCGTGACTGAAAAGCCGGCCAGTGCGACGCTGGGTGAAATCGCCCGTCAGCGTCTGGCCCGTGTGCTAGCGGCGCAGAACAAGGCTGATGACGCCCTGAAGCTGCTCGACGGCCAGGCCGACAAGTCATTCGCGGCCAGCCGTGAAGAATTGCGCGGTGACCTGCTGGTTCAGCTGGGTCGTACCGATGATGCGTATGCTGCATACAAAAAGGCCAAGGCAGCGCTTTCAGAAGAAGCGGCTGTTGGCGGTCTGCAAATGAAGCTCGACGATCTGGCGAAAGGGGATGCGTGACGTGATTCGTTGGAAACATGCAGCATTGCTGGCTCTGGCCATTCTGGCCGCGGGTTGCAGCAGCAACAGCAAGAAAGAATTGCCTCCGGCAGAACTCGTCGACTTCAAGGAAGAGGTGACGCTGCAGAAGCTGTGGAGCCGTTCCGTCGGTGACGGTCAGGGCGATATCTACAACATGCTGGTCCCGGCCATCGACGGCGAAAATATCTACGCTGCCGATGCCAACGGCCTGGTCATGGCGATCAACCGCAGCAATGGCGACGTGGTCTGGAAAAAAGAGCTTGAGCAACCGGTGTCCGGTGCCGTTGGCGTAGGTTTCGGTCTGGTCATGCTGGGCACTCTGCGCGGCGAAGTCATCGTTCTCGACGAAGCCACCGGCGAGCAGAAGTGGAAAGCCAAGGCGACCAGCGAAGTGCTGTCCGCTCCGGCCACCAACGGCAGTGTCGTGGTTGCCCAGACTCAGGATGACCGCGTCATAGGTTATGACGCCATCACTGGCGATCAGCGCTGGATCTACGAAAGCAGTCCTGCTGTTCTGACATTGCGCGGGACCGGTGCGCCGATCGCCACCCCATCTCTGGCGATAGCAGGCCTGTCGACCGGCAAGGTCGTGGCGCTCGACATCAACAACGGTGTTCCGGCCTGGGAGCAGCGCGTTGCCGTTCCCACAGGTCGTTCCGAGCTCGATCGCGTAGTCGACATCGACGGCGGTCTGCTGCTGTCGGGCAACACGCTCTATGTCGCGACGTATCAGGGCCGCGTAGCGGGTCTGGAACTGCAGAGCGGCCGCGTGTTGTGGCAGCGTGACGCATCGAGCTATTCAGGCGTGGCGCAAGGCTTCGGCAGCGTGTATGTGTCGCTGGCCAACGGCACTGTTGAAGGCATCGATGAGCGTTCGTCTACCGGTCTATGGAGCAATGATTCGCTGGCCCGTCGCCAACTCGGCGCGCCGGAAGTGTTCTCCAGCTACGTAGCCGTTGGCGACATGGAAGGGTATTTGCACTTGCTCAGCCAGGTCGATGGCCATTTCGTCGCCCGTGAGAAGATTGACAGCGATGGCCTGCGTGCTCGCCCGCTGGTATCGGGCAGCACCATTTACGTCTTCGGCAACAGCGGCAAGCTGGAAGCGCTGACGATCAAGTAGTGGCTGTCTATGCTTGGGGAGGTCGTGTTTTGGCTTCCCCTGGCGGCCCCGCTTCAATGGGGCATGCGACGCTTTGGTGTCGCTCCGAACTCCGGCCGCTGCCTTGCAGCGGCTTTTGTATTTTCTGAAATAACGAAGTGGAGAGCCGCATGGTTCCCGTAATCGCCCTGGTGGGTCGACCGAACGTCGGCAAGTCCACCTTGTTCAACCGCCTGACCAGGACTCGCGACGCCATTGTCGGCGACTTGTCCGGTCTGACCCGTGATCGCCAATACGGTGAGGCCAAGTGGCAAGGGCGTACCTACATCCTGATCGACACCGGCGGTATCTCCGGTGATGAACACGGCATGGACGAAAAAATGGCCGAGCAGTCACTGCTCGCCATTGAAGAAGCCGATGTCGTGCTGTTCCTCGTTGACGCCAAGGCAGGCTTCACCGCCGCCGACCAGATGATTGGCGAGCACCTGCGCAAGCGCAACAAGACGTCCTACGTCGTGGCCAACAAGGTCGACAACATCGACCCCGACATGGCGCGCGCCGAGTTTGCCCCGCTGGGCATGGGTGACGCGATTCCCGTCGCTGGCGCCCACGGTCGTGGCATCACGCAGATGCTGGAAATCGCCCTGCGTGACTTCCCCAAAGACGATGACGAAGCCGAAGAAGGCGAAGAGGAAGAAGTCGTCGCCGAAGGCCAGGAAGCCAAGCGCATTCCTGGTCCGAGCGAAAAGGATGGCATCAAGATCGCGATCATCGGCCGACCTAACGTCGGCAAGTCGACGCTGGTCAACCGCATGCTCGGTGAAGACCGCGTCATCGTGTATGACGAGCCCGGCACTACCCGTGACAGCATCTACATCCCGTTCGAACGCAACGAGGAAAAGTACACGCTGATCGACACCGCCGGTGTGCGCAAGCGCGGCAAGATCCACGAAGAAGTCGAGAAATTCTCGGTCGTCAAAACGCTGCAGGCGATCAAAGACGCCAACGTGGTCATCTTCGTCATGGACGCTCGCGAAGGTGTGGTCGACCACGACCTCAACCTGCTGGGCTTCGCCCTTGAAGCCGGTCGTGCCCTGGTCATCGCGCTGAACAAGTGGGATGGCATGGTCCCGAGCGAACGCGACTACGTGAAGGTCGAGCTGGAACGCCGGTTGTTCTTCGTCGACTTCGCCGACATCCACTTCATCTCGGCGCTGCATGGCACCGGCGTGGGCAACCTGTACCAGTCGGTGCAGAACTCGTTCAAGTCGGCCGTCACCCGCTGGCCGACCAGCCGCCTGACCCAGATCCTCGAAGACGCGGTCAGCGAGCACGCACCGCCGATGGTAGGCAGTCGCCGCATCAAGTTGCGTTATGCCCATCTGGGTGGCGCTAACCCGCCATTGATCGTGATCCACGGTAACCAGGTGGAGAAAGTGCCGAAGTCCTATGTTCGGTACCTCGAAAACACCTATCGCCGGGTGTTGAAGCTGGTCGGTACGCCGATCCGCATCGAGTTCAAAGGCGGCGAGAACCCGTACGAAGGCAACAAGAACACGCTGACCGACCGCCAGGTCAACAAAAAGCGTCGGATGATGTCGCACCACAAGAAGGCCGACAAGAAGCGCCGCGACAAGCGCTGAGTGTGTAAGGGTCTTTCCCGGAAAAGGCGCCAATGGCGCCTTTTTTTGTGCGCGACATCTGGGCTATTCTGCTGATCCCCGTGCCGTCCAGGAGCCGGGTGTGGAGCAGGAAAACCCATGATCACCAGCAAATTGCCGAACGTTGGCACCACCATTTTTACTGTGATGTCTCAGCTGGCCGCCGAAACAGGGGCGATCAATCTCTCTCAGGGTTTTCCCGATTTCGACGGCCCCGATGCGTTGCGTGAAGCCCTCTGCCGCCGCGTCATGGACGGCCATAACCAATACGCGCCGATGGCCGGCTTGCCAGCGTTGCGCGAGCAAGTCGCCGCCAAGATCAGTCGGTGCTACGGCCGCGAAGTGGGCGTCGACAGTGAAATCACCATAACGCCTGGCGCGACTCACGCCATCTTCTGCGCCATCCAGACGGTTGTCCGTGCTGGCGATGAAGTCATCGTTTTCGATCCTTGCTACGACAGTTATGCGCCTTCCGTGGAGCTGGCCGGTGGGCGCTGCGTGCATGTGCAACTCAAGGACGGCAGCTTCGCCATCGACTGGGAGAAGCTTGGGGCGGCGTTGAGCCCGCGCACCCGGATGATTGTCATCAACACGCCGCACAACCCCAGTGGCGCGCTCATCACCCGGGACGAGCTGGACCGCCTCGCGGGGCTGATTCGCGAACGGGATATCTACGTGTTGAGCGATGAAGTCTACGAGCATCTGGTGTTCGACGGCCTGCAGCACGCCAGCGTGTTGGCCCATGAGGAGCTTTACCAGCGCGCTTTTGTGGTCAGCTCGTTCGGCAAGACCTATCACGTCACCGGCTGGAAAACAGGCTACTTCGTGGCGCCGCCTGCGCTCACGGCCGAAGCGAGAAAGATTCATCAGTTCGTCGCGTTTTGCGGCGTAACGCCGCTGCAGTGGGCACTGGCCGACTTCATGGCAGCGTGTCCAGAGCACGTAAATGAGCTGCCCGCGTTCTATCAAGCCAAGCGCGACTACTTCTGTGATCGGCTGGAGGCTTCGCGCTTCAGCTTCACGCGCGCCAATGGCACATACTTTCAGCTCGTCGATTATTCGCAGATCCGCCCGGACCTCAACGACGTAGACATGTCGTTGTGGATGACCCGCGAGCACGGCGTGGCGAGCATTCCTATCTCGGTTTTCTATCAAAGCCCGCCCGAAGGCCAGCGCCTGATCCGGCTGTGTTTTCCCAAGCGGGAGGAGACGCTGCGTCAGGCGGCGGAAAAACTATGCGCGATCTAAGCACACTGCCAAACCTCAACATTGCGCTGGTGCAGACCACGCTCGTCTGGCATGACGCGCCGGCAAACCACGCGCATTTTGAAGAGCTTCTGGAGCAAGCCAAAGGGGCGGACCTGGTGGTCCTGCCGGAGATGTTCACCACCGGCTTTACCATGGCATCCGAAGCACTGGCCGAGCCTGAGGATGGTCCGACGGCGAAATGGCTACTGCAGCAGGCCAGGGCACTGGACGCTGTCATTACCGGCAGCGTGATTGTTCGCGCTGCCGATGGCAGCCACCGCAACCGCCTGCTCTGGGCGCGCCCGGATGGCGAGCTGCTGCACTACGACAAGCGTCACCTGTTCAGGATGGCCGGCGAGCACGAGCATTACAGTCCGGGAGAACGCCAGGTGCAGTTTGAGCTCAAGGGCTGGCGCATACGGCCTTTGATCTGCTACGACCTGCGCTTCCCGGTGTGGAGCCGTGACGCCGTCGACACCGACCTGCTGCTTTACACCGCTAACTGGCCCGGCGCTCGGCGTTTGCACTGGAACCGCTTGCTGCCAGCGCGGGCTATCGAAAACCTGTGTTACGTCGCTGCGGTGAACCGTGTCGGCATCGACGGGAAAGGCTTTGCCTACACAGGCGACAGTCAGGTGCTGGACTTCCAGGGCGAGAGCCTGCTCAACATCGGCGAGGCGGATGGCGTCTTCCAGGTCAGCCTTTCAGCGCAAAGCCTGGCCGCATACCGGGAGAAATTTCCGGCTTATCTCGACGCCGATACATTCCAGATACAGTAATGCGTTCTTGTGCGTGGCATATAGGTTGTCGGGGGCTCGCGTGTAGCATCTGGCTGCAGGAGCCGGCTTGCTGGCGAAGGCGTGAGGTCAGTTGTCCTCGCATCGACTGACAACATGGGTTCGCCAGCAAGCTGGCTCCTGCGAATGAGGCGTGGCACGGTCAGCCGGAAAGGAATTCGACTTCAGGTATTTGTACGCTGGCCGATACAAAGGGCACCTCAGAAGGAGTTCATCATGACCACCATCAACACCAGTTCGTTGGGTGCTTACTCCAGCGTGTTTACGGCTGCCGTCAAAACCGACGACTCTGCCAAGAGCGACGCCAAGGCTGCCAGTGTCGAGCTGCGTGGCAATGTGTATGGCGACGCCAAGGCGTCCGGCCCCAGTGAGTCAGGCGACGCGCCGAGCATGAAGGAGCAGATGATCAAGCAGCTGCAAGAGCAAATCGAGCAAACCCAAAAAATTCTCGAGCAGCAGCAGGCTATGTTGGCAGCAGCGCAAAACAGCAAGGCGTCGGATGAGGAGCGGGCGGCGCAGGTTATGGCCATCCAGCAGCAGATTTCCGGGACCATGGCCCAATTGGGCGCGCAACAGGCGTCTCTGTTGAATTTGATGAAAGTCAAAGTCGACACCACCGCTTGATGCGAAGATGTAAACGCAAAGGCCCTGAAGTTCGCACTTCAGGGCCTTTTTCATTGCAGTGTCGTTGACGCGACGGACGTTACGCCGCCTTCGTCGCATCAGCCTGCAGCAAGCCACGATTGAGCGCGCTGAACAGCGCCTTGAAACTGGCCGTGGTGATGTTCTCGTCGATACCGACGCCATGCACCGCGCGGTCGCCATTCACGCGCAGCTCGATGTACGCGGCCGCTTTTGCCGTTGTACCAGCACCGATGGCGTGTTCGTTGTAGTCCATGATCTCCGCCGATACAGGGAGACCGGCGACCAGCGCTTCCAGTGCGCCGTTGCCCGTGCCTTTCCAGCGCAGATTGCTCTCGCTGTCGCTCATACCGGTCACCACCACCTCAACGGCGCTGTTGCCGTTCTCTTCCTGCAACCGATGGCTGACCAGCGCATAGGGCTTGTTGGCCTGCAGGTATTCGCGCTTGAACAGCGAGTAAATCTGTTGAGCCGTCATCTCCAGGCCCAAGCGGTCTGTCTCGCCTTGCACCACCTGGCTGAACTCGATCTGCATGCGACGTGGCAGAGAAATGCCGTACTCCTGTTCGAGCAGGTAAGTGATCCCGCCTTTGCCGGACTGGCTGTTGACCCGGATAACGGCTTCGTAGCTGCGGCCGATGTCGGCAGGATCGATTGGCAGGTAAGGCACTTCCCAGAGCGTGCCTTCTTTTTGCTGGGTGAAACCCTTGCGGATGGCGTCCTGGTGCGAGCCGGAAAACGCCGTGTGCACGAGATCACCCACGTACGGATGGCGCGGATGCACGGGGATCTGGTTGCACTCTTCAACGACCTTGCGTACGCCGTCGATGTCGGAAAAATCGAGTTGGGGGTTGAGGCCCTGGGTGTACATGTTCAGCGCAACCGTCACGAGGTCGACGTTGCCGGTGCGCTCGCCGTTGCCGAACAGGCAGCCTTCAACGCGGTCTGCGCCCGCCATCAGACCCAGCTCCGTTGCGGCGACGCCGGTGCCACGGTCGTTGTGGGTGTGCAGGCTGATGATCACGCTGTCACGACGGGAAATGTTGCGGCAGAACCACTCGATCTGGTCGGCGTAGATATTCGGGGTGGCGACTTCAACAGTGGCTGGCAGATTGAGGATCACTTTGTTCTGCGGGGTCGCATTCCAGACCTCGATGACGGCATCGCAAACTTCCTTGGCAAACTCCAGCTCGGTTGCGCTGAATGTCTCGGGCGAGTACTCGAACTGCCATTGGGTCTCGGGCTGCTGTGCGGCGTATTTGACGAACAACTGCGCGGCATTCACTGCGATCGCTTTGACGCCTTCCTTGTCTTGGTTGAAGACGATGCGGCGGAAGGACGGGCAGGTAGCGTTGTACAAGTGCACGATGGCTTTCTTAGCACCACGCAGGGACTCGAACGTCCGCGCAATGAGGTCTTCACGGGCCTGGGTCAGGACCTGAATGGTGGTGTCGTCCGGGATGTGGCCGTCTTCGATGAGGGTGCGCACGAAATCAAAATCTGTCTGCGACGCTGAAGGGAAGGAGGCTTCGATCTCCTTGACGCCTACCTGAACCAGCGTCTTCCAGAACCGCAGCTTTTTGACCGCATCCATGGGCTCGATCAGCGACTGGTTACCATCACGCAAATCGGAACTGCACCAGATCGGCGCCGCAGTGATGGTCTTGGAAGGCCAGGTGCGGTCAGGCAGATCGATGACGGGAAAGGCGCGGTACTTGGTCGAGGGATCGTTGAGCATGGTCATTTGAATAATCCTTTTTGTACTCAGGGCCGGGAGAAGGCGGCCAGCCGGTTGATGCGAGAGTAACACTGCACAAAGCGCGTCGAGTCGCTGCGATCAGCTTTGCAGTCGCGCGCTGACGAGGCAAAGGCTGCGATGTTGGCGCATCAGAATCAGGGTGTGGGCGGTTTTCATGTCGCCAAACGTAACCAATGGGGTGAAAGCTGGCAAGCGATTGGAAAAGATTGAGATAAGTTACTTGAATCGCAATTAAACTGAGATTTTATTGCTGAAAGTTCCTCGTTGGCGAGATTAGATTGCTCGCCAAGGTGGGGCTGCGCAAGGTCGCATCGGCTGGATGTGATGGTGCCCGTGCAGGGTACGCGTCTCTTTGTGGGAGTGAGCTTGCTCACGAAGGCTGCTTTACATCCGGTAGAGATTGGGTGAGTGAGCCGGTCTCTTCGCGAGCAAGCTCACTCCCACATTCCCAAAAGGGCTATGACCCGAGGCAACCGTTACGGCTGAAACGCATTGATGAAGATGGCCGGATCAACCCGCGCATCGTTCAGGCTCACGTTCCAGTGCATATGCGGCCCTGTCGCGCGCCCGGTCGAACCCACGCGTCCTACCACGCCACCGCGCGGCACGGCATCGCCCACCTTCACGTCGATCTTCGACATGTGGCAAAACATGCTGATGAAACCCTGACCGTGATCGACAAACACGGTATTGCCGTTGAAGAAGTAGTTGCCGATCAGGATCACCTTACCCGCAGCGGGTGACTTGATGGGAGTGCCGGCCGGGACCGCGAAATCCAGCCCCGCATGCGGGTTACGCTCCTCACCGTTAAAGAAGCGGCGAACGCCGAATTTGCTGGACAGCGGCCCGTCGACCGGCTTGTCCAGCAACAGGTTGCTTGGCGTCACGGGGCTAAACGTGCGGTAGGCCCGAACCTGCACATCGAGCTCCTGTTCGATGCGCTTCAGATCGTCCGCATTGGGATTGACCTGGCGCTGGTTCTTCAGCGTGATCCGCTGCTCCGGGTAGTTCTTGCTGGCGACCACAAACGGCAGACTGCGACCGCCACTGCTGACAGCCTGTGAGGTGCCGGGCTTGATGGTCAACGGGATGCCAACGATGGCCAGCCAGCGTGCGTCTGCATCCTTGACCACCAGCACCGGCTTGCCCTGCCACGTGGCTTTGGGCGCTTGCGCTGCCGGGCCGAGGTCGACCACCGCCACGCCGCCTGGCACCGGTTTGTTGAGCAAGCGGGAGATGTAGCTGTCAGCGTGGGCGGGCAGGGCGACACACATGGCGGCGCAAAGAGACAGCGCGACAGCGGCCAGCGAGCGGTAGAAGAGAGGCAGCATTGATCAATCCAGAAGTGAAAGGGTGACAGGCGTCAGATGATTGTCTTCGACGCGCACTTGCAGCTCGCCGTCCGCCAGTTTCGCGGTCAGACGCTGGCCTTGATGGGTTTGCTCCGCCGCCCGAATGGCTCTGCCGCGTTCATCGAGCAAGATGCTGTAGCCCCGACCAAGGGTGGCCAGCGGGCTGACCACATTCAGGGTCTGCACTTGACTCTGCAGCTGCAAGCGGCGGCTTTTAAGGTTTTCCCTGATCGCACGTGGCAGTCGTTCGGCCAGCACCGCCAGACGCTGGCGCAAGAACATCAGCGTGCGCCCTGGGTGTTGCGCGGCCAGCCGGCTTTCCAGATGGCTCATGCGCACCTGGCGCTTGTGCATCTGCTGCTCGAACGCCCGACGCATGCGCATGTCCAGGTCATCCAGCCGCTGCGCGCGCTGACGCAGGCGCTCGCCGGGGTGGCGTAGGCGGCGTGAGATACCGTCCAGACGCAGTTGCTCGCGCATCAGTCGGTCTTGCATGCGGCTGATAAGACGACGTTGCAGGCTGTCGACCCGGCGATGCAAATCGCTTGAATCCGGGGCCAGCAATTCTGCGGCAGCCGAGGGCGTGGGTGCGCGAACGTCGGCGACGAAGTCACTGATCGAAACATCTGTTTCGTGCCCCACCGCACTGACGATGGGCGTCACGCAGGCGTCGATGGCGCGGGCGACAGCCTCCTCGTTGAAACACCACAGGTCTTCAAGCGAACCGCCACCGCGCGCGAGAATCAATGCATCGAAACCGCGCCCGTCCGCCAGTTGCAAGGCCCGCACGATCTGGCCGATGGCCTCGCGCCCTTGGACAGCGGTAGGGATCAACGTGAGCTCGACCCGGGGCGCGCGACGCCGAAACACGCTGATGATGTCGCGGATCACCGCACCGGTCGGCGAACTGATGATGCCGATGCGTTTGGGGTGCAGCGGCAGGGCCACTTTACGTTCGGCGCTGAACAGGCCTTCGGCGTTGAGCTTTTCCTTCAGTGCATCGAAGGCCAGGCGTAGCGCGCCGTCACCGGCAGGCTCAACCGTGTCGAGTATCAGTTGATAGTCACCACGACCCTCGAACAGCGAAACCTTGCCGCGCACCTTGACCGCCAGGCCGTCCTTGAGTGCCTGACGCACCCTCGCCGCGTTGCTGCGAAACAGCGCGCAACGCACCTGGGCGCCGGAGTCCTTGAGGGTGAAGTAAACGTGCCCGGAGGCGGGGCGAGAGAGGTTGGAAATCTCGCCCTCGACCCAGATGCTGGAAAACACATCCTCCAGCAGCACGCGTGCGCGGCCGTTGAGCTGGCTGACAGTCAGGACGTCCCGGTCGAGGCCGAGTCTTGCGAAAGGGTCTTTGATCATGCGGGCATCATAAAGGCATTGGGGCACGGCTCACCAGATGAGATCGTGGGAGGCGCGCCGCCTGGCGGCGATACTTGACGTCACCGACAGCGAGATTAAGCTGCCGCCCCCCGAATACTCGTCAGACAGGCCCTCCATGGACACCCAAAGCATCATTGTCCCGCAAATCTCCAGCTTTCCTGCGCACGAGGCGAAGGCGCGGGCGATCCTGCGCTGGCTGGTGAAGCTGAACGTGGTAGGGGAGTCGCTGACGACTTGCGGTCGCAGCTTCAACCGCATGGCCTACGCGATTGCCCCTGGTGCGCGGCGCGTTGTCGAAAACCCGGATGCACTGCCTTTTGGTCAGCCGGTCAACGGTCTGGAGATCGTCCTCAAGCGCTGCATCTACACGCCGCAGCAAGACTTTAAAGAGGAAGCAGGCTGCCCGGAATGCCGGCGTGAGATCGGCGAAGCGCTGTTCGAGAGCCTCGAAGACTGGATGCCGGGCCACACCGATAACTTCATGTGCCCCGAGTGCCGGCACGAGGACGACATCAACGGGTTTCTGTTCCTTGAGCCGTGCGGGTTCTCGAACCTGGGATTCATCTTCAACAACTGGCTGGATGCGGGTTTCAAAAGCAGTTTTATCGAGGCGTTTGCCGAGCGAATGGACCGTCCGGTGTCCCACGTCAAAGTCAGGATGTAACGATCGCCGCCGTTTTTGGCCGCAGTCATCCGGCTCATTGAGTAAATAGGCTGATCTTTACATTGAGATAGTGCAGGTGTCTGGGTACAATGGCGCGCTTCCATTTTCCCGCTCGGGAGCCCAGCGATGCTGCGTATAAGCCAAGAAGCCCTTACATTCGACGACATTCTCCTTGTGCCCGGTTATTCCGAGGTGCTTCCCAACGAAGTCAGTCTGAAAACCCGACTGACCCGTGGCATCGAACTCAACATCCCCCTCGTTTCCGCCGCTATGGACACCGTCACCGAAGCCCGTCTGGCAATCGCCATGGCTCAGGAAGGCGGCATTGGCATCATCCACAAGAACATGACCGTCGAGCAGCAAGCTGCCGAAGTGCGCAAGGTCAAGAAGTTCGAAGCGGGTGTGGTCAAGGATCCGATCACCATCGAGGCTGACGCCACCGTTCGCGACCTGTTCGAACTGACCCGTCAACACAACATCTCCGGCGTTCCGGTCCTGCACGACGGCGAGCTCGTCGGCATCGTGACCTCTCGCGACGTTCGCTTTGAAACCCGCCTCGATATCCCTGTTCGCGAAGTGATGACGCCCAAAGAGCGTCTGGTCACCGTTCGTGAAGGCGCTGACAAATACGAAGTGCGCGACCTGCTGCACAAACACCGCCTCGAAAAAGTCCTGATCGTCGACGACAAGTTCGCGCTGAAAGGCATGATGACCGTCAAGGACATCGAGAAATCCAAAGCCTGGCCGCTGGCGAGCAAAGACGATCAGGGTCGTCTGCGCGTTGGCGCTGCGGTCGGCACCGGTAAAGACACCGGCGAGCGTGTCAGTGCCCTTGTTGCTGCGGGCGTAGACGTCATCGTCGTCGACACCGCGCACGGCCACTCCAAAGGCGTTATCGACCGTGTTCGCTGGGTCAAGCAAACCTTCCCTGACGTTCAGGTCATTGGCGGCAACATCGCCACCGGCGCCGCTGCACGCGCACTGGTCGAAGCGGGCGCTGACGGCGTCAAGGTCGGCATCGGTCCTGGCTCCATCTGCACCACGCGTATCGTCGCCGGTGTGGGCGTGCCGCAAATCAGCGCCATCGCCAATGTAGCTTCGGCACTCGAAGGCACTGACGTTCCCCTGATCGCCGACGGCGGCATCCGCTTTTCGGGTGACCTGTCCAAAGCCATCGTTGCCGGCGCCTACTGCGTAATGATGGGCTCGATGTTTGCCGGTACCGAAGAAGCACCGGGCGAGATCGAGCTGTTCCAGGGCCGTTCGTACAAGGCCTATCGCGGCATGGGTTCGCTGGGCGCCATGTCCCAGGCCCAGGGCTCGTCTGACCGTTACTTCCAGGACTCGTCCGACGGCGCGGAAAAACTCGTGCCGGAAGGTATCGAAGGCCGCGTTGCGTACAAGGGCTCGCTGACTGCCATCGTTCACCAGTTGATGGGCGGTCTGCGCTCTTCCATGGGGTACACCGGCAGCGCCGACATCCACGAAATGCGTACCAAGCCTGAATTCGTACGCATCACCGGTGCCGGCATGGCCGAGTCTCACGTCCATGACGTGCAGATCACCAAGGAAGCGCCGAACTACCGGGTCGGCTGACGCCTCCAGCGGCAAGTTGATAGTTATTAGCTACAAGCGATCTGTAGCGGCACTGCCTTTCGGGCTGCCGCTACGGATATGCGGCCCCCAACACCTTGCAGCTTGAAGCTTGAGGCTTGAAGCTTGAAGCTGCTCTATCTAGAGTCCTCTCATGGCCCTCGACATTCACGCCCACCGCATCCTGATTCTGGACTTCGGTTCCCAGTACACCCAGCTGATCGCCCGCCGCGTTCGCGAAATCGGCGTGTACTGCGAACTGCACCCGTTCGACATGGCGGACGAAGCGATCCGCGAATTCGCCCCGAAAGGCATCATCCTCGCCGGCGGCCCCGAGTCCGTCCACGTCGCCGACAGCCCGCGCGCGCCGCAGGCGGTGTTCGACCTGAACGTGCCGATTTTCGGCATCTGCTACGGCATGCAGACCATGGCCGAACAGCTCGGTGGCCGCGTTGCCGGCTCCGAGTTGCGTGAATTCGGTTACGCCCGTGTCGACATCGTCGGCAAGAGCCGCGTGCTGGATGGCATCGAAGACCACGTCGACGCCGATGGGGTTTTCGGTCTCGACGTGTGGATGAGCCACGGCGACAAAGTCACCGACATTCCTGAAGGCTTCCACGTGCTGGCCAGCACCCCGAGCTGCCCGATCGCCGGCATGGCCGACGACACCCGCGGCTACTACGGCGTGCAGTTCCACCCGGAAGTGACCCACACCAAGCAGGGCGGTCGCATCCTCTCGCGCTTCATCCTCGACATCTGCGGTTGCGAAGCGCTGTGGACCCCGTCGAAGATCGCCGAGGACGCCATCGCCCAGGTTCGCGCACAGGTCGGCACCGACAACGTGCTGCTGGGCTTGTCGGGCGGCGTCGACTCCTCTGTGGTTGCCGCGCTGCTGCACAAAGCCATCGGCGACCAGCTGACCTGCGTCTTCGTCGACAACGGCCTGCTGCGCCTGCACGAAGGTGAGCAAGTCATGGCCATGTTCGCCGAGAACATGGGCGTCAAGGTGATCCGCGCCAACGCCGAGGACCAGTTCCTCAACAACCTGGCCGGCGAAAGCGATCCCGAGAAGAAGCGCAAAATTATCGGGCGCACCTTCATCGACGTTTTCGACGCCGAGTCGAACAAGCTCGACAACATCAAGTACCTGGCCCAAGGCACCATCTACCCCGACGTGATCGAGTCCGCTGGCGCCAAGAGCGGCAAGGCCCACGTCATCAAGTCACACCACAACGTGGGTGGCCTGCCGGAAGAAATGAACCTGAAACTGGTCGAGCCATTGCGCGAACTGTTCAAGGACGAAGTCCGTCGTCTGGGCCTGGAACTGGGTCTGCCGTACGACATGGTCTACCGCCACCCATTCCCGGGCCCGGGCCTGGGCGTGCGCATTCTGGGTGAAGTGAAGAAGGAATACGCCGACCTGCTGCGTCGCGCCGACCACATCTTCATCGAAGAACTGCGCAAAGCCGACTGGTACCACAAAGTCAGCCAGGCATTCGTCGTGTTCCAGCCGGTTAAATCGGTTGGCGTGGTAGGCGACGGTCGCCGCTACGCGTGGGTCGTTGCCCTGCGCGCCGTGGAAACCATCGACTTCATGACCGCACGTTGGGCGCACCTGCCTTACGAGCTGTTGGAAACGGTGAGCGGCCGGATCATCAACGAGATCGAAGGCATATCCCGCGTTACCTATGACGTGTCGAGCAAGCCGCCTGCGACGATTGAGTGGGAATGATCCCGCTTTGATCTAAACCTTCACAGGCTCGGATCTAAAAGCCGAGTGAGACCACCCGCGTCTCACTCGGCTTTTTGCGTTTAAGCCTCAACGCACCAGCGTCATCCCCATCAGCTCCAACGACAGCGACAAATCGCCAAGCGAATCGAACCGGCGCCCACTCACCCGTGGCCATTTCGGCCGATCGATGTAAACCCTTGTGCCTTCGCGTTTGATCTCCGTCCGGACAGCGGCCCCTTCATTGCTGCGGTGTACAAGCGTCAGTCGTTTGCCCTCTGCTTCAACAGTGAACATGCCCGCGCGGGTGAGTTTGTTCTCAAGATCGGGTGCGGGTTTTACCGCTTCGCGAAGGTATTGCAGGCGCAGATCGCTCTTGACGGTGCCTGCAGTGCGGCCCATTGAGTTGGACATCTCGACGCCCGGGTCGGCGGTAATGCCCGGTGACTCGATGGCGTGCGCATCTTCAACACGCAAGCCAAAAGCTCCTTCCAGTTCAGCCATACCGGGCACACCCTTGTAGGTGTTGGCATGGGAGTTGCCGACCAGTGCGACCCAATTCATCCCGTTTCGCGCCGCCCGGTCTGTATCGATGACGCCTTTGGCGTAGTAATTCATCATCTTCTGACGGGCTGTTTGCTCGGCATCCGGCATGCCGTCTACGCGGTAGCTGGCCATGCAATCAATGGCCCTGATGCGAACATGGTTTTCCCGAGCTGCTTTAAGGACTGCCATAAAGGTGTACTTGCCGGTGGGGTCAGTTCGATGGCCCTTGTCCAGCGCATGAACGTAACCTTCAAGCTCGGGCGACATCTTCCCGCTCCTGGAAAAAACATCCAGATCCGCCTGATGAAAGTCGGTCAGCAGGTGTTCCATGTAAAGGGTTCTCACCTTGAGCTTGGTCAGCAGTTGCATGTGTTCGATCAGGAATTGCTTGCTGCCTGCGTCGGCGTGGCTTTCGCCAATAATCAGCCCCGACGCGCGTTTGAACAGTCGCTTAAGGGTGGTCTTCAACGGAGCGTCGGGCGTCAGTGGTGGCAGCTCTGGACGCAGGGGTAATTCGAACGTGGAGAAGAACGCATCGGCGTCGTCACGGAGCAGACGCCGTATGCGTTTGAAGCCCTCATAAGGGTCTCGAGTGGCCAGCCCAAGGCCGCCGTAACGTTCGTCGACGAGTCGGCCTCCGGCCTGTGCGCCCTCCATAAGCGCTGCTCTTTGCGCAGGGGGTATTTCGTAGGGGCTCGGCAAAGTGCCCGGTTGTTGAGCAACGCGGGCGCCACGCACGCCGGAGATTTTCCCCAACAGCTTGCCGCCGCCCTTGAGGGCCGAGACTGCAACAGGCTCCCAGGCACCGGCACTGTTCAGCTTAACGGGCAGGTTACGATAGAAGGAGTAAGGGTTCTCCGGATCAATGATGGCCCATGTTTTGAGCTCATTGATGTAGCGCACGGCATACGCGAGGTCATCGATCTCGATAAAGGTTTCGCCCTGTTCGGTCTGGTAAATGCCCTTCATGCGGCCTTCAGCGCTGGCAGGTGCAAAGCCATCCAACAGCTTGTTGGTCTCGAAGGCAGCCAGCGTAGCCTGCCGGTCCAGGGGCTCTAGCTGTTCAGGTTCAGCAGGGGACGACTCGACGAATGCTTCCATCGGCTCAGCCTCTGCCACGTCGGGGGTTGGTTCCGGTTCGAGTGCGGGGGCGGTGACCGGCTCAAGCACACCGCCCTCGGATTCAGCGCTGCCACCCAGGAAGAACGTGCTGTTGAATAGCACATCGATGCCCGCAGTCACCGCGCCGATGACGCCGGCCTTGCGTCGAGCCGTGCTCGCGCCATTCACCGCCTGATCGATATTAAGACCCATGTCAGCCAGCCCTGCGCCCACCGCCGCCAATGCTATCGGCCAGTCAACGGCAGCCAGTGCGCCTGACAGCTGCGAGATGCTTCGCAAATAGCCGATCCACAGCTGTTTGCGCAAGTCACCATTGGAATGCGGGGCCAGGCCGGCGTCGGCAAACATTCGTGCGCGGATGGAGTCGCGTAGATGGGTAAACGGATCACCCGCTACCACTCGGCTGTGCTGATTGATCACGCCAGGCTGCGCCGCACCCCATGTCGTATAAAGCACGTCAAGACCATGGTAGAGCCCGATGTTTTGATCAGCCTCCCCATGGGCCGATAGAGGAAAATGGCCCATAAAGCGCGCGCGTCGCTCGGTGCGGTTGTTTTGCGTCAGTAGCCACCTGTGCAGTTCTTCGGGCGTATCGAATGCATGAAATGCCTGCACCTCGCCGGGGGTATAGAGAATTTGTCGGCCATCGGCGGTTACGACGCGCAGGATGTCGCTGGCTTCATAACCGATGACGTCGAAAGTCCAGACGCTGACGGCGTGACCGGTCGGCGCGCTCGCTTGTAACGCCGCGAGACTCGCCGGTACGGAGGGGGCGATGTTTGCAGCGGCAAGCACGGAGCTCAGGTTTTCATCGCTCAGCCAACCGGCTTGATGGTCTTGCAGGGCGCTGGCGAGATAGTTGGCCTTGGCCATGGTGCGAAAGTCGTCGGCAAAGTCGCGCCAGAACGCGCTGAGTTTTGCATGAAAGGCCGACTTGAAATCGACAGCCCAGAAATCGCGCATGACTTGCGCGGGCAGCAGCCTCACCTCATTACGTTCATCAAACACGTCGGCAGCGGCGCCGGCGGTGTAGAACCCGCTGAGCATCTGCAGGGTGTCGGCGTTGTCCTGATCTTGCGGATTAAACCGGCTCATGACCAACTGCGGCAGGGTCATGGACTGATAGGGCGCATCGACATGCTGCCAGCCGCTGAACGAGCGCGAGCTGTTAACGGCGGTGTGGAAGCGGTGCCAATACACTGAGTCTGGTTCAATGTCTTGGCCGGTATAGCGCATGAGGATCTCGCTCGCGATGCTGCGAGCCATTTCGCGCATGTCCGGGCAAGCGTCGACAAGACGCTGGCTGATGGCAACGAGGGCGGCGCGATCCTGCGTCGGCCCTTCAGCGGGCGGGGTGTTTGGTGCGGTGGTCATATTCGTCGTCCGTGATGAATGAGGACGACAAGCTTGGCGCGATCAGCGATTCATTTGGTACTAAATATGTATTGCCTGCGCCGTCGCCTTAAATTTCTGTAGGTGCAGGTGTATCGTGTCCGCCCCCTGCATCGTTCCCGAATGCGATCCGTCGTTTGAGGTTTTTCCGTACATGTCTTTCACCCGTCGACAAATACTTGCAGGCCTGGCCGGCCTTGCCGTGGTCGGGCTTGGGGCGGGTGGCGCCTCTCGATACTGGCTGGGCAAGCGCGGCCCGGGGGAGGGGCACGATTACGAGCTGATCGCCGCGCCGCTGGACGTCGAGCTGGTTGCCGGGCATCAGACGCCCGCATGGGCCTTCGGCGGCTCGGCGCCAGGTACCGAACTGCGCGTCAGACAAGGCGATTGGCTGCGGGTGCGCTTCATCAATCAGTTGCCTGTTGAAACAACGATTCATTGGCACGGCATCCGGCTCCCGCTGGAGATGGACGGCGTTCCCTACGTCTCGCAATTGCCGGTCAAACCGGGCGAGTACTTCGACTATAAATTCCGCGTCCCGGATGCCGGCAGCTATTGGTATCACCCCCACGTCAGCAGCAGTGAGCAACTCGGCCGCGGGCTCGTGGGGCCGCTGATCGTCGAGGAGCGCGAGCCCACCGGTTTTGCCCACGAGCGCGTCGTCAGTCTGAAAAGCTGGCACGTTGACGAGGAGGGCGCGTTTACAGATTTCAGCGTGATTCGCGAAGCGGCGCGCGAGGGGACGGCCGGTCGCCTGTCGACGATCAATGGCGTGCCGCAGGGTGTGATTGAGCTGCCGGCCGGACAGATCACCCGCGTGCGGATCCTCAACCTCGACAACACCGTGACCTACCGCCTAAACCTCCCGGGCGCGGACGCGATGATCTACGCCCTGGACGGCAATCCGGTCAAACCCCGCCCGCTGGGCAAGGATTACTGGCTGGGACCGGGCATGCGGATGTGTCTGGCGATCAAGGCACCTGCAGCCGGTGAGGACCTTGCCCTGCGCAATGGTCCTGTCCGGCTCGGCACATTCCGCTCGGTCGCCAACAGCGATGCGCCCGGCCAATGGCCACCCGAACTCCCGGCCAACCCTGTCGCCGAGCCTGATCTGGCCAACGCCGAGAAGCTCAACTTCAATTTCGAGTGGGCCGGCTCGGTGTCGGTGAACGTGGACAACGGCAAGCCCCCCAGCTTGTGGCAGATCAACGGACAGGCGTGGGACATCACCGACAAGACCTGCGCCGACCGTCCCATCGCCAGGCTTGAACGGGGCAAGAGCTACATTTTCGAGCTGAGAAACATGACGCAGTATCAGCACCCTATTCATTTGCACGGGATGAGCTTCAAAGTGATCGCTTCCAGTCGCAAAGACGTGATTCCGTATTTTACGGACACCTATCTGCTGGGGCGCAACGAGCGCGCGCGCGTGGCACTGGTGGCTGATAACCCCGGCGTGTGGATGTTTCACTGCCATGTAGTCGATCACATGGAAACCGGTCTCATGGCCGCTATCGAGGTCTCATGATGCGTCAGCCGACAATCATTGATCGCAGCCGCGATCAGCATTTCATGCAGCAAGCACTGGCATTGGCCGCAGAAGGCGCATTGCTGGGCGAGGTGCCGGTGGGGGCGGTGGTGGTGCAGAACGGTGAAATCGTCGGCCGCGGGTTCAATTGCCCCATTAGCGGCAGCGACCCGAGTGCGCACGCTGAAATGGTCGCCATCCGCGCGGCGGCGCAGGCGGTCAGCAATTACCGCCTGCCGGGCAGCACGCTGTATGTGACGCTGGAGCCTTGCAGCATGTGCGCGGGCCTGATCGTCCATTCGCGCATCAGCCGTGTGGTGTACGGCGCGACCGAGCCGAAGGCCGGGGTGGTGCAGAGCCAGGGCCAGTTCTTCACGCAGCCGTTTCTCAACCACCGCGTACTGTTCGAGGGCGGCGTGCTGGGGGAGGAGTGCGGGACAATGCTGAGCGAGTTTTTCAGGATGCGGCGTGCGAAGGCGTAGCGCTGGTTAGAGTGGCGCTTTCTCTTCCGATGGCTTGGTTTTGTCGACACCCGGCACATGCAACGAGCCCTCGGCGACCTGGCTGCCTTCCATCTGCGGTTGGGTCACCCAGGTCAGGATGTCGTAATAACGCCGGATGTTGGCAACGAAACTGACCGGCTCGCCGCCTCGGGCGTAGCCGTAGCGGGTCTTGCTGTACCACTTTTTCTGCGACAGCCGCGGCAGCATCTTCTTCACGTCCAGCCACTTGTTCGGGTTGAGCCCCTCGCTTTCAGCCAACTTGCGCGCGTCGTCCAGGTGGCCTGTGCCGATGTTGTAGGACGCCAACGCCAACCACGTGCGATCCGGTTCCTGAATAGAGTCGTCGAGCTGCTCTTTGACGTAGGCGAAATACTTGGCGCCGCCCTGAATGCTTTGTCTGGCATCGAGCCGGTTCGACACGCCCATGGCTTGCGCCGTGCTCTGGGTCAGCATCATCAGGCCGCGCACCCCTGTTTTTGAGGTCACGCCCGGCTGCCACAAGGATTCCTGATACCCGATGGCGGCCAGCAGGCGCCAGTCCACCTGTTCGGCCTTGGCAGCGGTCTGAAAGTGCTTCTCGTATTTGGGCAGGCGTTCCTGCAAGTGCTGGGCGAAGGTGTAGGCGCCGACGTAACCGAGAACATCAACGTGACCGTAGTAACGATCCTTGAGTCGCTGCAGCATGCCGTTCTTCTGCATCTTGGCGAGAAAGGTGTTGATCTCGTTCAGGAGGCTGTTGTCATCCCCCAGAGCAACGGCCCAGCGCTGATCGCGGCCATCGCCGAGATCGAAGCCGACGCGCACGTTCGGGAAGTACACCTGATTCATGGCCAGTTCGTTGGAGTCCACCAGGGTCAGATCGATCTGGCCTTCGTCCACCATGCGCAACAGGTCCACGACCTCGACCTGATCGGACTCCTCGTAATTGATGCCGGGATATTTCACCTTCAGCGCCGCCAGTTGCTCGGCATGGCTGCTGCCTTTCAGGACAAGAATGCGCTTGCCGACGAGATCGCCCGGATCGGTGGGACGTGACTGGCCATTGCGGTACACCACTTGTGGCGTCACTTCGAGGTAGGAATGGGAAAAGCGCACCTGTTTGGCGCGGTTTTCGCTGCTGACCAGCCCTGCTGCCGCGAGCACCGGGCCGCCGGGCTTGTTCATCTGGTCGAACAGGTCGTCTAGGTTGTCCGCGGTTTCTATCTTCAGTTCGACGCCCAGATCGTCGGCGAAGCGCTTCACCAGTTCGTACTCGAAACCGGTTTCACCGTTGCGGTCCTGAAAATACGTCGCCGGGCTGTTGCGGGTGACGACGCGCAAAACGCCATCCTCCTTGACTCGTTCCAGCGTGGTGGGTTTCTCCACACACGCGCCGAGCAGCAGGAAGATTCCGGTTGCGATGAGCCACTTGGCACAGCGTGGGCGGAAATCTGATAGGGAAAACATCGGTGCAGTATACGCAAAGGAGCCATACCGCCATATCTCGACAGCGCAGGTTGCGTCTGATAGAGCAGTGGAAATGTTACCTGCCAACGCAGGCAGGCGCCCTGGCCGACATTCGGATGAATGCCCGGCCGTGGTTTCGGGTGCCGACGCTGACCGATTACGCTAGAATGCACGGCCTCAAAGCACACCCCCTTCCCGAGGCTGTCCCGACGATGTTGATCTTGCGTGGTGCTCCCGCCCTTTCCGCCTTCCGCCACCAGAAATTACTTGCGCAGCTGAACGATAAAGTTCCGTCTGTCAGTGGCCTGTACGCTGAATTCGCCCACTTCGCCGAGGTCGATGGTGTCCTGACCGAAGACGAGCAACAAGTGCTTGCGCGCCTGTTGAAGTACGGTCCGAGCGTTCCGGTTCAGGAGCCTGCGGGCCGCCTGTTCCTGGTCCTGCCGCGTTTCGGGACCATCTCGCCATGGTCGAGCAAGGCCACAGACATCGCCCGCAATTGCAGCCTGACCAAGATCCAGCGTCTTGAGCGCGGCATTGCTTTCTATGTGCAGGGCCAGTTCAGCGACGCCGACGCGCAGATGATTGCCGACGCGCTTCACGACCGCATGACCCAGATCGTACTGGGCGCGCTGGAAGAGGCGGCGAGCCTGTTCAGCCATGCCGAGCCGAAACCGCTGACCGCCATCGACGTCTTGGGTGGTGGCCGTGCCGCGCTGGAAAAAGCCAACGTCGAGCTGGGGCTTGCGCTGGCCGAGGACGAAATCGATTACCTGGTGAGCGCGTTCGTCGGCCTCAAGCGTAACCCGCACGACATCGAACTGATGATGTTTGCCCAGGCCAACTCCGAGCACTGCCGCCACAAGATCTTCAACGCCAGTTGGGACATCGACGGCCAGAGCCAGGAAAAAAGCCTGTTCGGCATGATCAAGAACACCTACCAGATGCACAACGAAGGCGTGCTGTCCGCATACAAGGACAACGCTTCGGTGATCGTCGGCAGCGTCGCCGGGCGCTTCTTCCCGAATCCTGAAACCCGCGAGTACGCTGCGGTTCAGGAGCCGGTGCACATTCTGATGAAGGTCGAAACCCACAACCACCCGACGGCGATCGCGCCGTTCCCCGGTGCATCCACCGGCTCCGGCGGCGAAATTCGCGACGAGGGCGCCACCGGTCGCGGCGCCAAGCCGAAAGCCGGTCTCACCGGTTTCACCGTTTCCAACCTCAACATTCCGGGCTTCGAGCAGCCTTGGGAAAAGCCCTATGGCAAACCCGAGCGCATCGTCACGCCGCTCGACATCATGATTGAAGGCCCGCTGGGCGGCGCGGCGTTCAACAATGAATTCGGTCGTCCGGCCCTGACCGGTTACTTCCGTACCTTCGAGCAGTCCATCAGCACGCCCCATGGCGTCGAGGTTCGTGGCTATCACAAGCCGATCATGCTCGCCGGTGGCATGGGTAACATCCGCGAAGGACACGTGCAGAAGGGCGAAATCACCGTTGGCGCCAAGCTGATCGTGCTGGGCGGCCCGGCGATGCTGATCGGTCTGGGCGGCGGCGCGGCTTCCTCCATGGCCACCGGCACCAGCTCGGCGGATCTGGATTTCGCCTCGGTGCAGCGTGAAAACCCGGAAATGGAACGTCGTTGCCAGGAGGTCATTGACCGCTGCTGGCAGCTGGGCGAAGCCAACCCTATTGCGTTTATCCATGACGTCGGCGCGGGCGGTCTGTCCAACGCTTTCCCGGAACTGGTCAACGACGGTGGTCGCGGCGGCCGCTTCGAGCTGCGCAACGTGCCCAACGACGAGCCAGGCATGGCGCCGCTGGAAATCTGGAGCAACGAATCCCAGGAACGTTATGTGCTGGCCGTCAGCGCCCCTGACTTCGAGCGTTTCAAAGCCATCTGCGAACGTGAGCGTTGCCCGTTTGCGGTGGTCGGCGAGGCGACTGAGGAGCCGCAGCTGACCGTCACCGACAGTCATTTCGGCAACAGCCCGGTTGATATGCCCCTGGAAGTGCTGCTCGGCAAGGCGCCGCGCATGCACCGTTCCGCCGAGCGTGAAGCCGAGTTGGGCGACGACTTCGATCCGAGCGCGCTCGACATCGAAGAAAGCGTCCAGCGCGTTCTGCATCACCCGGCGGTGGCGAGCAAAAGCTTCCTGATTACCATCGGCGATCGCAGCATCACCGGCCTGGTGAATCGCGACCAGATGGTCGGGCCTTGGCAGGTGCCGGTGGCAGACGTAGCCGTGACCGCGACCAGCTTTGACGTGTACACCGGCGAAGCCATGGCGATGGGCGAGCGTACGCCGCTCGCGCTGCTGGATGCGCCTGCGTCCGGGCGCATGGCCATTGGCGAAACGCTGACCAACATCGCGGCGTCGAGTATCGGCAAGATCTCCGACATCAAGCTGTCCGCCAACTGGATGTCCGCTGCCGGGCACCCGGGCGAAGACGCGCGCCTGTACGACACTGTCAAGGCCGTCGGCATGGAACTGTGCCCCGAGTTGGGCATTACCATTCCGGTGGGCAAGGACTCGATGTCCATGAAGACCCGCTGGAGCGACGAAGGCACTGAAAAAACTGTGACCTCGCCGCTGTCGCTGATCGTGACCGGTTTCGCGCCGGTCATCGACATCCGCAAGACCTTGACCCCGCAGCTGCGCATGGACAAGGGCCTGACCGATCTGATCCTGATCGACCTGGGCCGTGGCAAGAACCGCATGGGTGCGTCGATTCTTGCTCAGACCCACGGCAAGCTGGGCAGCGTCGCGCCGGACGTCGACGATGCCGAAGACCTCAAAGCCTTCTTCGCGGTCATTCAAGGCCTGAACGCGGACGGCCATCTGCTGGCCTACCACGACCGTTCGGACGGTGGTCTGATGGCCACTGCGCTTGAAATGGCGTTCGCCGGTCACTGCGGATTGAATCTTGAACTCGGCACCCTGACCGGTACGCCTGAGAAGGTCGCGGCCATTCTGTTCAACGAAGAACTGGGTGCGGTGATTCAGGTTCGTCAGGACGCCACGCCGGTTGTGCTCGCACAGTTCAGTGCTGCGGGTCTGGGCGAGAATTGCGTTGCGGTGATCGGCCAGCCGATCAACAACAGCGAAGTGTCCGTCAGCCTGAAAGGCGAGAGTGTTTTCAAAGGCGACCGCCGCCTGCTCCAGCGTCAGTGGAGCGAGACCAGCTACCAGATCCAGCGTCTGCGCGACAACGCCGAGTGCGCGGATCAGGAGTTCGATGCGCTGTTGGAAGAAGAGAATCCGGGTCTGAGCGTGAAGCTGGGCTATGACGTCAATGACGACATCGCTGCGCCCTACATCAAGAAAGGCGTTCGCCCGCAAGTGGCGGTGCTGCGTGAGCAGGGCGTGAATGGCCAGGTCGAGATGGCAGCCGCCTTTGACCGTGCCGGCTTCGCCTCGGTTGACGTGCACATGAGCGACATCCTTGCCGGCCGTGTTGACCTCAATGACTTCAAGGGGCTGGTCGCGTGCGGTGGCTTCTCCTACGGCGACGTACTGGGCGCCGGCGAAGGCTGGGCCAAGTCCGCGCTGTTCAACACCCGTGCACGCGATGCGTTCCAGGGCTTCTTCGCCCGTAGCGACAGTTTTGCGCTGGGTGTGTGCAACGGTTGCCAGATGATGTCCAACCTCAGCGAGCTGATTCCGGGCAGCGAGTTCTGGCCGCATTTCGTGCGCAACCGCTCGGAACAGTTCGAGGCGCGCGTGGCGATGGTCGAGATCCAGAAATCGGCATCGATCTTCCTGCAAGGGATGGCCGGCTCGCATATGCCGATCGCCATCGCTCACGGTGAAGGTCACGCCGAGTTCAAGTCGCCGGACGCGCTGCTTGAAACCGACCTGTCCGGCACCGTTGCGGTGCGTTTCGTCGACAATCACGGCAAAGTCACTGAAACCTATCCGGCCAACCCGAACGGTTCGCCGCGCGGGATTGCCGGCCTCACCACCCTCGACGGTCGCGTCACCATCATGATGCCGCACCCTGAGCGCGTGTTCCGCGCGGTGAACAACTCATGGCGCCCGGACGAGTGGACCGAGGACGGTGCGTGGATGCGGATGTTCCGCAACGCGCGCGTCTGGGTTAACTGATCGCGATGTACAAGCTGGCGTTCTTTGTGCCGCCCAGCCATGTGGAGCAGGTCAAAAGCGCGTTGTTCGCCGCCGGTGCGGGGCGAATCGGCGCTTACGACTGCTGCTCATGGCAAGTGCTCGGCCAGGGCCAGTTCCGCCCGCTGGACGGCAGTCAGCCGTTCATCGGGCGAGCCGGCGAGGTCGAGCAGGTTCAGGAATGGAAGGTCGAGCTCGTTGTGGCTGACGAGCTGATCGAGCAGGCGGTTTATGCGCTTAAACGCAGTCATCCCTATGAAGTACCGGCATACGATGTGTGGAAGCTGGCGGATATCTAGCGTCGCTGTCGTTGTATTGAGGCCTATACCGGTCTGCTTGCCACCACACCGCTGATCCTCTGTAGGGGCCGGCTTGCTGGCGAACTCGCCAGGCCTTTGACAGCAATGCTGACGGATACAGCCCGTTCGCCAGCAAGCCGGCTCCTACGGTCGTCTCACTTCAATCTTCAATCTTCAATCCTCAAGGCCGGATTTCGATCATCGTGCCGTCTTTCACCAGATCCCACACCTCACGGATATCGCTGTTGCGCATGGCAATGCAGCCATTGGTCCAGTCCAGCGTGTGGAAGTACCACTCCGGATAGTCCTCGTTGATCGGCGTGCCGTGAATCATGATCATGCTGCCCGGCTTCACGCCTTCGCGGCGTGCGCGTGCGGCGTCAGAAATATTGGGGTAGGAAATATGCAGCGACAGATTGTAGGCGTCGCTGGTCTTGCGCCAGTCCAGCCAGTAAAAGCCTTCCGGTGTGCGCTGATCGCCTTCCTGCAACTTGGGACCCTTGGGCGCTTTGCCCAGGGAAATTCGATACGTCTTCAACGCCTCCCCACGGCTGATCAGCTGCAGCTGATGCGCGGACTTGAGCACCAACACTTTATCGATGGTGCGGTCGGCGATGTTTTCGGTGTCGATGACCTTGCCGCCAACGAACTTCTGTTCGCTGCCTTTAGGCACGATGGTCTGGGTGAACGCAGCCTGGGACAACGGCACAAACGACAGGCATAAAACAGCAAGCAACCAACGCATGAAATGGATATCCCTGAAGCCTGCGCGACAATCGCGCGCCATCGTGTTGATCAAGTGGTCTTGAGCGGCGGAGTAACAGACAGACAGTCGGTGCGCACCTGGAAATCTTGATGCCGCCGGTCGCGGAAAAAACATTCCAGGGTACGTCTGACCGTATTGAACGCCAGGTCAGTCCAGGGGATATCCGCTTCGTCGAACAGCTTCACCTCAAGGCTTTCGACGCCTGCGGCGAACTCTGGGCTGGCGAGGTTGGAGCGGTAGAAAATATGCACTTGATTGATGTGCGGCACGTCGATCATGGAATACAGCTGCAAGTCCTCCACCTCGGCGCAGGCCTCTTCCAGCGTTTCACGGCGCGCAGCCTGCTCGACACTTTCGCCGTTTTCCATGAACCCGGCCGGCAGCGTCCAGTAGCCCAGCCGCGGCTCAATGGCCCGACGGCAGAGCAGCACCTTGTCGCCCCAGACCGGTACGACGCCCGCCACGATGTTGGGATTCTGGTAGTGAATGGTGTTGCAGTGCTCACACACGTAACGCGGGCGGCTATCGCCCTCGGGAATACGCTGAATGACCTTTTCGCCGCAGTTGCTGCAGAATTTCATGATCGGATCGGGTTCCTGAAGTCAGCGGCTATCTTGAGCTGTTGCGCAGGTACACGGCAAGAGGTGTATGGCGTGTCTGGGAACACTTGGGCGCGTCGAAGCTTTGGTGCATGATGCCGGGCAGGCAACCGATCGAGAATTCCCATGCTGGATGAGCTTCTTCTCCGTATGAGCAGCCACACGCCGGTGAGGCTGGAGACGGACGCGCGCTTCCCCGAAGCCGCCGTGCTTCTGCCCATTACTCGCAGTGAAGAACCCGAGCTGGTGCTGACCTTGCGTGCCAGCGGGTTGTCGACCCATGGCGGCGAAGTGGCTTTTCCCGGCGGGCGTCGGGACCCCGAAGACCCGGACCTGATTTTTACCGCCCTGCGCGAAGCACAGGAGGAGATCGGCCTGCCGCCCGGATTGGTGGAAGTGGTCGGCCCGCTGAGTCCGCTCATTTCCAAGCACGGCATCAAGGTGACGCCTTACGTCGGCCTTATTCCCGACTTCGTTGAATACACGCCCAATGATGCTGAAATTGCAGCGGTGTTCAGCGTGCCGCTGGAGTTCTTTCGGCAGGACGTTCGCGAACACACCCATCGCATCGACTACCAGGGGCGCAGCTGGTATGTGCCGAGTTACCGGTTCGGCGAGTACAAGATCTGGGGCCTGACCGCGATCATGATCGTCGAGCTGATGAACCTGCTGTTCGACAGCGGCATCAACCTCAACCAGCCGCCCACTCGATCCATCATCCATACGCTGAAATCCTGACCCGCCGCGCCAGGTTTGGCCACAAGGAGCACGTCATGAAGTACCGCCTGGGCGAATCCCGCGTTGATGCCCACCCGACCAGCTGGATCGCGCCCACTGCGACCGTCATCGGCAATGTGCGCTTGCAGGCCAATGCGAGTGTCTGGTTCGGTGCCGTGCTGCGCGGCGATAACGAGCTGATCGACATTGGCGAGAACAGCAATGTGCAGGACGGGACGGTGATGCACACGGACATGGGCTCGCCGCTGACCATTGGCCGCAACGTCACCGTCGGCCACAACGTGATGCTGCATGGCTGCAGCGTGGACGACAACACGCTCATCGGCATCAACTCGGTCATCCTCAACGGGGCAAAGATCGGCAAGCACTGCATCATTGGCGCGAATTCGTTGATCGGCGAAGGCAAAGTCATCCCCGATGGCTCGCTGGTCATGGGGTCGCCCGGTAAGATCGTCCGCGAGCTGACCGAGGCCCAAAAGAAAATGCTCGAAGCCAGCGCCGCCCATTACGTCCATAACGCCCAACGTTACGCGCGTGACCTGGCGCCACAGGAAGACTGATGCCCAGCCCCGACTCCCCGACCTTCGACTCCCCGATCCCAGGTTCCCCAATCGCCGAAACGAGCGCCCATGAAAAGCCGGTCCGCTCGCCGTGCGTAAGCATTTGCTCGCTGGACGATGCGGACGTCTGCACCGGGTGCCAGCGCACCGTGGCCGAGATTACCGGCTGGAGCCGCATGGACAACCCGGCACGCCGCGCCGTGCTCGCGGCCTGTGACGAGCGGGCGAAGGCGGGCGGCATGATGTTTTCGGTGAACGGCGACGCCCGCCGCCGCTGACTCATCCCTGCGCTGCTGCATCCCTTTGCCTTGCCAACATGGTAAATTGCGCGCCTTTCTCCCCTGCGGTTGCTTGCACACGGCGAGCGACCCTCGACCTGCTCCACGAGGACCTGAGATGACTCAAATCGGAACTCCACTGTCGCCGACCGCGACCCGCGTTTTGCTCTGCGGTTGCGGCGAGCTTGGCAAGGAAGTGGTGATCGAACTGCAACGTCTGGGCGTTGAAGTGATCGCCGTCGACCGTTATGCCAATGCTCCGGCGATGCAGGTCGCGCATCGCAGCCACGTTATCAACATGCTCGACGGCGCGGCGTTGCGTGCGGTGATCGAGTCCGAGAAGCCGCACTACATCGTCCCGGAAATCGAAGCCATCGCCACGGCGACGCTGGTCGAGCTGGAGTCCGAGGGCTTCACGGTCATCCCTACGGCTCGTGCCGCACAGCTGACTATGAACCGCGAAGGCATCCGCCGCCTGGCCGCTGAAGAACTGGGCCTGCCAACCTCGCCTTACTACTTCGCCGACACGTTCGAAGACTACGAGCAAGCCGTTGAAGACTTGGGCTTCCCGTGCGTGGTCAAGCCGGTCATGAGCTCGTCGGGCAAGGGCCAGAGTTTGCTGAAAACCGACGCTGACATTCAGAAGGCCTGGGACTACGCCCAAGAGGGCGGTCGCGCCGGCAAAGGTCGAGTCATCATCGAAGGCTTCATCGACTTCGATTACGAGATCACCTTGCTGACCGTGCGCCATGTCGGTGGCACGACGTTCTGTGCACCGGTTGGCCACCGTCAGGAGAAGGGCGACTATCAGGAATCCTGGCAGCCACAGGCCATGAGCCCGGTGGCGTTGGCCGAGTCCGAGCGAGTGGCCAAGGCCGTGACCGAAGCGTTGGGCGGCCGAGGCCTTTTTGGCGTCGAGCTGTTCATCAAGGGTGACCAGGTCTGGTTCAGCGAAGTGTCGCCGCGTCCCCACGACACCGGTCTGGTGACATTGATTTCTCAGGACCTGTCGCAGTTTGCGCTGCACGCCCGCGCGATTCTGGGCCTGCCGATTCCGTTGATCCGCCAGTTTGGCCCATCGGCCTCGGCAGTGATTCTGGTAGAAGGCCAATCCACGCAGACCGCGTTTGCCAATCTGGAGCAGGCGCTGAGCGAGCCGGACACCGCGCTGCGTCTATTTGGCAAGCCAGAAGTCAACGGTCAGCGGCGCATGGGCGTGGCGCTGGCGCGTGACGAGTCGGTTGATGACGCCCGGCGCAAGGCCACCCGTGCTTCGATGGCCGTGAAGGTTCAGCTTTAAGCGTCAGCTTCGAACAAAAAACGGCGTCCTCACAGGCGCCGTTTTTGTTTGATAGCTGTGCGCACGAAGACGCTGGATCAAACCTGCCTATGTCACCCGCTACCTGCTGACAGTGTGGGAGCGCGCTTGCCCGCGAATGAGGTGTGTCAGGTTCATAAGCGGTGACTGATACACCTCGTTCGGGGGCAAGCGCGCTCCCACACGTACGTTTCCGGTGGGCTCAGGCAATCGTATCCAGGTCCGCGTGCCGGGTTTCTTTCAGGCACAGCACGGCAATCACGCTGATCAGCGCTGCTGCCGAAACATAACCGCCCACCCAGCTCAACCCGCCCATTTCCACCAGCTTTTGTGCGAAGAACGGCGCGACAGAGGCGCCGACAATGCCGCCGATGTTGTAAGCCGCCGACGCACCGGTGTAGCGAACGCGCGTGGGAAACAGCTCTGGCAGCATTGCGCCCATGGGCGCAAACGTGACGCCCATCAGAAACAGCTCGATGGACAGGAACAGCGTCACCGCCCACGTGGTGCCGTGGGTCAGCAACGGCTCCATCAGGAAACCCGACAGAATGGCCAGCACGCCGCCGACAATCAACACCGGCCGGCGGCCAAAGCGGTCACTGGCCAGTGCGGAAAGCGGCGTCGCAAGGGCCATGAACAGCACGGCGAAACAGAGCATCGCCAGGAACGATTCCCGACTGTAGCCCAGCGTCTTCACCCCATAGCTCAGCGAAAAGACCGTCGAAATGTAGAACAGCGCATAGCACACCACCATTGAGGCTGCTCCCAACAGCATCGGTGCCCAGTACTGCGCGAACAGCTCGGCGATGGGCAGCTTTACGCGCTCGTGGCGGGCAATGGCTTTGGCGAAGACAGGTGTTTCCTCAAGCTTCAGGCGCACATACAGGCCGATAACGACCAGCACGGCGCTGAGCAGAAACGGCACCCGCCAGCCCCAGGAGCGAAATTGCTCGTCATCCAGCGTCATGGCCAGCGTCAGAAACAGCCCGTTGGCGGCAAGGAAACCGATCGATGGGCCCAGTTGGGGAAACATGCCAAACCAGGCTCGTTTGCCTTTGGGAGCGTTTTCGGTCGCCAGTAAGGCGGCTCCGCCCCATTCACCGCCAAGGCCCAGGCCCTGACCGAAGCGCAGCACACAGAGCAGGATCGGCGCCCATGATCCGATGGCATCGTATCCCGGCAGCACGCCGATCAACGTCGTACAGACCCCCATCAACAGCAGCGAGGCGACCAGCGTCGATTTGCGACCGATGCGGTCGCCAAAATGGCCAAACAGCGCCGAACCCAGCGGGCGAGCAAGAAACGCGATTCCGAACGTCAGAAAAGCCGACAGCATCTGCGCGGTGCTGGAGGTTTGCGGGAAGAACACCGGCCCGATCACCAGCGCAGCGGCTGTGGCGTACACATAGAAATCGTAAAACTCGATGGCCGTGCCGATAAAACTGGCGGTGGCAACGCGCGCTGCAGAGTTGGCCGGGCGGGCCTCGCTCTGCTCGCGGGCGGGAAGGGCGGAAGTAGTGGTCATGCGGAGATCCCTGGCAGTCGTATCGCCTGTCAGCGGGGAACGAAAATCCGTACGCGCGCTGTGGCAATCGTTATTTATTGTTGGGTCCAGCGCTGAACAGACTAGCCCGGATGCGGGCAAAGGCGCGTGGCGAGCTCGGGATCGGAGCGCAGGCCAGGGTCGCGTGAGCGGTCAGGCTGTGTGACTGGCCGGATCGCGCATTGTGCGGGTAGCACGCGGATCGGCGGGGCTGGGTAAGCGGATCGATTATAGGAAGGGGATCGGCGCCGAAACAAGTGTTTCAGCGCTCCGCCGCATGCCTCAGATCACGTCCTTGGTACGTGTGTTCAGCCACATCAGCACACGGCTGACGCGATTGTCTTCGGTCTCGAGGATTTCCAGGCGGTAGGGGCCGATTTTCAGGCACACCGAACTGCTGGGAATCGTCTCCAGCGCTTCGGTGATCAGACCATTGAGGGTTTTCGGACCGTCGGAGGGGAGGTGCCAGGCAAGGCTCTTGTTCAGATCGCGAATCGACGCCGCACCGTCGATCACCAGACGCCCGTCAGGTTGGGGCTGAATGTGCGGGTTGTCGATGGCCTGCTCGCTTTCGAATTCCCCGACGATTTCCTCAAGAATGTCTTCGAGGCTGACGATGCCCAGCACTTCACCGTACTCGTCGACCACCACGCCCATGCGTCGCTGCTGCTTGTGGAAATTGAGCAGCTGCATCTGCAGCGGCGTGCTTTCGGGCACAAAGTACGGCTCATAACATGCCGCCTGCAGCGCCTCTTTGGTCAGCTCGTTGCGGGGCAACAAGTGGCTGACCATCCGCGTATTGAGGACCCCTTCGACCTGATTGATGTCGTTGTGATAGACCGGCAGACGCGTGTGGCGGGAAATGATCAGCTTGTCGGTGATCTCTTCGATCGTGTCATCGAGGTTGATGCCGTCCACTTCGCTGCGCGGCACCAGGATGTCATTGACGGTCATGGTGTCGAGCGCATGAATGCCGGAGATGATGTGGGCGCGGCCGAACTGACTTTCGTTGTCCTGATAAACCGGCGGTCGCTGGTCGTCCTCATCATCGACGCTGTCAGCGCGACGCCTGGACAGAAAAGGACGCAACAACAGTTTGGCGATGTTTTTGTAGAGCCAGGTCAGCGGTTGCAATATCCGAACGGGGATGCGCAACACGTTGTTGCCCAGGAGCAGAATCGCTTCAGGCCGACGCGCCGCCAGCTTTCTCGGGATGAACTCGGTCACCACCACCAGCGCGCTGGCAACACCCATCCAGGCCAGCAGCGGGGCATGAACATAGCCCTCGCCAATGGCAAGCAGGGTGGCGAGCACGGTGATGAGGACTTTGAGGAGCGTATTGCCGAGGATGAGGCTGTTGAGGTTGAACGCGAGTACCGGCCTGGCCGGCTCGCTGGAGCGTGGATTGACAGGCATGGCGCGCAGATTGTGGTGCGCAGCCTCGACCGCTCCCAACAGCCCCGACCACAGGGTAAGCAGGGCAAGGAGCGTGAGCATTGAGCCGGCCGGCAGGTTTTCCATGATCAATGCCCGTCAGATGTGCAGGATGTATTCACGGACGAGCTTGCTGCCGAAGTAAGCCAGCATCAAGAGTACAAAACCGCCCAGCGTCCAGCGAATCGCCTTGTGCCCGCGCCAGCCCAAATGATGACGGCCCCACAACAGAACGCTGAAGACGACCCACGCCAGGATCGACAGCAGCGTTTTGTGCACCAGGTGTTGAGCAAACAGGTTTTCGACGAAAAGCCAGCCGGATATCAGCGACATCGAGAGCAAAACCCAGCCCGCCCAGAGAAAGCCGAACAACAGGCTCTCCATGGTTTGCAGGGGCGGGAAGCTTTTTATCAGGCCCAGGGGATGCTTGTTCTTGAGCTGGCGGTCCTGCAGCAACAGCAGCAAAGACTGAAACACGGCGATGGTGAACATGCCGTAAGCGAGGATCGACAGCAGAATATGGCTGATGATCCCGTGCTCTTCGATGATCGGCTGCAGGGTGCCGGCCGGTGCGAACTGCGCCATCAGCGTGGTCAGCAGCCCCAGCGGGAACAACAGAATCAGCAGGATTTCGACCGGTAGCCGGATGCACGCGAGCATGGTCACGATGATCACGGCAACGGCGATCAGGCTGGCGGCGCTGAAAAAGTCCAGGCCCAGACCGATGGGACGTACCAGTTGACCAAACAGCGCGCTGGCCTGGCAGGCGACGGCTAGAGTGCCGATCAGGCACAGCAGCCATTTGTCGGCCTTTTTGCCCTGACGCAGGCGCGCACCTTGGTAGACGGTCGCAGCGGCGTAAAAGACAGCGGCGGCGAGGCTGAAGAGCAAACTCGGTGACAAGGGGAACATAGATCCTGTTGGGCGTGCCCGAAAGGCGCTGAGTTTGGCATATAACCCGCAAGTCACGAAAGACCAGAGAAGCAGACGCCGTAGTGTCCGTGCGCGGGACTCTTCGCTATAATCCGCGACCTGCTCAAGCCACAGGCTCGCCGACCGCTGTTTCAGCCGCGTTTATAGTGCTTCTATAAACAGCAGGCGCCGCGATTTCGGCGGCCGACTGGAAAGGCCGTTACGGGCCGGCCCGCACTATTCGGTGTTCAGCACGAACCCAAAGGATCACGCATGTTTGAAAATCTGACAGATCGTCTCTCGCAGACGCTGCGCCAGGTCACTGGCAAGGCCAAGCTGACCGAGGACAACATCAAGGACACTCTGCGTGAAGTGCGTATGGCGCTCCTTGAAGCCGACGTCGCCTTGCCGGTGGTCAAGGACTTCGTCAATCGCATCAAGGAACGCGCCGTCGGCACCGAGGTGTCGCGCAGCCTGACCCCGGGCCAGGCGTTCGTGAAGATTGTCCAGGCCGAGCTTGAAGAGATGATGGGGGCCGCGAACGAAGAGCTCACCCTCAACGTCACGCCGCCGGCCGTCATCCTCATGGCGGGCCTGCAGGGTGCGGGCAAGACCACCACGGCCGGCAAGCTCGCCAGGTTTTTGAAAGAACGCAAAAAGAAAACCGTGATGCTGGTGTCGGCGGACGTCTATCGTCCCGCCGCAATCAAGCAGCTTGAAACACTGGCCAACGACATCGGCGTGACGTTCTTCCCGTCCGACATCAGCCAGAAGCCGGTGGACATCGCCGAAGCGGCCATCAGGGAAGCCAAGCTCAAGTTCATTGACGTGGTGATCCTCGACACCGCCGGCCGTTTGCACATCGATGCCGAAATGATGAGCGAGATCCAGGCGCTGCACGCTGCGGTCAAGCCTGCCGAGACGCTGTTCGTGGTCGACGCCATGACCGGCCAGGACGCCGCCAACACCGCCAAGGCGTTCGGTGACGCGTTGCCGTTGACCGGCGTGATCCTGACCAAGGTCGATGGTGACGCCCGTGGCGGTGCTGCGCTGTCGGTGCGTGCCATTACCGGCAAGCCGATCAAGTTCATCGGTATGGGCGAAAAGAGCGAGGCGCTCGAGCCGTTCCACCCGGACCGTATCGCGTCGCGCATCCTGGGCATGGGCGACGTGCTCAGCCTGATTGAGCAGGCCGAGCAGACCCTCGACAAGGACAAGGCCGACAAGCTGGCCAAGAAGCTGAAGAAGGGCAAGGGTTTCGACCTCGAAGACTTCCGCGATCAGCTGCAACAGATGAAAAACATGGGCGGCCTCGGCGGGCTCATGGACAAACTGCCGAGCATCGGCGGCGTCAACCTGTCGCAAATGGGTAATGCCCAGAGCGCCGCTGAAAAGCAGTTCAAGCAGATGGAAGCCATCATCAACTCGATGACCCCGGCCGAGCGTCGCGACCCCGAGCTGATCAGTGGTTCACGCAAGCGCCGCATTGCCATGGGTTCGGGTACTCAGGTGCAAGACATCGGTCGCCTCATCAAGCAGCACAAGCAGATGCAGAAGATGATGAAAAAGTTCTCGACCAAGGGTGGCATGGCCAAAATGATGCGCGGCATGGGCGGAATGTTGCCCGGTGGCGGTATGCCCAAAATGTAAATTGCATCGCGCGGGCTCAGGGCCCGCGCGTTCCTCTTTGGGGCAACCGTCCCGATGGCTTGCTCAGGCAGGCTCTCAACGCCGTCGTAATTGGCGGTTCCATGGCAGATCTTTGGCAGTCCTTCGGCAGTCCTTCGGCAGTCCTTCGGCGCATGCCGGAAAAAGTCATTTGCAAATATCCGGATATTCCTTAGAATATGCGGCCTTTCGGGCACCCATGCCCGCTGTGCATCTTAGATTTGCAGCACCGACTACAGGAAAATTGTTCAATGCTAACAATCCGTCTTGCCCTTGGCGGCTCCAAAAAGCGCCCGTTCTACCACCTGACTGTGACCGACAGCCGTAACCCACGCGACGGTTCCCACAAGGAACAAATCGGTTTCTTCAACCCGGTTGCCCGTGGTCAGGAAATCCGTCTGTCCGTGAACCAAGAGCGTCTGGCCTACTGGCTGAGCGTTGGTGCACAACCTTCTGAGCGTGTTGCTTCGCTGTTGAAGGAATCTGCCAAGGCTGCGGCCTGAGCAATATGAACGCGACGCCAGCTTCTGCCGACGATCTGATCGTCATCGGCAAGATTTACTCGGTACATGGCGTTCGCGGCGAAGTGAAGGTGTATTCCTTTACTGATCCGACTGAAAACCTGTTGCAGTACAAAACCTGGACGCTCAAGCGCGAAGGCAATGTGAAACAGGTCGAGCTGGTCAGTGGACGCGGGAACGACAAGTTCCTGGTCGCGAAGCTCAAGGGTCTTGATGACCGTGAAGAAGCACGTCTTCTTGCGGGTTATGAGATCTGCGTGCCACGCAATCTGTTCCCTGAATTGACCGACGGCGAGTACTACTGGTACCAGCTTGAAGGTCTGAAGGTCATTGACGGACTTGGGCAGTTGCTCGGGAAGGTCGATCATCTTCTGGAAACCGGCGCAAACGATGTAATGGTGGTCAAGCCCTGCGCAGGCAGTCTGGATGATCGCGAACGCCTTTTGCCCTATACGGAGCAATGTGTGTTGGCCGTCGATCTGGTTGCAGGCGAGATGAAGGTGGAATGGGACGCGGATTTCTAAGCAATGGCCAGCCTGCGCATAGAAGTCATCACGCTGTTTCCCGAGATGTTTTCCGCCATCAGCGAATACGGCATTACCAGCCGTGCGGTGAAACAGGAGCTCTTGCAGCTCACCTGTTGGAATCCGCGGGATTACACCACTGATCGACATCACACTGTGGACGATCGCCCGTTTGGCGGTGGCCCTGGCATGGTGATGAAGATCAAGCCCCTGGAAGACGCGCTGGCTCAGGCCAGGCAAGCAGCGGGGGAGGCGGCGAAGGTGATTTACCTGTCGCCCCAGGGTCGCAAGCTGGATCAGTCTGCGGTCCGCGAACTGGCGCAGGAAGAAGCACTTATCCTGATTGCCGGTCGCTATGAAGGCGTCGACGAGCGTTTTATTGAGGCTCATGTCGATGAAGAGTGGTCGATTGGCGACTATGTGTTATCTGGCGGTGAGCTGCCGGCCATGGTCCTGATAGATGCGGTTACGCGACTGCTGCCTGGAGCTTTAGGGCATGTAGATTCCGCGGAGGAAGACTCCTTCACGGATGGTCTGCTGGATTGCCCGCATTACACCCGACCGGAGGTGTATGCGGATCAGCGTGTTCCCGACGTATTGCTAAGTGGCAATCACGCACACATCCGGCGTTGGCGTTTACAGCAGTCCCTTGGGCGGACCTATGAACGACGCGCCGATCTTCTGGAAAGCCGCTCGCTTTCTGGAGAAGAGAAGAAGCTGCTGGCGGAATATCTCCGTGAGCGGGACGATAGTTAACGTATCGATGGTAAATCCAGCTGATTTACCTTAGGAGCACAGCATGACTAACAAAATCATCCTTGCACTCGAAGCAGAGCAGATGACCAAAGAGATCCCTCCCTTTGCCCCGGGCGACACCATCGTCGTTCAGGTGAAAGTGAAGGAAGGCGACCGCGCTCGTCTGCAGGCGTTCGAAGGCGTTGTTATTGCCAAGCGTAACCGTGGCGTGAACAGTGCTTTCACTGTTCGTAAAATCTCCAACGGTGTTGGCGTTGAACGTACTTTCCAGACCTACAGCCCGCAAATCGACAGCATGGCTGTGAAACGTCGCGGTGACGTTCGCAAGGCCAAGCTGTACTACCTGCGTGACCTGTCCGGTAAAGCAGCTCGCATCAAGGAAAAACTGGTTTAATCCCAGTCTTCCCATGCGAATGAAAAAGCAGCCCACGGGCTGCTTTTTTGCTTTCTGGCATCCGGTTTTTATCCTGCTCGGTCAGGTATGAAAAACTGCCCGTCGCCCTCTGCCATTCAAGTAAGAACCCATGCCCGCCATTGACCATCCCATGATCGACCGCTTTCTGGACGCCCTTTGGCTGGAAAAGGGGCTGTCGGACAATACCCGCGACGCCTATCGCAGTGACCTCGCGCTGTTCAACGGTTGGCTTCAGGAGAAAGGCGTCGACTTGATGAGCATCAGTCGTGAAGCAATTCTCGATCACCTGGCGTGGAGGGTCGACAACGGCTACAAGCCACGCTCGACGGCTCGATTGCTTTCCGGCGTGCGCGGCTTCTATCGCTACTTGCTCAGGGAAAAGCTTATCGCCATCGACCCGACGCTGCAGGTCGACATGCCGCAGTTAGGGAAGCCGCTGCCCAAATCCCTGTCCGAAGCAGACGTCGAAGCACTGCTGGCCGCGCCCGATTTGAGTGACGCTATTGGCCAGCGCGACCGAGCCATGCTGGAGGTGTTGTACGCCTGCGGCCTGCGGGTTACCGAGCTTGTCAGCCTGACACTGGAACAGGTCAACCTGCGTCAGGGCGTATTGCGCATCATGGGCAAGGGCAGCAAGGAGCGGTTGGTCCCGATGGGCGAGGAGGCCATCGTCTGGGTCGAGCGATACATGCGGGACGCTCGCCACGAGTTGCTCAACGGGCGGCCCAGCGACGTGCTGTTTCCCAGCCAGCGAGGCGAACAGATGACCCGCCAGACCTTCTGGCATCGCATCAAGCATCAGGCCAAGGTCGCCGGCATCGGCAAATCGCTTTCTCCACATACCTTGCGGCACGCCTTCGCCACTCACTTGCTCAACCACGGCGCTGACCTGCGCGTGGTGCAGATGCTTCTGGGTCACAGCGACCTCTCGACGACGCAAATCTATACCCACGTAGCGCGCGCCCGGTTGCAGGAAATGCATGCGAAGCATCACCCGAGGGGGTAGCGAACTTCATGAATTTACGACCTGTCTTACATCAGCGAGCGTCGGCCTTCCCGGCCTTATGTGATAGGCTTTGCCGGTTTCGCAGATCAAGGCCCTGAAAACATCCCGGTGCTGTCCCTCCACCCGTTTTCAGCCCGGCCCGTCTGCTCACCGCTCGAGGAGTTTTCATGCGCGTCACTCGTTTTCTCGGTGCTGCCGTTGTAGCGCTGGCCAGCTCTTTCAGCCTTTTTGCCCACGCCGACGAGGCGTCCGACAAAGCCATCCGCAAGACCCTGGAGTCTCTGAACCTGGAGATCCCTGTCGAAAGCATTGCCAGCAGCCCCCTGAACGGCCTCTATGAAGTCAATCTGAAGGGCGGACGTGTGCTGTACGCCAGTGCTGACGGGCAGTTCGTCATGCAGGGCAATCTGTATCAGATACAGGGCGGCAAGCCGGTCAACCTGACCGAAAAAGTCGAGCGTCAGGCGATCTCGAAAACCATCAATGGCATTCCGACGGCCGAGATGGTCGTCTATCCCGCCATTGGCGAAACCAAGTCCCACATCACAGTGTTCACCGACACCACCTGCCCGTACTGCCACAAACTGCACGAGGAAGTACCGGAGCTGAACAAGCGCGGTATCGAGGTGCGTTACGTTGCATTTCCGCGTCAGGGGCTGGGTTCGCCGGGCGACGAGCAACTGCAGGCCGTGTGGTGCTCCAAGGACCGCCGCGGTGCCATGGATCGCATGGTCGACGGCAAGAATATTCAGGCGCCCAAGTGCGACAACCCGGTCACCCGCCAGTTTGAAATCGGCCAGTCAATCGGTGTGAACGGTACGCCGGCCATCGTGTTGGCAGACGGACAGTTGATTCCGGGCTACCAGCCTGCGCCGCAAGTGGCCAAACTGGCGCTCGGCGCCAAGTAATCCGGTCTGTCGCAGCCTCCTGCGACAGACCCTGAAGCGGCTTTTATGACGCGCTTCGTCAATAGCAAGCCGTGTTGATCGCGGCTGATTTCACGGCCGGCCTTGCGTCGGCCGTTTTATGGGGAGTTCATAGTGAAACCGGTCAAAGTAGGCATCTGTGGGCTGGGTACTGTCGGTGGCGGTACCTTCAATGTGCTAAAGCGTAACGCCGAGGAAATTGCCCGCCGTGCCGGGCGTGGAATCGAAGTGGCGCAGATTGCCATGCGTACGCCAAACCCCAATTGCCAGATTACCGGTACCCCGACCACTGCCGACGTTTTCGACGTGGCGAGCAACCCTGAAATCGACATCGTCATCGAGCTGATCGGTGGCTACACCGTCGCCCGCGAACTGGTGCTCAAGGCCATCGAAAACGGTAAGCACGTCGTCACGGCCAACAAGGCGCTGATTGCTGTACATGGCAACGAGATTTTTGCGAAAGCCCGGGAGAAGGGCGTGATCGTCGCCTTCGAAGCAGCAGTGGCTGGCGGTATTCCGGTGATCAAGGCGATTCGCGAAGGCCTGTCGGCCAATCGCATCAACTGGGTGGCCGGCATCATCAATGGCACCGGTAACTTCATCCTCACCGAGATGCGCGAGAAGGGCCGCACCTTCCCGGACGTTCTTGCCGAAGCGCAGGCGTTGGGCTATGCAGAGGCCGACCCGACCTTTGACGTGGAAGGTATCGATGCAGCGCACAAGCTGACCATCCTGGCGTCCATCGCCTTCGGTATTCCGCTGCAGTTTGACAAGGCCTACACCGAAGGCATCACCAAGCTGACTACCGCCGACGTCAATTACGCCGAAGCGCTGGGTTATCGGATCAAGCACCTGGGCGTCGCCCGCAGCACACCGAGCGGCATTGAGCTGCGCGTCCACCCGACCCTGATTCCGGCTGATCGTCTGATCGCCAACGTCAATGGCGTGATGAACGCGGTAATGGTCAACGGCGACGCCGCCGGTTCCACCTTGTTCTACGGCGCGGGTGCCGGCATGGAGCCTACGGCTTCGTCGGTTGTGGCGGATCTCGTCGACGTGGTCCGTGCGCTGACCACCGACCCGGAGAACCGTGTGCCGCACCTGGCCTTCCAGCCTGACTCACTGTCGGCTCATCCGATCCTGCCGATCGAAGCGTGCGAAAGCGCTTATTACCTGCGGATTCAGGCCAAGGACCATCCCGGCGTGCTGGCCCAGGTGGCGAGCATTCTGTCCGAGCGCGGCATCAACATCGAATCGATCATGCAGAAAGAAGTCGAAGAGCATGACGGTCTGGTGCCGATGATTCTGCTGACCCATCGCGTGGTCGAACAGCGCATGAACGATGCGATCGAAGCGCTGGAAGCGTTGCAGGATGTCGCCGGGCCGGTTGTGCGAATCCGCGTCGAGCATCTGAACTGAGACGAGCCGCAAGCGTTAAGCGGCAAGCTGCAAGTAACAGCAAACTTATATCGCGGTGAGCTTCGGGCCGCGGGCTGTAGGTCAGAGACGAAGCGTTTTGACTTGCAGCTTGCCCCTCGGAGCTTGCCGCCCAAACCGAAGGTTTGAAAAAATGCGCTATATCAGTACCCGCGGCCAGGCGCCGGCCTTGAATTTTGAAGATGTATTGCTGACCGGTCTGGCCAGCGACGGCGGCCTGTATGTTCCGGAAAGCCTGCCGCGCTTCACGCAGGAAGAGATCGCGTCGTGGGCCGGGCTGCCGTATCACGAACTGGCCTTTCGGGTGATGCGTCCGTTCGTGACGGGAAGTATCCCGGACGCGGACTTCAAGAAGATTCTCGAAGAGACCTACGGCGTGTTCACCCATGCCGCCGTGGCACCGTTGCGCCAGCTCAATGGCAACGAGTGGGTGCTGGAGCTGTTCCACGGCCCGACATTGGCGTTCAAGGATTTCGCCCTGCAGTTGCTGGGCCGTCTGTTGGATTACGTGCTCGAGAAGCGCGGCGAGCGCGTGGTGATCATTGGCGCCACCTCGGGTGATACCGGGTCGGCCGCTATCGAAGGCTGCCGCCGCTGCGACAACGTCGATATCTTCATCCTGCATCCTAACAACCGCGTGTCCGATGTTCAGCGCCGCCAGATGACCACCATCTTCGGCGAGAACATCCATAACATCGCGATCGAAGGCAACTTCGACGACTGCCAGGAAATGGTCAAGAACAGCTTCGCCGACCAGAGCTTTCTGAAAGGCACACGTCTGGTGGCGGTGAACTCGATCAACTGGGCTCGGATCATGGCCCAGATCGTTTACTACTTCCACGCAGCCCTGCAGTTGGGTGGCCCGGCGCGCTCGGTGGCGTTCTCGGTGCCCACCGGTAATTTCGGCGACATCTTCGCAGGCTACCTGGCGCGCAACATGGGCCTGCCGATCAGTCAGCTGGTGGTTGCCACCAACCGCAATGACATCCTGCACCGCTTCATGAGTGGCAACCAGTACGTCAAGGAAACCCTGCACGCCACCCTGTCGCCGTCGATGGACATCATGGTGTCGTCGAACTTCGAGCGTTTGTTGTTCGATATGCACGGCCGCAATGGCGCGTCGATAGCCAGGCTTATGGACAGCTTCAAGCAGGGCGGCGGTTTCAGCGTCGAAGACGAGCGCTGGACCGAGACCCGCAAGCTGTTTGATTCGCTGGCGGTCAGTGATGAGCAGACTTGCGAAACCATCGCTGAAGTGTTCGCCAGCACTGGCGAATTGCTTGACCCGCACACAGCCATCGGCGTCAAGGCCGCGCGAGACTGCCGCCGCAGCCTGGACACACCGATGGTGATTCTGGGAACCGCGCACCCGGTCAAATTCCCGGATGCGGTGCTGAAGGCCGGTGTAGGAAAAGCGCTTGAGCTGCCTGCACATTTGTCTGATTTGTTTGAGCGAGACGAGCGTTGCACCGTACTGCCGAATGACCTTAAAGCCGTCCAGGCCTTTGTCAGCCAGCATGGGAATCGTGGCAAGCCTCTCTGACCGTATCGCCGTGTAACAAACAAGACCCGCCCCGCAGCGGGTCTTGTTTTATCTGCGTGCCACACTTCCGAAGAATTTCAATTTTCGGATAAGCCCGTGGTTTTTAACTATTTTTACCTGATGGCACGCAACGGCCATTTCCTGTGTCTGGGATCAGCCCTGTGGGCATCGCTGATTTTTGTCTGCCTGTGGAGCCGGACCGCTGATGCGATTCAGACCGTTCCCTTCGTGCTGGGTGGTTATTCCTCGGATCAACAACCCCTTGTGCTCGATGAGGTTGGCCGCCAGTGGCTGGAGGCACGCACAGTTCTTAGAGTGGGCATTTCGGTGCTGGACCATGAGCCCGTTGACATCACCACCGACCGCAACCGCTATCAAGGCATCAGTGCCGATTACCTGAGCCTGATGAGCACACGGCTGGCAATACCGGTGCAGGTACGCGGGTTCGCCAAACGCGCACATGCGGTAGACGCGCTGCTTGCCGGGGAAATCGACCTGTTAAGCAGCGCCAGCGGATTCGAGCGAGCCATACCCGGGCTCTCGTTTACGCAGGCCTACCTGCAGGACCGCGCCGTGGTCTTCGGACGGGGCAGTGACCCCGGCTTGCAACCGTCGCTCAAGGGCAAACGGGTGATTCTGCAGGACGGCTACGCTGATCTTGAACAGGTGCAGCAAATCTATCCCGACAGCGAAATCATGCTCGCGCCCACACTGCATAGCGCCATGGAGGCGCTGGCGCAAAATGACGCCGACGCATTCGTCGCCAACGAACTGACGGTGCAGTCCTACAGCCTTTTGCGACCGCATCTCGGTTTGCAAACCAAATTCGACAGTCTGCTGCCGTCCTCGGGCTTTGCCTTTGCCTTTCGTGAGACGGACACCCAAGCGTTGCAGTTGTTTAACCGTGCGCTGGCGGGTCTGGACGATGCCGTACACGCAGAAATCCAGTCGCGCTGGACCCTTGGCCTGGGGGCTGATCTGACGCGGCGACAAGTGAACTTCAGTGCTCCGGAGCGCAAATGGATTCGCCAGCATCCCCAGGTCATTGTAGCGTCCACCCAGCACCCTCCTTACATCTATAAGGACGCTCAAGGTCGTTGGGTGGGGCTGAATATCGATGTGCTCGCGCGGATTTCGCGCATGACCGGCCTGCAGTTCATACATCAGGAGTCTGCCTCCACCGAAGCATTGCTGAAGACGCTTACAGAGGGTGGCGCGGACATGAACACCACGCTGGCCGAAAACGTCGAGCGCAAGCGACTGCTGAACTTTACCTACGCGTTCGGCGGCAACAATTGGGTTTTTCTGGTACGCGCCGAGCAGGCGTCCTCCTTTCAACTGTCGAACATGACCGGCAAGGTCCTGGCGCTGCCCGCACGGCATGCTCTGCTTGCGTTCATCCGGGAGCGCTACCCGCAGATCCAGGTAAAACTGGTGCCGACTTACGAAGATGCCCGTCGACTCGTAGAGCAGGGCGATGCCGATGCCACCATCCAGAACGAGGCCGGTGCGTGGTTGTATCCTTCAGCGCACCTCAAAGTCGGGCGCAGCGTGGAGGGCATGTGGTCGCCCGACAGGTTTTCAGTCGTCAAGACCCACCCCCAACTGCTGGGGATACTGAACAAGGCCCTGGAGGAGTTTCCTGTCGGGGAAATGCGCGCGATCCGCCTGAAATGGCTGGGTGCGCCCAATCCTCAAGCCTCGCTTTGGAGGCGTGTACCTGCATGGGTCTACTGGGTGGTCAGTACGTCGCTACTGGTGGGCCTGGTATCCCTGGCATGGAGCAGCCGTCTCAAATATCAGGCGCATCAGCGCATGCGGGCGGAAGCGCAGTTGGGCGATCAGCTGGCGTTCCGGCGCACACTGCTCGATGCCATCGCCAATCCGATTCACGTGCACGACCTGCAAGGCCGCCTGGTCGCGTGTAATCGCAGTTATGAAGAGAGCTTCGGCATCAGCTACGAACAGATGCAAGGGCGACGCTTGATCGATGTCGATCTTTTTCCCCGCGACCATGCCGAGCGCATGCACGAAGCTTTCATGACGCTGTTGGACACGCAGACGCCGGTGTTTTCAGAGCGCACTTTGCAGCTGGCGGGGCGACAGGTGGACGTATGGCTGTGGATGGTGCCTTACCACCGCGCCGATGGTCAGCTGCAGGGGCTGCTCGGCGGCTGGATGGACATCGGCGAGCGTAAGCGCCTGGAAGCCGAGCTCAAGGACGCGCGCCATGCTGCCGAGCAGACGGCTTGCCAGCTCAAGCGGCTACTGGCGGAAACGGGGCAGGCGCGCACGCCAGACGCATGAGTTCGTCTGTCACATTAGGCAGGCATGCTCGGAAATCAGGTCGCTGCGGTTTGCTTACGCTTGCCGGCGCATCAAGCGCCCAGAACTTTCCGATGCTGCCAATGGTCATTGGTTAGCACCTTTGCATTCAAATTGTTGAGTGGTGATCCGAATGGAAAATATCAGCTTGCTCCTAAGCGAAGCGCTGTCCCCTTATCAGGTGAGCATTGGCCCTGCCGGTGCGCTGGGCAAGCGTCTGGTGACGCTGAAAAATGCAGCCGGTGCCATCGTGATCGAGCGCAATTTTTCCGCTGCTCAGTTGGGTGATAAACGCCAGCTGACCGATGTTGTCGATGGGCTTCACAGAGATTTGATGGTCGTGGAAGGGCGCATCGAACCTTGCGTCATTGCGGCCATGCGCAACCTGTCCCAGTCTGCCGGGTATGCCACCGCTCGACCTTTTGTCTGAGTGGCGCGGAACCTTCTCCATTCGGTAGGCTCCTATCAGTTATGGCAGGCGCAGGCATTGTGCTCCGGTGTTCATGCTGCCTGCCATACGGGTCCAAGATGGACCACGGTTGACCCCGAGCAGTCTCCCCGCTGCTCGGGGTTTCTTTTTGCCCGGGATTTGGCTCTCTGCACCGCTAGCGTCCATGGCCGGTTCAGTTTTGCGGCTCGTCGAAAAATGACTGAGCGTCGTGCAGGTATTCTTCCTTCTTCGCCATCCATTCCGCGTAAAAATCTATCAAACGCGTCACCCGCAGCACGCGCATCTCCCTGTTGATGATTTCCATTGCCGCGCGGCCCTTTTCGGTCTTCGAACAGGCAATGTGAGCGAACTGGTATTTAGGCACGCCCTTGACGGGCAGAAACTCCAGATCCTCAAGAGGAATGCCTCGCGCCTGAGCATGAAAACGGGCTTCCGGCCAGTAGCTGATGATGGCTTGGAAACGGTCCAGGCGCTCCATTTCCAGCATGCTGCCCACCGCCGTGTTGCCGTAGTGCAGGATCAGACGTTTGGGACGGGTCGTCTCGCGCAATACCTTGTCGATGACGGAGCCATAGCTACGCTCTCCGACGATGCCGACATCGACGCTGTCGCTGGCCAGTAATTCGGCGAGGTCCAGGCGGCCGTCAGCGTCGATGAAAGGTGTGAACAGCGCTCGCTGGTGGCGCTCGATGGTGACGCCGTTGCTGGGGGTGGCATAGGAGGGGATGGAGAAGAGCATGGTTCTGTCGCGCTCCGGCGTCCACAACAGCGTGGGGTCGCAGGCGAAGACCGTGGGGTCGTTGAGCATTTGCGTTCCGCGCGCCCGGTTGACGTGCATGATCTGATGATCGTACTCGGGCATCCTCGCCGTCAGCTCGGGCATGAGCTTGTCGATGGCGCCCTGACCGGCCAATGGGCCGGTAAATATGGTCAGCGGCGGAAAATCGCGCAACAGCCAGATCAATGTATCGCGGGCGTGCGCCGGGCCGGGGAGCCATGCGAGCAGGGTTGCGATCAGTAAGACACGCACTCGATAACCGCTGACAGGCATGGGAGCGTTGACCATCCGTTGAGGTAAATCCCGAAAAATCCGACCGGCTATCCGTCCGTCGTTACTGCAACTGGCGGGCGCGGAAGTACAGCAGTCATGAACAGCCGCAGATGCGTTGATCCTCATCGACAGTGTCTCGCAGCAGGGTATCGGCGTTGTGCTTCACTTGTTTAACACAGGTCAGGCGGCCTTGAGTAAAGCATCACCCACGCTGTGCGTCAGCTCTCGTTTGCAAGGGCTGCGCGTATCGCTCATCGAGTTCGGTCGTTCAACGAGCCGGCATCGGGTAGACTTGCCGCCTTTCCTGTCTCTCTAGAAGCCCGTTCATGGCCCAGCCGTCCACGACCTACAAGTTCGAACTCAACCTCACCGATCTTGATCGCGGGGTCTACGAAAACGTCAAACAGACCATCGCCCGTCACCCGTCGGAGACCGAAGAGCGCATGACCGTGCGCCTGCTGGCCTACGCCTTCTGGTACAACGAGCACCTGTCGTTTGGCCGTGGTCTGTCGGACGTCGACGAACCCGCGCTGTGGGAAAAAAGCCTGGACGACCGCGTGCTTCACTGGATCGAGGTTGGCCAACCCGACGCCGATCGTCTGACGTGGTGCTCGCGGCGCACCGAGCGCACCAGCCTGCTGGCGTACGGCAGCCTGCGCGTGTGGGAAGGTAAAGTGGTGCCAGCGATCAAGACATTGAAGAACGTCAATATCGCCTCGGTGCCGCAAGAGGCTCTGGAAGTTTTGTCCAAAGACATGCCGCGAGTGATCAAGTGGGACGTGATGATCAGCGAAGGCACGATTTTCGTGACCGATGATCGCGGCCAGCACGAAGTGCAATTGCAGTGGCTGGCGGGCGAGCGAGGCTGATCCAGGCCCCGGCATCGCCATACCGAACAGCCCCAACGAGAAATCCCAGCGGAACCTGAATGCGCATCGAACCACGCGAGTTACCTGACACCCTTCCTTTTCTTGGCGACCTGCCACCCTTGCTCACCCGTTTATATGCTGCGCGCGGCGTAGCGTCGGAGGCGGAGCTCGACAAGGGGCTGGCCCGGTTGATCCCGTATCAACAGCTCAAGGGAATTGATGCGGCGGTCGATTTGCTGGTGACCGCGTTGCAGCAGCGTCAGCGCATTCTCATCGTGGGCGACTTCGACGCTGACGGGGCGACAGCCAGCACGGTCGGTGTATTGGGGCTGCGCCTGCTGGGCGCGGCTCATGTGGAATATCTGGTGCCCAATCGGTTCGAGTTTGGCTACGGCCTGACGCCGGAGATCGTCCAGGTCGCCCTGGAACGCCAGCCCGATTTGCTGATGACCGTCGACAACGGAATCTCAAGCGTTGAGGGCGTCGCGGCGGCCAAGGCGGCAGGGTTGCAGGTGCTGGTCACTGACCATCACTTGCCTGGCCATGAATTGCCGGCGGCCGACGCCATCGTCAATCCAAACCAGCCCGGCTGCACCTTCCCCAGCAAATCGCTGGCGGGCGTCGGCGTGATTTTCTATGTGTTGATGGCCTTGCGTGCGCGGCTTCGCGACACCGGCTGGTTCGAGGGCAATGGCCGTGCCCAGCCCAATCTGGGCGAGTTGCTGGACCTGGTCGCGCTGGGCAGCGTGGCAGATGTCGTGCCGCTGGACGCCAACAACCGCATCCTCGTGCATCAGGGACTGATGCGCATCCGGGCCGGACGTGCGCGCCCCGGGCTGCGCGCCATTCTCGATGTGGCCCGTCGCGAGGCGTCACGCATCACCTCTACCGACCTGGGGTTCATCATCGGCCCGCGCCTGAACGCAGCCGGGCGTCTGGACGACATGAGCCTGGGCATCGAATGCCTGCTGTGCGATGACGAAGCATCGGCCCGGGAGATGGCCGTGCGCCTGGATGAGCTTAATCAGGACCGCAAATCCATCGAGCAGGGCATGCAGCGCGAGGCGCTTGCGCAACTCAAGGACCTGCCACTGGAATCCATGCCGTTCGGGCTGTGCCTGTTCGAGCCGGAGTGGCATCAGGGCGTGATCGGAATTCTGGCATCGCGCATGAAAGAGCGGTACCACCGCCCGACCATTGCATTCGCCAGTGCAGGCGAAGGGGTGCTCAAAGGCTCGGCGCGCTCGGTGCCGGGCTTTCACATCCGTGACGCACTGGACGCCGTGGCGGCGCAGCATCCCGAACTGATCAGTAAATTTGGTGGCCACGCCATGGCGGCCGGGTTGTCGCTACCGGAAGAAAATTTCCCGGCGTTCGCCCAAGCGTTTGACGCTGAGGTGCGCCGCCAGCTCAATGAAGAAGACCTGACCGGCCGGTTATTGTCCGACGGCACCCTGGCGGTGGAGGAGTTTCATCTTGAGCTTGCCCGGGCGCTGCGCAACGCCGGCCCGTGGGGACAGCATTTTCCCGAACCGTTGTTCCATGGTGTGTTCCAGCTGGTCGAGCAGCGTGTCGTCGGCGAGCGCCATTTAAAGATGGTACTCAAGACCGAATGCGGCAGCGTCAAGCTTGAAGGCATCGCGTTCAGCGTGGATCGCGACGTGTGGCCCAATCCAACTGTGCGCTGGGTCGAGCTGGCATACAAACTGGACCTGAACGAGTTTCGCGGCAATGAAACCGTGCAACTGATGGTGGTGCATCTTTCAGCGCGTTAACGCCTTAAATGTTTCGATGAAACATCTGACGCCTTCCCGGCTAAAGCCGGTCCCACAGGTGAGTGCGGTGCTTTAGTGGGACCGGCTTCAGCCGGGAAGAGGCCCGCTTGAACACCCTCAATTGCGCAGCGTGACATCTGACGCCTTCCCGGCTAAACCCGGTCCCACAGGTGACTGCGGTGCTTTAGTGGGACCGGCTTCAGCCGGGAAGAGGCCCGTCTGAACACCCTCAATTGCGCAGCGTGACATCTGACGCCTTCCCGGCTAAAGCCGGTCCCACAGGTGAATGCGGTGCTTTGGTGGGATCGGCTTCAGCCGGGAAGAGGCCCGTTTGAACACCCTCAATTCTGCAGCGTGACAACTGACGCCTTCCCGGCTAAACCCGGTCCCACTGGTGACTGCGGTGCTTTAGTGGGACCGGCTTCAGCCGGGAAGAGGCCCGCTTGAACACCCTCAATTCTGCAGCGTGACATCTGACGCCTTCCCGGCTAAAGCCGGTCCCACAGGGCAGCGTCGACTCGGCAGGGCTGGCTTCAGCCGGGATGCGAGTGAACCCTCGCTTCTCCCGGGTTGTCGACTAGGCACAAGGTTCGCCAGTTGAGGAACCTGCCACACAACCTGAGAGGTCCCCATGAGCCTGCTGCTTGAACCCTATACCCTTCGCCAACTGACGCTGCGCAACCGCATTGTGGTTTCACCGATGTGTCAGTACTCCTGCGCCGACGGCCTGGCCAATGACTGGCATCTGGTCCATCTGGGCAGCCGCGCGGTCGGCGGTGCCGGGCTGATTTTCACCGAAGCGGCGGCAGTCACCCAGGATGGGCGGATTACCCCGGAAGACCTCGGCCTCTGGAACGACGAGCAAATCGAGCCGCTTCAGCGCATCACTCGGTTCATAAACGCCCAGGGCGCGGTGGCCGGCATTCAGCTGTCCCACGCCGGGCGCAAGGCCAGCACATGGCGTCCGTGGGTGAGCCAGAGCGGCGCCATCCCGGCCGACCAGGGCGGCTGGTCGACCTGGGGCCCCTCGGAGATCGCTTTCGACCCGACCTACACCGTGCCTACGCCGCTGGATGAAGCCCAGATCAAGGACGTCATCAAAGCCTTCGTCGATGCTGCCAAGCGTGCCTTGACCGCAGGTTTCAAAGTGGTCGAAATCCACGCTGCCCATGGTTATCTGCTGCACCAGTTCCTGTCGCCGCTGAGCAACCAGCGTCAGGATCAATACGGTGGCTCGTTCGAAAATCGCATTCGTCTAACCCTTGAAATCACCAAAGCCGTGCGCGAAGTCTGGCCCGCAGACCTGCCGTTGTTCGTGCGCGTCTCGGCCACAGACTGGGTGGAAGGCGGCTGGAACGCCGATGAAACCGTCGAGTTGGCCAAGCGTTTGAAAGCACTGGGCGTCGATCTGATGGATGTCTCATCCGGTGGCTCGGCCCCCAAAGCCGAGATTCCAGTGGGCCCGGGCTATCAGACCGAATTTGCCGGCCGTGTGCGCAAGGAGGCCGATATACCCTCCGGCGCAGTGGGGATGATCACTGAACCCACCCAGGCCGACACCATTCTTCGCACGGGACAGGCCGACCTGATTTTCCTGGCTCGCGAATTGCTCCGCGATCCGTACTGGCCGCTGCGCGCCGATGAGCATCTGGGCGGACGGCAAGCCACATGGCCTGCGCAATACCAGCGCGCAACGCACCGCGACCAGCCGATTCATGAGTCGGATCTGCGCGATTGAGGCGCAGTCTCGGGGTACCTGTACAGGCTATTCGTTGACAAATATAGGGTCAGAGGGCCTGCCGTAGCAGGTCACTGACCCATTGGTTGATGCTCTTGTGAGCCAATTCAGCTTGTGAGGCAACGCTTGCATGCAGCTCAGGCTCCAGCCGTAAGCTCAGTTTCCCGGAATAGTTTTTTTGAGGTTCGCGCCCCAAGCGTTTGCAGACGTCCAGATAATCGTCTACCGCCTCCTCGAACGCTGCGCGAAGCTCCTGTACCGACTGGCCGTGAAAGCCAATCACGTCTTTGATACCCGCAACATGACCCACGAACAGGCCGTCCTCATCGCTGAAATTGATCCGGGCCGACTAGCCTTTGTAACTCATGATGTTCATGGGGTAACTCCTGCGTGCTCAAGGAATACTCGCGCGTCTCGAACCTGGTAGGGCTTCGCCTCCTTATCCGGATGCGGGCGGTGAAAGGTTGCCACCAGCGTTCTGAAATCATTCGATGCCTTCACTTCCCCCCACTGCCAGCCACACTCTCCCCACCCCGAGTCAGGTAATACGCGCCGAGGATCGGCAGCATCGTCACCATCATCACAAGCATTGCCACGACGTTGGTCACCGGAACGTCCCGTGGGCGGCTGAGCTGGTTGAGCAGCCAGAGCGGCAGGGTGCGCTCGTGGCCGGCGGTGAACGTGGTGACGATGATTTCGTCGAACGACAGGGCGAACGCCAGCATACCGCCGGCCAGCAGGGCCGAGCTCAGATTGGGCAGGATGATGTAACGAAAGGTCTGCCAGCCATCGGCGCCAAGGTCCATCGACGCTTCGATCAGGCTTTGGGACGTGCGGCGCAGGCGGGCGATGACGTTGTTGTAGACGATCACCACGCAGAAAGTGGCGTGGCCAACGACGATCGTGAACATCCCCGGCTCAATCCCGAGCGCCTTGAATGCTGACAGCAGGGCCAGCCCGGTGATGATGCCGGGCAAGGCGATGGGCAGAATCAGCATCAGCGAAATCCCGTCCTTGCCGAAGAAGTCTCGTCGATAAAGCGCCGCAGAGGCCAGCGTACCGAGCGCCAGCGCAATCAGCGTGGCCAAACAGGCGATCTGCAACGACAGTTTGATCGATTCGAGCACGTCTGTGCGGGCGAACGCCACGCCGATCCATTTCAGTGTAAAGCCCTTGGGCGGGAAGCTGAACGCAGCGTCCTCGGTGTTAAACGCGTAGAGGAAGATGACCAGGATCGGAAAGTGCAAAAACAACAACCCGCCCCACGCGGCAATCTTCAGACCCCATGATGGTTTTTCAGAGTGCATCGAATGCCCCCAGACGCCTGACGATGGACAGATACACCGCGATCAGCACGATGGGCACCAGTGTGAAGGCGGCCGCCATGGGCAGGTTGCCGATCGCCCCTTGCTGGGCGTAGACCATGCTGCCAATGAAATACCCGGGCGGGCCCACCAGTTGCGGCACGATGAAATCCCCCAGCGTCAGTGAAAACGTGAAGATCGAGCCCGCCGCTATACCCGGCACAGACAGGGGCAAAATCACCTGCATGAACGTCTGCCGGGGTCGAGCACCGAGGTCGGCTGAGGCCTGCAGCAAAGAAGGCGGCAGACGCTCGAGCGACGCCTGTATCGGCAGAATCATGAACGGCAGCCAGATATAGACGAATACCAGAAATCGACCCAGGTGCGAGGTGGACAAGGTGCTTCCGCCAACGCCCGGCACGCTCAGCGTCCACTGCAGCAGGGGCGCCAGGCCCATGTGCTGCACGAACCACTGCGCCACGCCGCCTTTGGCCAGCAACAGCGTCCAGGCATAGGCTTTGACGATGTAACTGGCCCACATCGGCATCATCACGGCAATGTAAAAAAACGCTTTGGTTTTGCCGCTGGTATAGCGCGCCATGTAGTAAGCGATGGGGAAGGCGACCACAGCGCTGGCGATGGAAACCGCAATGGCCATGGTCAGGGTGCGTTGGATGACGTCGAAATTGGCTGGATTAAACAACGCGCCGAAGTTCGTCAGGGTCAGGTCCGGCGTGACCGTCATGCTGAAATCATCGAACGTGTAAAAGCCCTGCCACAGCAGCCCCAGCAGCGAGCCCAGGTAGATTGCGCCAAACCACAGCAGCGGTGGAATCAGCAACAGCGACAGGTATAGATTCGGGCGTCGATACAGCAGGTTGGAAAAAATCCTGACCAGCGATTGCCTGTCTGCGGGTGTCGAGGGAGGAAACGGCTGACCCATCTCAAGGCGCCTCGGGCTTGGCTTCACCGATCGCCGCGCCTGGCTCGTCACGCAGCGCAACCATCGCCTGGCGAGCCCAGCCGACCGTGGCCTTTTGTCCTGGCAGCCAGGGCAGGGCGGTGTCCAGCCATTGGTCGTTGGCCTGGCTGACGCTCAGCGTCTGACCGTTGTCCAGTTTCAGCTCGTAGCGCGTCGAACTGCCTTGATACTGGATGTCATGCAGTATGCCGCTGACCTGAATGTCGGCACCGGCCATGGCGCCGTCGGCGAAACGGATGTGTTCGGGTCGAATCGAGAAAGCGCCCGCGCTGCCGCTCAGTGCTTGCGCCAGTTCGCCGCGCACGACGTTGGAGGTGCCGACGAATTCCGCGACGAAGGCAGTGGCCGGTTTCAGGTACAGATTGCGCGGCGTGTCCACCTGCTCGATGCGACCCTTGTTGAATACAGCGACGCGGTCCGACATCGACAGGGCCTCCGTCTGGTCGTGAGTGACGAAGATGAAGGTGATGCCCAGCTGACGCTGCAGTTTTTTCAGCTCGCTTTGCATCTGTTCGCGCAGCTTCAGGTCCAGGGCGCCAAGAGGCTCGTCAAGCAGCAGCACGCGGGGACGATTGACCAGCGCTCGGGCCAGCGCCACTCGCTGGCGCTGTCCGCCCGAGAGCTGCACCGGCTTGCGTGCGCCGTAGCCCTCAAGGGCAACCATGCTCAGCGCTTCGTCGGCGCGCTTGATTCGCTCCGCCTTGCCGACGCCTTTGACTTTCAGTCCATAGGCGACGTTGTCTTGCACGTTCATGTGCGGGAACAGCGCGTAGTCCTGAAACACCGTGTTGACGTCGCGCTGATACGGCGGCAGCCCGGCGGCTTCTTTGCCATGGATGCGGATCGACCCGGCACTGGGTTGTTCGAATCCTGCAATCAGGCGCAGACAGGTGGTTTTGCCTGAGCCTGATGGACCGAGCATCGAAAAGAATTCGCCGTCTTCGATGTCGATGGACACGCGGTCAACGGCTGCCGTCTCACCGAACAGCCGCGAGACCTGGAGAAACTGGACTGCGTGGGGCATGGTGGCTACCGCCCGCCCATGATCGCAATGTAATCCTGAGTCCAGCGGCTGTAAGGGACGTACTTGCCACCCTCTGACTGCGGGGTCTTCCATAAGGCGATTTTGTCGAACAGGTCAAAGCCGTTGGTTTCACAGCCTTCGGCGCCCAGCAGTGCGTTGCCCTTGCACGCATCCGGTACCACCGGCAAGGAACCGAACCACGCGGCGACGTCGCCCTGCACCTTCGGTTGCAGCGACCAGTCCATCCACTTATAGGCGCAATTGGGGTGTTGAGCGTCAGCGTGCAACATCGTCGTGTCGGCCCAGCCGGTGGCGCCTTCCTGCGGGATGGTCGAGGCGACAGGCTGCTTGTCGGCCACCAGGCCGTTGACCATGTAGCCCCACGAACTCGACGCCGCCACGCCCTCGTTCTTCACATCGCTCATTTGTACCGTTGCGTCATGCCAGTAGCGGTGCACAAGAGGGTGCTGGAGGCGCAGCAGGTCGAGCACGGCCTGGTACTGGGTTTCGGTGAGCTGGTAGGGGTCCACAATGTTCAGCTCGGGTTTTGCGGTCTTGAGGTACAGCGCGGCGTCGGCGATGTAGATCGGCCCGTCATACGCCTGTATCCGGCCCTTGTTCGGTTTGCCATCCGGCAAGTCCTGCGCTTCGAAGACCACACTCCAGCTGACCGGCGGCGTCTTGAACACCTCGGTGTTGTACATCAATACGTTCGGGCCCCACTGGTACGGAGTGCCATAGGTTTTCTTCTCGACCGTGTACCAGGGGCCGTCTCTCAGCCGAGGGTCGAGGTTTTTCCAGTTCGGGATCAAGGCAGGGTCAATGGCCTGAACACGCTTGCCGGCGATCAGGCGCAGTGACGCGTCGCCTGATGCCGTGACCAAGTCATATCCGCCCTTGGTCATCAGGCTGACCATTTCGTCCGACGTCGCGGCGGTCTTGACGTTGACCTTGCAGCCAGTCTCTTGCTCGAAACCGGTCACCCAGTCATAGGCCTTGTCGCTTTCCCCGCGCTCGATGTAGCCGGGCCAGGCCACGATATCCAGTTGCCCCTCGCCATCGCCCACTGCTTTAAGCGCTTCAGCGGCCTGCACCGCGCCGCTGGTCAGTAGAGCGGTAATAGCGGCGCTGAGAATCGCGGTCTTGTACACGGACATGGTTGGCTTGCCTCTTCGTGGTTTTTTGGGCAGTGCTAGATGGTGCAGAGCGTAGTGCCCAGTTGCAGGCATCACAAATGTCCCGCAGCAAATATCGCGCCCGTGGGGCACGTTGGTGGGTGTACGCGATGCTTATGCGCCCTGGCGCCGAGCCGTCATTGCAACATTCAGAAGCAAACCATCCCGCGAGCGCGTGTGCCTTCGTCTTAACCTGCGGGTCGAATCGTCAGTCCCACTTCTGAAGGTGCAGTCATGAACACTCGCGGTCTACTTGATCAATTGTTGAAATCCGGCCAGGACCTGCTGCAAAACAAGGCTGGCGCTCATACCCGCCACGACAAAAGCGGGCAGGGCGGTCTGGGAGATTTGCTGGGTAAACTCGGTGGCGGGCTGTCAGGCAAGCATTCAGGCAGTCAATCGGGCGGTCTTGGCGGTCTGCTTTCGGGTGCCGGCGGTGGTGCATTGGCGGCCGGCGCGATGGGCTTGCTGATGGGTAACAAAGGCGCCCGAAAAATGGGCGGCAAAGCGCTGACCTATGGCGGCCTCGCCGCGTTGGGCGTGCTGGCTTACAAGGCCTACGGTAATTGGCAGGCCAGTCAGGGCGTCGCGCAGCGGGTCGAGCCGCAGACAGTGGATCGTGTGCCACCGGCCCAGGTTGAACAACACAGCGAAGCCATCCTGCGGGCTCTGGTGGCAGCAGCCAAAGCCGACGGTCATGTCGATGAGCGTGAACGCGCGCTGATCGAAGGCGAATTCACGCGCATCACCGGTGACAACGAGCTGCAGCAATGGCTGAGCGCTGAACTGAACAAACCGCTGGACCCGATCGACGTCGCCCGAGCGGCGCAGACACCGGAAATTGCCGCCGAGATGTACCTGGCCAGCGTGATGATGGTCGACGAAGAGCATTTTATGGAGCGCGCGTATCTGGACGAGCTGGCCAAGCAGTTGAAGCTCGACCCGGCCTTGAAGACTGAACTTGAACATCAGGTTCGTCAGGCGCAGCCCCCAAGCCTCTAGCCCATGGCGCTGGGCACACCTCTAAAAATCCCCCGCCACCAGCAGGATCGTCGGGCAGCCTTCTATGCAGGACTGAGGTCTGCCCCGAGTGTCCCGACTATCCCGACTACCCCCCGCGCCCCCGAAAGCCCGCCGTGGGTCCCGGCCGCGTTATCCCGTCTCCGGGCACTGTCCTCACCGACGTCCCTCGCCCACATCCGCATTGCCACCATCAAGCAACTCCAGCCACAGCCGATAGTGTGTCAGACACTTCCGTTTTGGCTGTGCGTTATGGCGTTTTCCGCGTCGGAAACAGCCCGATCAATGGCAGGGCACTAGGCTATACTCCCGCTCGCTTTGGACCGTTCGTCGGTCCGCTTCTTGAACCCGGTCATGCCGGCGTTGAACCCTTGAGGGCTGACTGTGAAGAACTGGACGTTGCGTCAACGAATTTTGGCGAGCTTCGCTGTCATCATCGCCATCATGCTGTTGATGGTGGTCGTGGCGTTCAATCGCCTGTTGGTGATCGAGAACAGCGGCGACGCCGTGCGGCTCGATGCGCTGCCTGGCGTCTTTTACAGCAGCACGGTGCGCAGCGCCTGGGTCGAAAGCTATGTCAGTACCCAGCATTTGCTGGCTGAGGGCGTTGGTCGTGATCTGACCAGCGCCGAAGAAGACCAGTACAAGGAATTTGAAGATCGCCTGCAGGCGCAGATCGTCAATTACCAGAAGAGCATTTTTGACGAGTCGGACCGCACCGATTTCGAGCAGTTTCTGCAATTGCGCGAGCGCTATCAGCTAGTGCTCAACGGCGTGCTCGCGGCCTATCAGGGCGACAACTACGCGCTCGCGCAGCGGATTTTTTCCGAGCAGTTGACCCCGATGTGGGTCGAGGGCCGCAAGGTGCTCAATGCCCTCGGCGCCAAGAACAAGGCGGCTGCCGATAAGGCCTCCGATGCCATCCAGACGGCGGTCTCCAGCGCCAAAATCACCCTCGGCATTTCTCTGGTCATTGCCCTGCTGGCGGCCGCTGCCTGCGGTGGTCTGTTGATGCGTGCGATTCTCGCGCCAATGGACCGCATCGTGAAAATCCTCGACACCATGCGCACCGGCGACTTGAGTACCCGGCTGGCGCTGGACCGCAACGATGAGTTCGGCACCGTGCAGACCGGCTTCAACGACATGGTGGCCGAGCTCGCCGCGCTGGTGTCCCAGGCGCAGCGCTCTTCGGTTCAGGTGACCACCTCGGTCACCGAGATCGCCGCGACGTCCAAGCAGCAACAGGCCACCGCCACCGAGACGGCGGCGACCACAACGGAAATTGGCGCGACCTCGCGTGAAATCGCCGCGACGTCCCGGGATCTGGTGCGCACGATGACCGAAGTGACATCGGCGGCGGACCAGGCTTCGGTTCTGGCCGGCTCCGGTCAGCAAGGCCTGGCGCGCATGGAGGAAACCATGCACTCGGTCATGGGCGCGGCCGATCTGGTCAATTCCAAGCTGGCGATCCTCAACGAGAAGGCCGGCAACATCAATCAAGTGGTCGTGACCATCGTCAAAGTCGCTGACCAAACCAACCTGTTGTCGCTCAATGCCGCCATCGAGGCCGAAAAGGCCGGCGAGTACGGCCGAGGCTTTGCTGTGGTCGCGACCGAGGTTCGGCGTCTGGCAGACCAGACCGCCGTGGCCACCTATGACATCGAGCAAATGGTCCGCGAGATCCAGTCGGCGGTGTCGGCCGGGGTCATGGGCATGGACAAGTTTTCCGAAGAAGTGCGCCGCGGCATGTACGAAGTGACCCAGGTCGGCGAGCAGCTTTCGCAGATCATCCATCAGGTGCAGGCCCTTGCGCCGCGGGTGTTGATGGTCAATGAGGGCATGCAGGCCCAGGCCACCGGCGCTGAGCAGATCAATCAGGCGCTGGTGCAGTTGGGTGATGCCAGCAGTCAGACCGTTGAGTCCCTGCGCCAGGCCAGTTTCGCCATCGACGAGCTGAGTCAGGTGGCAGTCGGCCTGCGCAGCGGCGTTTCGCGATTCAAAGTCTGAGTCAGGCCCATGATTGAGCACTCAGCCAGGCGCAGCGCCGCCATATTGCCGAAGAACAAGCTGTTTCTGCTGTTCCGTATCGGCCCCGAGCGGTATGCGCTGGAAGCGACAGAAGTCGCCGAGGTGCTGCCGCGCCTGGTGCTTAAGCCTATCGCGCAGGCGCCGCAGTGGGTTGCCGGGGTGTTTGCGCACCGCGGCACCATTGTGCCGGTCATCGACCTCAGTGCGCTGACGTTTGGCCATTCTGCGCAGGCACGCACCAGTACTCGGTTGGTGCTGGTGCACTATCGTCTCGGCGGTGATCGTCCCGTGCAGTGGCTGGGTCTGATCCTTGAACAGGCGACCGACACGTTGCGTTGCTCGCCCCACGAGTTCAAGGCATACGGGCTGGATAACCCGCAGGCGCCGTATCTGGGGCCGGTGCGTGAGGATGAACACGGCCTGCTGCAGTGGATCCGCGTGCAGGACTTGCTCAGCGACGCCGTGCGCGAATTGCTGTTTCCCGAACGCCCCATCTGCCTTGGCCCGATCGAGGCGATGCCATGAGCAGCGACGCGCGCTTTTTTGCTTTTCTCAAGGACCGCATGGGGCTGGACGTTGCGTCGGTGGGCGAGGCGATTGTCGAGCGCGCGGTGCGCCAGCGCTGCACGTTGTCAAAAGCGCGGGACGCTGACGACTATTGGCAGACGCTGCTGACGTCGGCCGAAGAGCAGCAGGCGCTGATTGAAGCGGTGATCGTCCCCGAGACCTGGTTCTTCCGGTACCCGGAATCCTTCGCGACACTGGGCAAGCTCGCCAACGCACGGCTGGCTCAGCTCAAGGGTGTTCGCCCTCTGCGCATCCTCAGCTTGCCGTGTTCCACCGGTGAGGAGCCGTATTCGATCGCCATGGCGTTGTTTGATGCCGGTTTGCGCGCGCCGCAATTCAGTGTGGAGGCCGTGGATATCAGCCCGTTGTCCATCCAGCGCGCACTCAACGGCGTATATGGCAAAAACTCGTTTCGTGGCGATCAGCTGGGCTTTCGTGAGCGCTACTTCAGTGCGGCCGATGACGGCTACCGCCTGGAAGACCGGGTGCGCGAACAGGTCCGCTTCCAGTCCGGCAATCTGCTCGACCCGACTTTGGCCGTGGCCCAGTCGGCGTACGACTTCGTGTTCTGCCGCAACTTGCTGATCTACTTTGACCTCGAGACTCAGCGCCAGGGTTTCGAGGTGCTCAAAAGAATGACGCGCGACGACGGCGTCCTGTTTATCGGCCCCGCCGAAGGTAGCCTGCTTGGGCGCATGGGCATGGTGTCGATCGGCATCGCCCAGTCCTTTGCTTTCCGTCGGCGCGACGAAGCGGCCGACCCCTACCTATTTACGCCTGCTCCACCCGTGTCGCCGCAGCGCAGCGATTCGCCAATGCGTGGCGCTGCGTCGGGCTCTCACTACCGCGCGGCGCCTGCGCAACCCTTTGCGCCGAGATCCTTGGCTGTCCCTGCTCGCATGGAGGACCGCAGGGCCGCGCTGAAGCCCTCCGCCGGAGTGGTTCTCCCGCCGAATGCCAGTAACACCGAAGCTGCGGAGCTGATACGCCGTATCGCGGCCCTTGCCAACGAAGGCCGCAGCAGCGAGGCCAAAGCGGCCTGCGAGCAGTATCTCAAGCGCCACGACCCCGTTGCGCCGGTGTTTTACTGGCTGGGTCTGCTCAGTGAAGTGGCGGGTGATACCGGCGCGGCGCTAGGGTTTTATCGCAAGGCGCTCTACCTGGAACCGCAGCACCCGGAAACCCTGGCGCAGATGTCGGCATTGCTCGCCGCCCAGGGTGACAGCGCCGGGGCCCAACGCCTGCAGGCGCGCGCGGCACGGGGTGTCGGCAAAGAGGGACGCAACCCATGACTCAGCCGCACACAGAGCTGGTCAGCAGCAGCGCCGAGGCCATCGACGACTGCTGGAACCGCATCGGTATTCACGGGGACCGCTCCTGCCCGCTGCTTGTCGAGCATATCCATTGCCGCAATTGCTCCGTCTATTCAGCGGCGGCAACGCGGCTGCTTGACCGCTATTCCCTGGCGCAAGAGCACCGCGTCTCGGTCCACAGCGATGAGCTGATCGTCGACGTCGAAACCCGCTCCACCGTGGTGTTTCGTCTGGGTGAGGAGTGGCTCGGCCTGCCAACCCGCTGCCTGGTGGAGGTCTCGCCCGTGCAAGCCATTCACTCGCTTCCGCACCAGCGTTCGCGCGCCTTGCTGGGTGTCGCCAATGTGCGGGGCGCCCTGGTGGCGTGCCTGTCGTTCGTCGAACTGCTGGGGCTCGACCCCTCCGTGGTTCCCGCTGGCGATTCGCGAACGCTGCCGCGCATGTTGATCGTCTCGGCTGACGGCGGCCCGGTCGTGGTGCCGGTCGATGAGGTCGACGGCATTCACGCGATCGAGGCGCGCCTGCTGGACACCGCCTCGGCGCCCGCGCAAAACAGCAATGCGCGCTTCACCCGCGGAGTCGTGCAATGGAAAAGCCGCAGCTTGCGCCTGCTCGATGAAGACCAGCTGTTGTCGGCGGTTAACCGGAGCCTGACATGACGCCCGATCAGATGCGCGACGCGTCGTTGTTCGAACTCTTTACTCTGGAAGCGGAAGCCCAGACGCAGGTGCTTAGCGCAGGCCTGCTGGCGCTGGAGCGCAACCCGACCCAGGCCGATCAGCTGGAGGCGTGCATGCGCGCCGCCCATTCGCTCAAGGGAGCGGCGCGCATTGTCGGGGTCGACGCGGGTGTCAGCGTTTCCCACGTCATGGAGGATTGTCTGGTTGGTGCGCAAGAAGGGCGGCTGCTCCTGTTGCCCGAGCACATCGACGCCTTGCTGATGGGCACTGACTTGTTGATGCGCATCGCCACGCCAGCGGCCAACGTCCCTCAGGCGGACATCGACGGCTATGTGGCGCTGATGAATAACATGGTCAGCGCCGACACCGCTTCCAAAACCGTGCTCCTGCCGCCTGCGTCGCCATCGCTGGAAGACATCCTGCTGGCCAATGCGCAATCGCTGGTCACCTCGCTGCAGTCTGCCCAGGATTTGGCCGCCGAAGAGCAGGCCATCGTCATCGCCAGCCACGTCGCCGAGGCTGTGGCAGACCCCGGTCTCAAACTGGACAAGCCGGGCGAGCGACGCGTGGCAGAGACCGGCGAACGGGTCCTGCGCGTCACTGCGGAACGCTTGAACAACCTGCTCGACCTGTCGAGCAAGTCGCTGGTCGAAACTCAGCGCCTGAAGCCTTATCTGGCGGCGATGCAGCGGGTCAAGCGCACGCAGACCGGCGCCACCCGCGCGCTGGACAGCCTCGAAGCGCTGCTTGGCGCCCATGCCGATCCCGACGCGCAAAAAGCCCTCGATGAAGCAAGACGTTTGCTGGGGGAAGCGCAGCATTTGCTGATCCAGCAGACGGCCGACCTCGACGAGTTCGGGTGGCAAGCCTCGCAACGCGCGCAACTGCTTTATGACACCGCGCTGGCCTGTCGCATGCGGCCGTTTGCTGACGTGCTGGCGGGGCAGGCGCGCATGGTGCGGGACCTGGGCCGCTCGCTGGGCAAGCAAGTCCGTCTGGAAATCGAGGGTGAGAAAACTCAAGTCGATCGCGATGTGCTGGAAAAGCTCGAAGCGCCGCTGACTCACCTGTTGCGCAATGCTGTCGACCACGGCATCGAATTGCCCGCCCAACGCATGGCGTGCGGCAAGCCTGCCGAAGGGTTGATTCGGCTCAAGGCTTCGCATCAGGCGGGTCTGTTGGTGGTCGAGCTGATTGACGACGGCGCGGGTGTGGACCTGGAACGCCTGCGCCAGAACATCATCCAGCGCAAGCTGTCGCCAGCCGAAACCGCGGCACAGCTGAGCGAAGAGGAACTGCTGAGCTTTCTCTTCCTTCCCGGTTTCAGCATGCGCGACCAGGTCACCGAGGTGTCCGGTCGAGGCGTCGGGCTCGACGCCGTCCAGCACATGGTCCGGCAGCTGCGCGGCGGTGTTGAACTGGATCAACGGGCCGGGCAGGGCAGCCGTTTTCACCTGGAAGTGCCGCTGACGCTCTCAGTGGTGCGCAGCCTGGTCGTGGAGGTCGGCGGCGAGGCGTATGCCTTTCCGCTGGCGCACATCGAGCGCATGCGGGATGTGCGCGCCGATGAAATCGTGCAACTGGAAGGACGACAGCATTTCTGGCACGAGGAGCGCCACGTCGGTCTGGTTGCCGCCAGCCAGTTGCTCAACCGTCCGGCCAGCCAGCACAGCGAAGACGTGCTCAAGGTGGTGGTCATCCGCGAGCGCGAAGCGGTATACGGCGTCGCCGTTGAACGCTTTATCGGCGAGCGCACCCTCGTTGTCCTGCCCCTCGATCCACGGTTGGGCAAGGTTCAGGACATCTCCGCTGGCGCATTGCTCGACGATGGCTCGGCGGTGCTGATCATCGACGTCGAAGACATGCTGCGGTCGGTGGAGAAGCTGCTCAACACCGGCCGCCTCGAACGCATTGATCGGCGCAATCGTCAGGCGGATACTCGTGCGCGCAAACGCGTGCTGGTGGTCGACGACTCGCTGACCGTTCGCGAGCTGGAGCGCAAATTGCTGGCCAGCCGTGGCTATGAAGTCGCGGTGGCCGTCGATGGCATGGACGGCTGGAATGCCCTGCGTGGCGAGGATTTCGACTTGCTTATCACCGACATCGACATGCCGCGCATGGACGGCATCGAGTTGGTGACGCTGGTGCGTCGCGACAGCCGTCTGCAATCGCTGCCGGTGATGGTGGTGTCGTACAAGGACCGTGAGGAAGACCGCCGACGCGGCCTGGACGCCGGCGCCGATTACTACCTGGCCAAAGCCAGTTTTCATGACGACGCGCTGCTCGATGCAGTCGTGGAGTTGATAGGAGATGCGCAGGGATGAAGATCGCCATCGTCAACGACATGCCCATGGCCGTAGAAGCATTGCGCCGTGCGCTGGCTTTCGAGCCGGCGCACCAGATAGCGTGGGTCGCGGGCAACGGCGCCGAGGCGGTCGAGCGCTGCGCCGAGTTGACGCCCGATCTGATATTGATGGACCTGATCATGCCGGTGATGGACGGCGTGGAGGCGACTCGACGTATCATGGCGGCGACGCCGTGTGCGATCGTCATCGTTACCGTGGACCGCGAGCAAAACGTGCACCGGGTGTTCGAGGCCATGGGCCACGGCGCGCTGGATGTGGTCGACACGCCCGCCCTGGGTGCTGGCAATCCCAAGGATGCAGCCGCACCTTTGTTGCGCAAGATTCTTAATATAGGCTGGCTCATTGGCGAGCGAGACACGCGGGCTCGCCCGGCGCCGCCACCGGTGCGCGATTCGGCGCAGCGTCAACGGTTGGTCGCTATCGGCTCATCGGCTGGCGGGCCGGCGGCGCTGGAAATACTGCTCAAGGCGCTGCCGAAGGGTTTTCCGGCCGCGATTGTGCTGGTGCAGCACGTGGACCAGGTATTCGCCGAGGGGATGGCGCAATGGCTGACGAGTTCTTCGGGGCTTGAGGTCAGGCTGGCGCGCGACGGCGAGCCCCCGCAAGCGGGGACGGTGCTCCTGGCGGGCACCAACCACCATATTCGTCTGCTCAAGAACGGCACGCTGGCGTACACCGCAGAGCCGGTTAACGAAATTTACAGGCCCTCCATCGACGTGTTTTTCGAAAGTGTGGCCCGCTATTGGAATGGTGACGCAGTGGGTGTTTTGTTGACCGGCATGGGCCGAGATGGCGCGCAGGGACTCAAGCTGATGCGTCAGCGGGGGTTTCTGACCATCGCCCAGAATCAGGAAAGCTGTGCGGTGTACGGCATGCCCAAAGCGGCGGCCGCCATCGACGCTGCCATGGAAATTCGCTCACTGGACTCGATCGCACCTCGCTTGAAAGAGGTATTCACCCAATGAATTTCCAGGTGACTTCACAGCACGCCTGTGACCAGGAGACCCTGCATGCATGATTTGCAACTGGACGATCTGAACGCCACGGATGAAAACGCTGCCATGGTGTTGCTCGTCGACGATCAGGCCATGATCGGCGAGGCTGTCCGGCGCGGGCTGGCGCATCAGGAAAACATCGACTTTCATTTTTGCGCAGACCCGCATCAGGCTATTGCCCAGGCGATCCTCATCAAGCCGACGGTGATCCTTCAGGACCTGGTCATGCCCGGTCTGGATGGTCTGACCCTGGTGCGCGAGTACCGGGCCAATCCCAAGACCCGTGACATCCCGATCATCGTGCTCTCGACCAAGGAAGACCCGCTGATCAAGAGCGCCGCTTTTGCGGCCGGCGCCAATGACTATCTGGTCAAGCTGCCCGACAACATCGAGCTGGTAGCGCGCATCCGTTATCATTCGCGCTCCTACATGACCCTGCTGCAGCGCGATGAGGCCTACCGTGCATTGCGCGTCAGCCAGCAGCAGCTGCTGGACACCAACCTGGTGTTGCAGCGCCTGATGAATTCCGACGGCCTGACCGGGCTGTCCAACCGCCGACACTTCGACGAATACCTGGAACTTGAGTGGCGCCGCTCCATTCGCGAACAGACGCAGCTGTCGCTGTTGATGATCGACGTGGATTATTTCAAGGCCTACAACGATGCGTTTGGGCATCTCGAAGGGGATGAAGCGCTGCGTCAGGTCGCCAAGGCCATCCGCGCCAACTCCAGCCGTCCGTCCGACCTCCCGGCCCGTTATGGCGGCGAAGAATTTGCCCTCGTGCTGCCCAATACTTCGCCAGGCGGGGCACGTCTGCTGGCAGAAAAACTGCGCCAATCCATCGCCAGCATGAACATCCCCCACATCGCCCCCAGCCAGGGCTCCAGCCTGACGGTCAGCATTGGCTTGGCAACCGTTGTGCCGCAGGTGGGCAGCCACAGCAGGCAGTTGATTCAGAGCGCGGATCAAGGGCTGTATGCGGCCAAGCACAATGGACGCAATCAGGTGGCGGTGGGGTAGTCCGGCGCAAGCGGTGTTTTCTCGCCGGCTGCGCCTGGCAAGGTTCGGGGATAGGTTGACGGTGATAGACCGGGCCTAATTGCCTTTACCTGCACTCATCCCTCCGAGGTCCAGCGGACAACGGCCGACTGTCACATGTGACAGGTTCCCCGCCGCGCATTCGCGCGCATACTCCTCCAACCACAATCCGCGAACATCAGGCGCTCGCCTGACCAGGACAGTGGTCTTTGGCTGGAGGCTCTCCGCGCAATGGATGGCGTCCAGCAGCCCACCTATACATGGAAGGAATCAGGAAATGGCTGAGAAACCTGACATCACCAGAGTCACTGAAGGCGATTCGGAAACCGTGATCTCGAACGGCGGCAGCACTGAAAAGCATGTCATAAAGTTGAGTGGCATCGGCAACACGGAAAGGTATTTTTTGATGCGCAAAGGAGCTGACGGTAAGGTCTCTTTGGTACCCTTCGGACCACCAGCAAATTCCACTGGCGGTACCTGGAATGCGCCCAACAATCTGGGTTCTCCGGGCAGGTATGAGTTTTATCTGATCGACGCTGACGACAACGATAAACCAGTCGGGACCTCGTTCAAGGTGACCCGGAAGTAGTTCTCCTGCGGCGGTGCAGGGTGGCTGGAGCCAGCCACTCTGCACGCTGCCGCTTCTGCAGCTTCACGTTTTTGAATAAGGCGCAGCGCTCCTTTGCGGGGCGCTTCTCCCTCCCGCGCCGTTTGCTGACCCTGCCCAACGGACTGCCATCGCAGGTGTGGCTGCGCTATACTCGCCGGCTTTGTGAAAATCGCCTGCGAGTGCTGCCTACCATGGAAATCAACCCGATCCTAAACAGCATCAAGGACCTCTCCGAGCGCTCCGAAACCATTCGGGGGTATCTTTGACTACGATCAAAAGCATGATCGTCTGACCGAAGTTAACCGCGAGCTCGAAGATCCAAACGTCTGGAACAACCCGTCTTACGCCCAGGAGCTGGGGCGCGAGCGTTCGCTGCTGGCGCAGATCGTCGACACCCTCGACGAAATGAGCTCCGGTCTGGCAGACGCCAAAGACTTGCTGCTGATGTCCGCTGAAGAAGAAGACCAGGCCGCCGTCGACGACGTCGCCGCTGAAGTCGAGCGTCTGCGCGAGTCGCTGGAGAAGCTGGAATTCCGCCGCATGTTCAGCGGCGAAATGGACCAGAACAACGCCTACCTCGACATCCAGGCCGGCTCCGGCGGTACCGAAGCCCAGGACTGGGCGAACATCCTGCTGCGCATGTACCTGCGCTGGGCTGACAAGCGTGGCTTCGACGCCACCATCATGGAACTGTCGGCCGGTGAAGTCGCCGGTATCAAAGGCGCCACGGTCCACATCAAAGGCGAATACGCGTTCGGCTGGCTGCGCACCGAAATCGGCGTACATCGTCTGGTCCGCAAGAGCCCGTTCGACTCCGGCAACCGTCGCCACACCTCGTTCTCGGCCGTGTTCGTGTCGCCGGAAATCGATGACAACATCGAAATCGACATCAACCCGTCGGACCTGCGCATCGACACCTACCGCTCCTCGGGCGCCGGTGGTCAGCACGTCAACACCACCGACTCGGCGGTCCGGATCACCCACGTTCCGACCAACACCGTGGTCAGTTGCCAAAACGAGCGCTCCCAGCACGCCAACAAAGACACCGCGATGAAGATGTTGCGGGCGCGCTTGTACGAGCAGGAAGTGCAGAAGCGCAACGCGGCTTCGCAAGCGCTGGAAGACACCAAGTCGGACATCGGCTGGGGTCACCAGATCCGCTCGTACGTGCTTGATGCGTCGCGCATCAAGGACCTGCGCACCAGCGTCGAACGCAGCGATTGCGACAAGGTGCTCGATGGTGACATCGACGAATACCTGATCGCGAGCCTTAAACAGGGCCTGTAATCGCCACACCACTGTTGCGGGTCGGGCGCGTCCTCACGACGTCGCCGCCCGCGATCCTTCGTCGCGCTTCCCGGCCAGACGAAGGGCCACGAACCTGTGATGGATAATCAAGACATGAGCGACCAACAACTCGACCCGCAAGCCCAGCAACAGGAAGAAAACAGCCTGATCGCCCTGCGCAAGGAAAAGCTTGCAGCCGAGCGCGCCAAAGGCAATGCCTTCCCGAACGACTTCCGTCGCGAAAACTACTGCAACGACCTGCAGCAACAGTACGCTGACAAGACCAGGGAAGAGCTGGCTGAAGCGGCGATTCCGGTCAAGGTTGCCGGGCGCATCATGCTCAACCGTGGCTCTTTCATGGTGATTCAGGACATGACCGGACGCATCCAGGTCTACGTCAATCGCAAGACGCTGCCGGAAGAAACCCTGGCTTCGGTCAAAACCTGGGACATGGGCGATATTATTGCGGCCGAAGGCACCCTGGCCCGTTCCGGCAAAGGCGACCTTTATGTCGAAATGACCAGCGTGCGCCTGCTGACCAAATCCCTGCGGCCGTTGCCTGACAAGCATCACGGCCTGGTCGATACCGAGCAGCGTTATCGCCAGCGTTACGTCGACTTGATCGTCAACGAAGACGTGCGCGAAACCTTCCGCGTCCGCTCGAAAGTCATTGCCCACATCCGCAGCTTCCTGATGAAGCGCGACTTCCTCGAAGTCGAAACGCCGATGTTGCAGACCATTCCCGGTGGCGCTGCAGCCAAGCCGTTCGAGACGCACCACAACGCGCTGGACCTGGAAATGTTCCTGCGCATCGCGCCAGAGCTGTACCTCAAGCGTCTGGTGGTAGGCGGTTTCGAAAAAGTGTTCGAGATCAACCGCAACTTCCGTAACGAAGGCGTCTCGACCCGGCACAACCCCGAGTTCACCATGCTCGAGTTCTACCAGGCCTATGCCGATTACGAAGACAACATGGACCTGACCGAGGAGCTGTTCCGCGAGCTGGCGCAGTTGGTGCTCGGCAGCACCGACGTTCCATACGGCGACAAGGTCTTCCACTTCGGCGAACCGTTCGTTCGTCTGTCGGTGTTCGACTCGATCCTCAAGTACAACCCTGAGCTGACCGCCGATGACCTGAACGACATCGACAAGGCTCGCGCCATCGCCAAGAAAGCCGGCGCCAAGGTGCTGGGCTTCGAAGGTCTGGGCAAGCTGCAAGTGATGATTTTCGAGGAGTTGGTCGAGCACAAGCTGGAGCAGCCACACTTCATCACTCAGTACCCGTTCGAAGTCTCGCCGCTGGCCCGTCGCAACGATGAAAACCCGAACGTCACTGACCGCTTCGAGTTGTTCATTGGTGGTCGCGAGATCGCCAACGCCTATTCCGAGCTCAATGACGCGGAAGATCAGGCCGAGCGCTTCATGGCGCAAGTGGCCGACAAGGACGCCGGCGACGACGAAGCCATGCACTACGACGCCGACTTCGTTCGCGCGCTGGAGTACGGCATGCCGCCGACAGCGGGTGAGGGCATCGGCATCGACCGTCTGGTCATGTTGCTGACCAACTCGCCGTCCATACGCGATGTCATCCTGTTCCCGCACATGCGGCCGCAAGCCTAAGCGTTAAAACAAGCCGCCTGTGCAGGGCGGCTTTTTTTTGCCTGATCAGATACAGAAGGCAGGCCCGACGCAAAGAATGTGGCGAGCAAGCGCGTTCCTGCATCAGATCAGAAGCGTTGCGATCAGGCGCTCGCACCGCCAATCAACAGCTTCGCGGGCACGCGCGCTCCTACAGGGGATCACCCGCATTGCGGGAATCGCGCCGCACGCGATTGAGTATGGGCCGCGGTCGATTGTAGGAGCGCGCTCGCCCGCGAAGGCGTCGGTTCAGGCGCCGACGTCAGGTGATGTATGTTGAATGATTCAAAAAAGGAAACCCCGTCGTGAACCGCATGACCCCTCAAAAGGGAGCCGCTGGCATGGCCACGGCCGTCGCACAAAGTGTTCGGTATCAGGGCCGCAAGGCGAGTCGAGAGGGCAGCGAGCAGCGTCGCCAGCAGATTCTCGACGCTGCCATGCGCATTCTCATCCGCGATGGCGTGCGGGCGGTGCGGCATCGTGCGGTGGCGGCCGAGGCGCAGGTCCCGCTGTCTGCGACCACCTATTACTTCAAGGACATCGATGACCTGCTCACCGATGCCTTCGCTCAATACGTCGAGCGCAGCGCCGCCTACATGGCCAAGTTGTGGACCAGCACCGAGGCGTTGCTGCGCGAGATGGTTGCCCGCAACGACGGCAGCGCAGAGGCCCGCGCGCGTCTGGCGGACGAAATAGCCCGGATGACCATGGAGTACGTGCGCCATCAATTGCTGACCCGCCGCGACCAGCTCATTGCAGAGCACGCATTCCGTCTTGAAGCCCTGATCAACCCGCGTCTGGCGCCACTGGTAAGTGCCCACCAGCAGATATTGCTGCAAGGCAGTGCCCAGTTTCTCGAGGTCATGGGCTCGCTTCAGCCACAGCTGGATGCTCAAGTGTTGACGGGGCTCATCTGCCGGATGGAATATCAGGGCCTGCTCAGTGGACCTCAACCCGACGCCGACGAAGAAATGCTCGCTATTCTTACTCGCCAGATGCATCTGGTACTGGGCACTGCCAAGCCGATGGCTGGCTGATACCTCAAGGAGAACCCGATGAAAGTCTGGAGCGTGTTGCTCGCCATGTCGTTCGTGCTGTTGAGCGGATGCCTGGTGACTTTCAAGGACCCGATCCCGCTCAGCACCACTGCCCCGCCCAAATTGCTCGGCACCTGGAGCAGCAAAAACGCGTGGGGCGAGCCACTCGAGCTGGAAATCAGCCGCGCCGGTCCCGAGCGCTACAAGGCGGTGAGCTACCGCAAAGGCGACCGCAAGCACCGCGACGAGTACGTCTTCACTGTGTCGCGCCATGGCAGCCGCTGGTACGTGTCTGCGGCGCTACCTGCCAAATACGGGGCCAATTACGTCATCGCCGGTTTCGATCTGATGGACAACGAGAACGGCGCTGACGAACTGGTGGTCTATGACCTCGACCTGGAGCGATTTCAGCAGCTGGTCGAGCAGAAGGTTCTCGATGGCGAGCGCGTCGATACGGTGAAGGGCGATGGCATGCTGATCTCCAGTTCGATGGACAAAGTCTTCGCCTACCTTGATGACCCGGCCAATTCCGACGTCTTTCTCAAAGCGGCTCAATATCAGCGCATGACCAAATAGCGCAAAGGTTCAATAAGGGGTTCCGGGTGGACGAATACCAACAGACTATTCGCACGTTGTCCGATCGTATCGTGTTGGCGCAGACCCCGATCCGGGTTCTTGATGCCGTGAAGTGGGATGACAACGTCCGCAAAACCTTCCTCGACGGCAAAGGCAAGCACATGCCCGAAGTCGATCGCGCCTACTACGAAAATCGCCCGCTGGGCTTTGACTCGGGCGCGGTGAAGCTGGAATTCCAGAACATTGAACGCGACATCACACGGCAACTCGGCCAGTTCAATCCGGTCGGGCAAATCATGCGCCGCATGTGCAAGGAGTACCGGATGGTCATCCGCATGCTCGAAGCGCGTGGCACCCCTGACTTCGGCCTGATCTCCCAGGAGCTCTACGGCGCCGCTTCCGATGCGTTTCATGCGGGGGACCCGACGCTTTCGGATCTGGGCATGATGCTGTCGGATTACCTGAACAACATTGCCGGGCGTGGCGATCTCAAGGATGAGCCGAAACTGCTGACGGCCAAAGACGCCGTCGCCATGCTGCAGACCCGGCTCAATCGCACGTTTGGGGAGGCGGAGGAGACGATCCGGGTGTTCGAGTCCGACGGCATCGTGGCCGACGCAGCGGCGGGGGCGGATTACATCAAGATCCGCAGCGATGCGATGTTCAACGAGCGTGACGTGCGCGCCCTTGAGGTCCACGAAGGGCTGGTACACGTTGGCACCACGCTCAACGGCCAGAACCAGCCGATTTGTACCTTCCTGTCCAAGGGGCCGCCCTCGTCGACGGTCACTCAGGAAGGGCTGGCGATTCTGATGGAGATCATCGGTTTTGCCTCCTACCCAAGCCGCCTGCGCAAACTGACCAACCGCACCCGGGCGATTCACATGGCCGAGGAGGGGGCGGACTTTCTGCAGGTGTTCGACTTCTACCGCGAGCAGGGCTTCGGCATGTCGGAAAGCTACGGCAACGCCAGTCGTGTGTTCCGCGGCTCGGTGCCTACCGGTCTGCCATTTACCAAGGATTTGTCCTACCTCAAGGGCTTCATCATGGTCTACAACTACATCCAGCTTGCCGTGCGCAAGGGCAAGCTGGAGCAAGTGCCGCTGTTGTTCTGCGGCAAGACCACGCTGGAAGACATGCGCACGTTGCGCCAGCTGGTGGACGAAGGCCTGGTGGTGCCGCCCAAATACCTGCCTGATCAGTTCCGCGACATGAACGCGCTCTCGGCCTGGATGTGTTTCTCCAACTTCCTCAATCACCTGAGCCTGGACCGGATCGAGGCGGATTACTCCAACATTCTTTGAGGCATTCATGCCTGTGGGCGAAACGACCAATGCAAGATCCACGCATTGGCCTGGAACCTGTAAGAGCCGGCTTGCTGGCGAAGGCGTTGGGTCAGCTGCGCAGATATGACTCCACTGACGCGTTCGCCAGCAAGCCGGCTCCTACGGTCGTGTGTCACGGGCTAGGTCGTGGATTGTCGTACATTGCATTTAGGTCCATCACCTGAAGCAGGACCGGATCGAAGCGGATTACTAGAATATCCTGTTAAGTGTTCATGCCTGTGGGTGAAACGTCCAATGCAAGATCCACGCATTGGCCGGGAGCCTGTAGGAGCCGGCTTGCTGGCGAAGGCGTTGGGTCAGCTGCGCAGATATGACTCCACTGACGCGTTCGCCAGCAAGCCGGCTCCTACGGTCGTGTGTCGCGGGATAGGTCGTGGCCTGTGCTGCGGATTGACGTAGATTGCATTAAGGTCCATCACCTAAGCCTAAGCCTGAGCCTGAACCTGAACCTGAACCTGAACCTGAACCTGAACCTGAACCTAAACCTGAACCGGATCGAAGCGGATTACTCGAATATCCTGTGAGGCCTTCATGCCTGTGGGCGAAACGACCAATGCAAGAGCCACGCATTGGTCGGGGAACCTGTAGGAGCCGGCTTGCTGGCGAAGGCGTTGGGTCAGCTGCGCAGATATTGACTCCACTGACGCGTTCGCCAGCAAGCCGGCTCCTACGGTTGTGTGTCGTGCCCGTTATCATGAAAACAAGGACATCGCTTGAAGCGTTTTCTCATCTTGTTCCTCGCTATCACCCTCAGTGGCTGCAGCGAACTGCTGTTCTACCCGGAACGCGGTCTGCCGCTGACGCCGGACAAAGCGCACCTGGCCTGGCGCGATGTCACTCTCACCGCCGCCGACGGCACCCGGCTCAACGCCTGGTTTCTGCCGGCAAAGCCCGGCGTACCGTTGAAGGGCACCGTGCTGCACCTGCATGGCAACGGCGGCAACATGGCGTGGCATCTGACGGGAAGTGGGTGGTTGCCGGAGCAGGGCTATCAAGTGCTGCTGGTGGACTATCGCGGCTATGGCCTGTCCGAGGGTGAGCCCAGTCTGCCAGCCATCTACCAAGACATCGACGCGGCTTTTGACTGGCTGAACGCCGCACCCGAAGTGCAGGGCAAGCCTCTGGTGGTCCTCGGCCAGAGTATTGGCGGGGCGCTGGCCGTGCACTACCTGTCCGAACATCCGCAGCAGCGCGCGCGGGTCAAAGCGCTGGTGCTTGATGGCGTTCCGGCAAGCTACCGCGAGGTGGCGCGTTATACCCTCGGCACAGCCTGGCTCACCTGGCCCTTCAAGCGGCCGCTGTCATGGGTGATCCCCGATGCCGACAGCGCCATCAATGGCATGCCTCAGCTCAAGGGCACGCCGATGTTGCTATTCCAAAGCCTGGACGACACGCAAGTGCCGCTGCACAACGGCATCAGCTTGTATCAGGCTGCCCCGTTGCCGCGAGTGCTGCAACTGACCCGCGGGCCTCATGTTCAGACCTTCGGTGACCCCACCTGGCGAGAGGTCATGGTTCGTTATCTGGACGATCCGCAGCACTTCAATGGCCTGCGCAGGCTGGGCGAAATCCCCAATTACCCTGATCCTCAAACCGGTAGCGCGCCGTCGTCGTCTCAACCGTAAGGGGCAGAGCGGCTGAGCGATAGAGCGACAGAGCAACATGAGTGACAGTCCGCGCGCCCAGGATTTGTGGGAGTGAACTTGCTCACGAAGAGGCTGCACCTTTGCTCGCCTCTTTAACGTCGGAACACGCTGATGCGCAAGCAAGCTCGCTCCCACAGCGCTCGTAGTGTCGGATTAATCGCATTTGTGGCAGAAAAAAGCCCCGCCTGTCTTTCAACAGGCGGGGCTTTTTGTTGCCGTTACTACCGCATTACTGCATCGACGAGCGCGGTGCTACTGGCTGGTTGTCGTTGGAGATGGTCACTTCCACACGACGGTTCATGGCACGACCCGAGGCGCTGGCGTTGTCAGCCACCGGGTACTCTTTGCCATAACCTTGGGCAACGATGCGCTCTGGGCCTACGCCCATCTTGATCAGTGCCATGCGCACGGAGTTGGCGCGGCGCTCGGACAGCGAATCGTTGTAAGCGGCCGAACCGGTGCTGTCGGTGTAGCCTTCAACGATGACTTTGCGATCCGGGTTTTCCGACAGGAACTGGGCCAGCTTGTTCACGTTGACCAGACCGGAAGACTTCAGCTCAGCCTTGTTCAGATCGAACAGTACGTCACCGAAGGTCACCAGGGTGCCACGTTCGGTTTGCTTGGCGTTCAGGCTGTTCTGCAGCGCTTTGATCTGAGCATCGCGAGCATCCAGACGTGCCTGAGCGCGTTGGGCCGATGCGTTTTTCAGGTCGTTTTCAGCAGTCTTCAGGTTGATCGTCTGCTTGGCCAACTCAACACGCTGGTTGGTCAGGTAAGCCAGTTGATCGACCTTCTTCTGGTCATCGTTGTTGCGGTACGCAGCATCAGCCTTGTCCAGCCACTCGCTCGCGTCTTTGGTTTCCAGCGCGGCCAGTTCAGTGGCTTTCGGGTTGCTTTGCAGCGCCGAGTAATTGGTGCGGGCTTGTTCCAGGTTGACGTTCGGCTGCGAAGAGCACGCCGCCAGACCAACGCTCAGAGCCAGCAGGGCAGGAATAAGTACTTGTTTACGCATAATATTTTCGTCCTTTAACTCGATGGCCAATGCTTGAATTGCGAGGGATTACTGAGTGACAGGCTGAACCTGACGCATGCCTTCTTCACGCAACTCATTGACGCCCTGACGAGCATCCTGCACCGCTTTCTGTGCCTTGGCGGCCTGAGCCTTACGCTCGGCTACACGTGCGTCCCACTCGGCCTGTTCGGCATATTTACGAGCTTCGTCGTAGTGCTTTTCCTGCATCGCCAGTTCGGCTTGCTTGAATTTGTCCTGAGCGGACTTCATTTCAACGGCGGCGTATTCGGTACCGCCAGCAGTGACAGCGGCATTGACGGCCGACTGGGTCACGGCGTACTGCTCGCTTGGAGGATTACCTGCGCAACCAGCCAGAAGAACGCTGGTGCCCAGCGCCAGCGCAGCCAGCTTCAGGCCGCGCAGGCGATTGAACGTGGTTTTGGCAGTGCTGGTGTTCATGGTGGTCAACTCCATTTCGTAACTCCTGAAAACTTGGTTGTTCCATTGAGCGATGAGCACATGCGGATGGATAGTATTTCGTCACGTCCGCTGCCATATGGCGGCTTTCCTGCAATGGCTAACTGGTCGGACCGCTGCGTTTTTTGAATAGTTCAGACATTTTTTCAAACACAGGGTCAGGATTTGTTACGTGTTGTGAATTTGACGCTCAAAAAAATGACGCATAACGCCGACCGTCCCGTAACGCCGATTCGCACAGGAAAAAACCCTGCATCGCGGCCTCCAGCAGGCAGATCACAGCGCTTCGCGGTCCGCGATCTCCTGCAGATGACGCCGGGACAACTCCAGGAAGCGGGGCGTCGGACCCACATCCTCGTAAAGCGGGTTGCCTTCTTCGTCCGTCGCGACAACGTGCTGACCGCGCACGTAGGGAAAGCTGGCCTCCAGTTCTTCCAGCGCGGCGCCTATCAGCTCACCCAGCAGTTCCTCGGGCGTTCGCTTGGGATACATCTCGGCAATCGCGGCCAGGCGTGCGGCCGCCTCGACATCCAGATGAATGGCGTAGGCAGTCTCGGTCAGACGACCCTTGGCGTTCTGTTCCCACTGTTCGGCGAGCTCTCGGATTTTCATGAATACCTCATCAGTTCCGTCGTACGACGGGCGTTGGATGTCGGGCCTGGCCTTGGCGAAGCGTGTGACTGAGACTAGCTCCCTCTGCACGGGAAATGTCCCGAGGGTTGCGCAGGGCTATGGATTTGTCGCTCTATACACCTGGCCCTCGATAGAGATAGAAACGAAACCCCCGCAGCCGTTCCGTTGGGCAGCCATAAAAGGCTTCTTGACGCCCCGTTGGGCAGCGGCCATTTTCAGGTGGCGGACTCGAGCGGCTCATAGGGGATGACCCAATCCCCATGAACGCCGACCTGTGAAAACAATAAAGCTGAAGGAGAGGCTGGATGGCTGATATCGATGCACGATTGCGCGAGGACGTTCACCTGCTGGGTGAGCTGTTGGGCAACACGATTCGTGATCAGCATGGCGCTGATTTTCTCGACAAGATCGAACGCATTCGCAAAAGCGCCAAGGCTGACCGGCATGCATCGACCCAGGGCACCGAACAGCTGAGCTCCAGTCTTGAGGGGTTGGGCGAGTATGAATTGCTGCCAGTGGCGCGCGCATTCAACCAGTTTCTTAACCTGGCCAACATCGCTGAGCAGTATCAGCTGATTCATCGTCGCGACGACAGCAAGCCGCAGCCCTTTGAGTCGAGGGTCTTGCCCGAGCTGCTGGAGCGTCTGAAGCAGGCCGGTCAGACCCCGCACGCGCTGGCGCAACAACTCACCACCCTGGAAATCGAACTGGTGCTGACCGCGCACCCGACCGAAGTGGCGCGGCGCACGTTGATTCAAAAGTACGATGCCATCGCCGCCCAGCTGGCAGCGCTGGACCATCGTGATCTGAATCGCCACGAGCGTGAGCAGATCACCGAGCGTCTGCAGCGGCTGATCGCCGAGGCGTGGCACACCGAAGAGATCCGTCGCGTGCGTCCTACGCCTGTGGACGAAGCGAAGTGGGGCTTCGCGGTGATCGAAAATTCCCTGTGGCAAGCCATCCCCAATTACCTGCGCAAGGCCGATCAGGCCCTGCATGCCGCCACCGGCTTACACCTGCCGCTGGAGTCGGCGCCGATCCGCTTTGCTTCGTGGATGGGTGGCGACCGCGACGGCAACCCCAATGTCACTGCAGCCGTGACGCGCGAAGTGCTGCTACTGGCGCGCTGGATGGCCGCCGACTTGTACCTGCGGGACGTCGATCAACTGGCCGCCGAGCTTTCAATGCAACAGGCGAGCCCGGCCCTGATGGCTGCCGCCGGTGACAGCGCCGAGCCTTATCGCAGCGTTCTCAAACAACTGCGTGAACGGCTGCGGGCGACCCGCAACTGGGCCCATGCGTCGTTGAGCGTCACGCAGGCTGCCCCCGATGAGGTGCTGCACGAGAACCGTGAGCTTCTGGAACCGCTGCAATTGTGTTTCGAGTCGTTGCACGAATGCGGCATGGGCGTGATCGCCGACGGTCCGCTGCTCGACTGCCTGCGGCGCGCGGTTACTTTCGGCCTGTTCCTGGTCAAGCTGGACGTGCGTCAGGATTCCACTCGGCACAGCTCGGCCATGAGCGAAATCACGGATTACCTGGGCCTCGGTCGCTATAACGAGTGGGACGAACAGACGCGCATCGACTTCCTGCTGCGTGAGCTGGACAACAAGCGGCCGCTGCTGCCGGCGCATTTCAGTCCCGAAGCTGACACCGCCGAGGTGCTGGCGACGTGCCGCGAAGTGGCAGCTGCGCCTGCCGCATCGCTGGGCTCCTATGTCATTTCAATGGCGGGCGCAGCGTCCGATGTACTGGCCGTGCAACTGTTGCTGAAAGAAGCCGGTCTGCAGCGATCGATGCGTGTGGTGCCGTTGTTCGAAACGCTCGCCGACCTGGATAACGCCGGCCCGGTGATTGAGCAGCTGCTGAGCATCCCTGCTTATCGCCAGAGCCTCGAAGGGCCGCAGGAAGTCATGATCGGCTATTCGGATTCGGCCAAGGATGCCGGGACCACTGCTGCAGCGTGGGCGCAATACCGGGCGCAGGAAAAGCTGGTCGATATCTGCCGTGCGCAACAGGTGGAACTGCTGCTGTTCCATGGCCGCGGCGGCACCGTGGGTCGTGGCGGTGGCCCCGCGCATGCGGCCATCCTGTCGCAGCCGCCGGGCTCTGTGGCTGGGCGGTTCCGCACCACCGAGCAGGGCGAGATGATCCGCTTCAAGTTCGGTTTGCCGGACATCGCCGAGCAAAATCTGAACCTCTATCTGGCGGCTGTGCTGGAGGCGACCTTGCAGCCTCCGCCGATGCCGCAGCCTGCCTGGCGTCAGGTGATGGACGAACTGGCCGCTGATGGCGTCAAGGCCTACCGCGCCGTGGTCAGGGAAGACCCCGAGTTCGTCGAATACTTCCGGCAGGCGACGCCGGAGCAGGAGCTGGGTCGCCTGCCTCTGGGCAGCCGGCCGGCCAAGCGCCGCGAAGGCGGAGTCGAAAGCTTGCGGGCCATTCCCTGGATTTTCGCCTGGACCCAGACGCGCCTCATGCTGCCGGCATGGCTGGGCTGGGAGAGCGCGCTGAGCAAGGCGCTGGAACGCGGGCAGGGCGATCTGCTCGCCGAGATGCGCGAACAGTGGCCGTTCTTCCGCACTCGCATCGACATGCTGGAAATGGTGCTGGCCAAGGCTGACAGCGACATCGCTCAGCTCTACGATCAACGCCTGGTAGAACCGAAGCTGCTGCATCTGGGGACGCATTTGCGCGGCCTATTGTCGCAGGCGTGTGACGTGGTGCTTGGCTTGACGGGGCAATCACGGCTACTGGCCCACAGCCCCGAAACGCTGAAGTTCATCAGCCTGCGCAACACCTACCTGGACCCTCTTCATTTATTGCAGGCGGAGTTGCTCGCGCGCTCGCGTCAGCAGGAAGCGAGCCTGGACAGTCCGTTGGTGCAGGCGCTGCTGGTGTCTGTGGCGGGCATCGCGGCCGGATTGCGCAACACCGGTTAACGACCCCCCGGCGCGGCTGCGTGAAGTTGCTGCCTTCATTCAGCCGCGTTGCGAACGCTCGATGCAGTGCGGCGTTACCCGGTTGCACGTCTGCGCGTCCTTGCGCCGATCGATGCCAAGCTACTGGTTTTTCGCGGGTTACTGCGACTTTCGGCGTCTTGTGCGGCATGAATCGGCTGTGTATCTTGATCAGCCTTTGGCCGTTGGGTCAGTAAATTTTGCGATTGGCCCCATTTAGGCGAATCCGACGATATCTCTATAAAAATTTGAGGAGCACAACAATGCGCGTGATTCTGCTGGGAGCTCCCGGGGCCGGCAAAGGTACTCAGGCAAAGTTCATCACTGAGAAATTCAAGATCCCGCAAATCTCCACCGGCGACATGCTGCGCGCTGCGGTGAAGGCCGGCACAGAGCTGGGCCTGAAGGCCAAGAGCGTCATGGACAGCGGCGGTCTGGTGTCCGATGACTTGATCATCGGCCTCATCAAGGATCGTTTGTCGGAACCGGATTGCGCAGGCGGTTGCCTGTTCGACGGCTTCCCCCGCACCATTCCCCAGGCAGAAGCCCTGAAGAACGCCGGTCTGGCCATCGATTACGTCATCGAGATCAAGGTCGATGACGAAGAGATCGTCAAGCGCATCTCCGGTCGCCGCGTTCACGAAGGCTCCGGTCGCGTTTACCACACGCTGTACAATCCGCCGAAGGTGGAAGGCCTGGACGACGTCACCGGCGAGCCACTGGTCCAGCGCAAGGACGATGTCGAAGCCACCGTGCGTCATCGCCTGTCGGTCTACCACTCTCAGACCAAGCCGCTGGTGGATTTCTACACCAAGCTGCAGGCGCAGGACGGCATGCCTAAGTGCAGTCACATCGAAGGCGTGGGCACGGTCGAAGAGATCACTGCCAAGGTGCTTGAAGCCCTGAGCTGATTTGCCTGCTCATGCGTTGAACAACGGCCCGCTTGCGGGCCGTAGTTGTTTATAATGCGGCCCTTTTTCGCCTGATGATGGAAACCCCGATGACCACCTTGCTGGCCCTGGACACCGCCACTGAAGCCTGCTCAGTTGCTTTGCTGCATGACGGCAAGGTGCTGACTCACTACGAGGTGATCCCGCGCCTGCATGCGCAAAAGCTATTGCCCATGATTAAAGACCTGCTGGCCGAGGCGGGTATCGGTCTGTCGGCGCTGGATGCCATTGCCTTCGGGCGCGGGCCGGGTGCGTTTACTGGCGTGCGTATTGCCATCGGTGTCGTCCAGGGCCTGGCCTTCGGTCTGGATCGCCCGGTGCTTCCGGTTTCCAACCTCGCTGCGCTGGCTCAACGCGCGTTCCGCGAGCAGGGCGCTGCTCAGGTCGCGGCGGCCATCGACGCGCGCATGGACGAGGTCTATTGGGGCTGCTACCACGAGGTGGGAGGGGAGATGAAGCTTGTCGGCGAAGAGGCTGTCATGCCCCCCGAAATGGCAGCCTTGCCGAGCGCAGCAACGGGCGACTGGTTCGGTGCCGGCACCGGCTGGGGCTACGCCGGGCGCATCGCGGTAGATGTTGCAGGCCAGGACGCCAAGCTCTTGCCTCACGCTCAGGATTTGCTGACCCTGGGCACGTTCGCCTGGCATCGGGGCGAGGCCATCGTTGCCGATGATGCTCAACCGGTTTATCTGCGCGACAAAGTGGCGACGCCGAAGGCGCGTTGAGCATTCATCCCAACCCGCTTGGGTGGATTGGCCGCGCTACGCTCGATCTGCGACCCAGGTCACACTGCTGATGACCGTTCGGCGACAAATCTGCATAAAGTCTGCGCGCCTTTAAACATTTGGCAATAAGTGTGGTCTAGTTATCGTTCACCTGTTTGCTTGATGGCAAGCTGTGAGATTAAATTGCCACTATCCGACGCCGAGTAAGCATGATGCGAATCACCGGTCCTCTACAACGTACCTACCCGATCAAGCGCAAGCCCCGCAGGGATTCTGCGGCGGTGGAAGGCACGTTCGAGGAAGTGAACGATGTGATTGAGGTGGTTCCGCAGACGGCCCGTCGCCAGACCGGCACCACGGCAAACGTACCGGCGCGTCAGCAAGACATCATTTTCCCCCGTGCCATGAGCACCCGCGTGGCTCACGCACTCAGCAGCTACCTGACGACCTCGACGTTCGTCGACTGGGACCTCGAAGTCTCCGGGCTCGATCTCCACGTTTGAATCTTCCCCACCCGCCTTACTACATCGGATGTCCGTCCTGGAGCGAAAAAGCCTGGCGTGAATCCCTGTACCCGGCGGACGCCCCGGACAGTGATCTGCTCGGCCTTTACGGTCAGGTGTTCAACGCCGTCGAAGGCAACACCACGTTCTACGCGCGACCCAAGCCTGCGATTGTCCAGCGCTGGGCTGACGCCTTGCCCGAGCACTTCCGCTTCAGCGCAAAAATCCACCGTGACATCAGCCATGCAGGCGACCTGCGCGAGCACCTCGACGCGGTGGAGGATTTTCTGCAACTGCTCGCGCCGCTGGGCAGCCGAATCGAACCGTTATGGTTGCAGCTGTCGGCGAGCTTTGGCCCCCAGCGCTTGCACGAACTCGCTGCATTCATTGATGCGCTGCAAGGCCGGTCCCTGGCGGTGGAAGTGCGGAACATGGCTTTTTTCAGCAAGGGCGAGGAAGAGCGTCAATTCAATCGCTTGTTGCTTGATCGCGGCGTGGAACGGATTTGCCTGGATTCAAGGCCGCTGTTCAGCAGCGTCTCCAGCGATCCTGCCGTGCTGCATGCGCAGTCGCAAAAGCCCAAGGTTCCGCCCCGTCCGGCGGCGCTGACGGCCTTCCCTCAAGTGCGGTTTATCGGCGGGCCCGATCAAGCCATCAACCAGCGCTTCATTGTGCAGTGGGCCGAGAAGGTTGCCGGCTGGATCGAAGAAGGGCGCACCCCTTCGGTGTTCTTGCACACGCCGGACAACATCGCTTCCCCGGAGCTTGCTCGCCGCTTTCATCATCAATTGATGACGCTGCTGCCCGGGCTGCCCGACTTGCCGGAGCTTGATCGCGGTCCGCACGTGGAGCAACTGGGGCTGCTCTGAGGTCGAGATAGGGGGGACCCTTTCGCCCGTCACAAGAGATCCTTACTGGATGCGCGGCTCAACTGTCTTTCTTCTGCTCATTCTGCTCGGCGCAGTGGCTGCGTTTTCCATCTGGCGTGGCTGGTTGCCGGTCGCGGACCGCTGGAACCCATGGGCTCCGCTGAATGTGCAGGAACAGCCCAATCTGCTGACCCCTTTCAAGCTCTGGCGATTGCAGGAGGATCCGGCGTTGTGCGTAGCCGCGCTGCAAACTTCCAGCCTGCGCTATGCCCGGCAGGCGGACAGCCCGGCCAACGCCAAATGTCCGCTCATCAACACCCTGCGTATCCAGGGTGGCGATGTCGCCCTGAGCAGCAGCTTTCTGTCCAGCTGCCGCCTCGCGGTCGCCTATGCGCTGTTCGATATTCATCAATTGCAGCCCGCCGCGCAGTCGGTGTTCGGGCAGAAGGTCACGCAGATCGATCACCTGGGCAGCTTCGCTTGCCGAAACGTCTATAACCGCAGCGAAGGACGTTTGAGTCAGCATGCTTCGGCCAACGCGCTGGACATTGCCGGGTTCAGGTTGGCGGACGGGCGCAGGATTTCGGTGCTCAGGGACTGGGACGACGCAGGAGAGAACGGACGGTTTCTAAAGGCGGTCAGGGACGGCGCCTGCAAGCAGTTCAACACGGTGTTGAGCCCTGACTACAACGCCGCGCATCGCAATCACTTTCATCTGGACATGGGTCGCTGGCGAGTCTGTCGCTGATGAGATTTACGCGATTCATTCCCACGCGGGGCGCGGGGAAGATCAATCAGGGGCAATGCCGCGCCCATTGTAGGAGCGCGCTTGCCCGCGAAGGCGTGTATCTCGTCGCCGCAGTGATAGCCTGACCCAACGCATTCGCGAGCAAGGTGGAGGGCCACCCCGGTGATTCCCCGATATTTGAGAAGCGGCGGGCTTGGGTTTAGGCAGCGATGCGCAGGTTCTGCAACACAATCGGTCGTGCCCAACCGTTATCGAACGCCAGATGACGCTGCTGCTCGGTCATTTCTTCGGCACTGAACGGCGTTGCAGGCTTGTCGGCCAAATCCCATTCAAACTCGGCGATCGGCAGGAACAACGGACGCGGCTGAGGGCCCGGGCCGGGCTCCACGGTGTCATCGTAAGGGTTGAGGACCGTCGGGCGGACCCACGTGTCATCAAATTCCAGGTTGCGCTGCTGCTCGATCATTTCCAGCACAGTGAAAGGCTTGGCGGGCTTGTCGGCCAGGTCCCACTCGAACTCGGCGATCGGCAGAAACAACGGCTCCGGTGGCGCAATTTCCTTGTCCTGAACCGGGCATTCACGCTGCTCGACGATTTTGCCCAGGACCGCAGCGCCGGCAATCGGCTCGCCGGTCAGGTTGTCGGTAGTGGCGGCGATGGCGCTGTAGGGCGCAGGCGTGGCGGCGTTATCGTCCACCTGCTGGGCCATCGCACGGGCAAACGCATCCTGCCAGAGCTGCGTGACGCCGCTCAGGGTTTCGGTATTGCGTACGCTGTAATCGCCTGCGTACGACAAGTAGCCTATGGATGAGGTTTGCTGAATGTCTGACATAAGCGCTCAGTACATGCCGTGGGTCTGGCAAAATGCCGGATACATTCGTTATCGGCAGATGTTGCCAATCATTAAGAAATTTTGAGCGTTTAGAGACAATGACTGAGCATGACGCGGGCAGCCGCATTCGGGTCGACAGCCTGACCCCCGACGGGCAGCAAACAGCAGTGCAGTGGGCGCAGCGACTGGCGTTGCCGCTGGACGATGCCCAAGCGGACTTTGCCTTGCAAGTCGCAGCCGACGGCTTGCAGTTGCAGCAGTTGGGCGGCGACGCGCCGGGCCCGGTGCGGGTGGATTTTGTGGAAGGCAAAGCAGCGCACCGGCGGCTGTTTGGCGGCGGCAGCGGGCAGATGATCGCCAAGGCCGTCGGCGTCCAGCCTGGCGTGCGGCCGCGGGTGCTGGATGCCACCGCTGGGCTGGGCAAGGATGCGTTCGTGCTGGCGAGTCTGGGTTGCGAAGTGAGCCTGATCGAGCGGCAGCCAATCATCGCCGCACTGCTTGAGGACGGTCTGGCGCGGGGGGCACAGGATCTGGACGTGGGCCCGATCATCGCCCAGATGCGTTTGTTGACCGGCAACTCCATCGATCTGATCCGGCAATGGCAGGGCGAGCCACCCCAGGTCATCTACCTCGACCCGATGTTTCCCCACCGCGAAAAGACCGCTCTGGTGAAAAAGGAAATGCGCCTGTTCCGGCCACTGGTGGGCGACGACATGGACGCCCCGGCGCTGCTTGAGGCGGCGCTGGCGCTGGCCAGTCATCGCGTGGTGGTCAAGCGCCCGCGCAAGGCCCCGTGCATCGCAGGTGCAAAACCGTCATACGCGCTGGACGGCAAGTCCAGCCGCTACGATATCTATCCCAAGAAGGCGTTGAAAGGCGCCTGAAACTTGGGATGGAGGTCAGGCGAGGGCAAGGCAGCGCGGCCGCCGACGCCGATCTGGAGCGTCGTAGCGCCCTCGGCAGAGTTGAATTCATCGACTTGCCCTGAACCGAGCAATCGTCTGCGCAGTCATCTGCTACGCCGATGCCAGACAAGCCGCCATTCCAGGCGTGCGCTCATCGGTGGCCTGCCATGGCCTGATTGATTGCCGGAGATAACCCGATGAGCACTTCCCTTTTGTCTGTGACCCCTTTGCTGTTTGAGCCGCGGTTCGAGCAGATACCTGATGACGAGGCTCAGACCAGCCGAGAGTTGGCAGACGCCATGCACAGCATCCTGGAAGCCACCTACAAGGATGGCGGCCACGCCATACGCAGCGTGCACGCCAAGGCGCATGGCTTGCTGCATGGCCAGATCCACATTTTGGAGAACCTGCCGCCCGAACTGGCACAGGGGGTGTTTGCTCATCCCGGCACGCTCGCGCTGAAGATGCGCTTCTCTACCAACCCGGGCGACCTGCTGGACGATAAAGTGTCGACCCCGCGTGGGCTCGCCATCAAGCTGGTGGGTGTGCAGGGCGCTCGGCTACCGGGGAGTGAAGGCGAAGTCACGCAAGATTTCGTGATGCAAAACGCCAAAGCGTTCACGGCAGCCACCCCCAAGGACTTCCTCAAAACCCTGAAGCTGCTCGCCAAGACCACTGATAAAGTCCCGAACATGAAGAAGGCGTTGTCGGCACTGTTCCGCGGGCTGGAATCGGTGGTGGAGGCTGCGGGCGGCGAGAGTGGTACGCTCAAATCATTGGGTGGTCACCCCATGACTCACTTGCTCGGTGAAACCTATAACAGCGTCGTGCCGTTTCTCTATGGTCGTTATTACGCGAAGTTGAGTGTGGTACCCGTTTCCACTGAGTTAACTGCGTTAACCGACCAGCCAGTCGACCTCGACGGGCATCCAGACGGTTTGCGGGAAGCGGTACGCAGCCACTTTGCGGGCAAGGGCGGGGTGTGGGAAGTGCGTATCCAGCTCGCCATCGACCTTGAAAAAATGCCGATAGAAGACGCCTCGGTGGAGTGGCCTGAAGACCTCAGCCCATTCGTGACAGTGGCACGGATCGAGGTGCCGCCGCAGGACAGTTGGTCAGATGAACGCCAGCTGGAAATGGACGATGGCATGGCATTCAGCCCCTGGCATGGCGTTGTCGAGCATCGTCCCCTGGGCGGCGTCATGCGGGTGCGCAAACCGTCCTATGAGCTGTCTTCCGGTTTTCGCGCCAGCCACAACGGCTGCCCGATGCACGAGCCTCGCTGATTAACCGAGGCACCCTTCTGCGGTGCCTCGACCGCCGTCTCGCCGGCTAAAGCCGATCGTTCAGGAAGCGATGACCTCCCTAAACCCGATATGCCCTCATGAACAACGCCACCACTTCCCGCACATGCTGTTCGCCGGTCTGCTCATCGGGAGTCTCGCCGGTGCCGATGAGCAGCCGGAAGTTGCAGACGCCTTTGATCAAACTCAAAAAATGCCCGGCGGCGCTGGCCGGCGAGTCAAAGTGCAGGCCGTGTGTGCCGTTCAGTTTCGTCAGAAACCGCTCCATCTCTTGCAGGATGCGCTGTGGGCCCGCCTCGAAAAACACCTGCGACAGCGAAGACCCTTGCGTCCCCAGGGTGATCATCAGCCGGTGTAGATCAATCGACTCGGGGCTGTTGATCAGCGTCTGAAACCCTCTGGCAATACCCAGCAATACTTTCTCTACCGGCGCATCCATCGGCACGTCGACGAACAGCTCGGGCACTTGCTCTTCGCAGCGAGCGACCACCGCGCAGGAAAATAATGTGTCTTTGTCGGTGAAGTGACTGTAGACGGTGAGCTTGGAGACCCCGGCTTCAGCCGCAACGGCGTCCATGCTGGTATTGGCGTAGCCGTGACGCACAAACAGGTTTTTGGCGGCTTCAAGAATCGCCTGGCGCTTGGCCAGATCCTTGGGGCGGCCAGGCCCGCTGGAGGATGTGGAGTCGTTCATGGAGTCTTTAGGCATCTTGATCTATTAGTGGACTGTTCAGTTCGGTAATTTTAAATATACTCGCCAGTACAATTATTCCAAGCTCTCTGCCCAAGGTGCCTCACCATGCTGCGCGATGCCCTGTTTCTTGCTCGGCTCTTTGCCCTGCCGGTCTGTTTGATCGCGGCGCTGTCCGGTTGCGGGCCGCAAGCACCGGCTGCCACCACGGTGCGGCCTGCCATGGTGGTGCAACCGCTGCCATCTGCCCAGTCCATGGACAGCTACCCCGGCGAAGTTCGCGCCCGCCTCGAACCCGAGCTCGCCTTTCGCATTCCCGGCAAGGTCAGCAAACGCCTGGTCGAGGAAGGCGAACGGGTCAAGCTCAATCAGCCGCTGGCCGAGCTCGACGCGCAGGATGTACGCCTGCAACAGGACGCCATCCGGGCGCAGGTGGCAGCAGCCGAAGCGAATCTGCAGACGGTCCGCTCCGAGCGTGACCGGTACAAGACGCTGATGGACCGCCAGATGGTGAGCAAGTCTCTATACGACAACGCCGAGAATCTCTACCGCGCCGGGGACGCCCGTCTTAGACAGCTCAAGGCAGAATTGACCGTCGCCGATAATCAGACCGGCTACGCGGTGCTTCGTGCGCCTCAAGAGGGTGTGATTGCGAGACGACTGGTGGAGGTCGGGCAAGTGGTGGCGGCCGGGCAGACGGTCTTTACCCTTGCCGCCGATGGCGAACGGGAGGTCTCGATCAGTCTGCCGGAGCAGAACTACGGCCGTTTCAAGATTGGCGATCCGGTGTCCGTCGAGCTGTGGACCCAGCGCGAGCAGCGCTTTCCCGGCCGCATCCGAGAGCTGTCTCCGGCCGCTGATCCGCGTTCGCGCACCTTCGCCGCACGCATAGCGTTTGCCGGCGGGAAGGTACCGGCTGAGCTGGGCCAGAGCGCTCGGGTGTACATCCAGTCCGAACACGCCGCACCGTTGTCTGTGCCGCTGTCGGCGCTCACCGCGGAAAACGGCGCGACCTACGTCTGGCGCCTGCAGAACGACTCCACGCTTAAACGCACGCCGGTGCAGGTCGGTGCGTACGGGCAGGAATCGGTGCCGGTGCTGAGTGGCCTGCAGGCCAGCGACTGGGTGGTCGCGGCCGGCGTACACTTGCTCCACGAAGGCGAACAGGTGCGACCGGTCGATCGCAGCAACCGAGCGGTCAGACTGGCGGCGAAGGAGTAGCAAGGGATGCGGTTCAATCTTTCCGAATGGGCTCTGCGAAACCGGCAGATGGTCCTGTACCTGATGATATTGCTGGCCGTCGTTGGCGCGCTCTCCTATACCAAGCTTGGCCAGAGTGAAGACCCGCCATTCACCTTCAAGGCCATGGTCATCCGCACCCTTTGGCCTGGCGCCAGCGCGCAGGAAGTGTCTCGGCAGGTCACCGACCGGATCGAGAAGAAGCTCATGGAAACCGGGGATTACGAGCGCATTGTCTCGTTTTCGCGTCCCGGTGAATCCCAGGTCACCTTCATCGCCCGGGACTCACTGGTGTCGGCCCGGCTACCGGAGCTGTGGTACCAGATCCGTAAAAAGATCGGCGACATACGGCAGAACCTTCCGGCCGGCGTACAGGGCCCGTTTTTCAACGACGAGTTCGGCACCACCTTTGGCAATCTGTACGCGCTGACGGGCGAAGGCTTCGACTACGCCGTGCTCAAGGACTATGCCGACCGCATTCAGATCCAGCTTCAACGCATCAAGGACGTGGGCAAGGTCGAGCTGTTGGGGCTGCAGGACGAGAAGATCTGGATCGAGCTGTCGAACGTCAAGCTCGCCACCCTGGGGCTGCCGATGCAGTCGGTGCAGCAGGCGCTGGAAGCACAGAATGCCGTGGTCGCAGCGAGCTTTTTCGAGACGCCAAGCGAGCGCGTTCAGTTGCGTGTCACCGGGCGCTTCGAAACTGTCGATGAAATCCGCGATTTCCCCATTCGCGTGGGCGACCGCACGTTCCGTATCAGCGATCTGGCGGATGTTCGGCGCGGCTTCAACGACCCGCCTGCACCGCAAATGCGCTTTATGGGGCAGGACGCCATTGGGCTTGCTGTCGCCATGAAAGACGGCGGCGACATCCTTGTGCTGGGGCGCGCACTCGAGGCTCAGTTTGCGCGCCTGCAAGATAACCTCCCCGCCGGGATGCAACTGCGCAAGGTGTCCGATCAGCCCGCGGCGGTGAAGACCAGTGTCGGCGAGTTCGTTCAGGTGCTCGCCGAAGCCCTAGGCATCGTGCTGCTGGTGAGCTTCTTCTCCCTCGGCGTGCGCACCGGCATGGTGGTGGCATTGGCGATCCCGCTGGTGCTGGCGATGACTTTCGCCTGTATGTACTACCTGGGCATCGGTTTGCACAAGATCTCTCTCGGCGCGCTGGTGCTGGCGTTGGGCTTGCTGGTGGACGACGCGATCATTGCCGTGGAAATGATGGCGATCAAGATGGAGCAGGGGTATGACCGGTTGAAGGCCGCCAGCTTTGCCTGGACCAGCACGGCCTTCCCGATGCTGACCGGCACGCTGATCACCGCCGCAGGCTTCTTGCCCATCGCCACCGCGCAATCGAGTACCGGCGAATACACCCGGTCGATCTTCCAGGTGGTGACCATCGCGTTGATCGCATCGTGGATTGCCGCCGTCGTGTTTGTGCCGTATCTGGGCGCCCGGCTGTTGCCGGATCTGGCGAAAATCCACGCCGCTAGACAGGGCCCCGGAGCCAGCGCGCCTGACCCATACGCCACGCCGTTCTACCGACGCGTGCGCGGTTTGGTGGGGTGGTGCGTGCGTCGCCGCAAAACGGTGATCGTGCTGACGATCGCGCTGTTTGCGTTGTCGATTTTCATGTTTCGTTTCGTGCCCCAGCAGTTCTTCCCGGCATCCGGCCGGCTGGAACTGATGGTCGACCTGAAACTCGCCGAAGGCGCGTCGCTGAGCAGCACTGCCGAGCAGGTTAAGCGGCTGGAAGCGATGCTCAGGGAACATGAGGGTGTGGAGAATTATGTCGCTTACGTTGGCACCGGATCGCCGCGCTTTTACCTGCCGCTGGACCAGCAGTTGCCAGCTGCAAGTTTCGCCCAGTTCGTTGTGCTGGCGAAGACCATCGAGGAGCGCGAGGCGCTGCGCACCTGGCTGATCCAGACGCTGGATGAGCAATTTCCAACGCTGCGGCCGCGAGTGACGCGTCTGGAAAACGGACCGCCCGTGGGCTACCCCGTGCAGTTTCGCGTGACAGGCGAGCACATCGACGAGGTGCGAGCGCTGGCGCGTAAAGTGGCGGCGAAGGTGCGAGAGAACCCTCATGTGGTCAACGTTCACCTGGATTGGGAAGAGCCCAGCAAAGTCGTGCATCTCAATGTGGATCAGGACCGGGCCAGGGCGCTGGGTATCACCACGGGTGACGTGTCGCGATTTCTGCAGAGCCAGCTGACCGGTTCGAGCGTGAGCCAATACCGTGAGGACGACGAGCTGATCGAAATCCTGGTCCGCGGCACAGAGCAGGAACGCCATGAGCTGGGGAGTCTTGCCAGCCTTTCGGTGCCGACCAGCAACGGCGGCAGCGTTGCTTTGTCCCAGGTCGCGACCCTGGAGTACGGTTTCGAGGAGGGCATCATCTGGCACCGTAACCGCTTGCCCAACGTGACGGTGCGCGCCGATATCTATGGCAAAGAGCAACCGGCGACGCTGGTGAAACAAATTTTGCCGACGCTGGACGATGTGCGCGCTCAGTTGCCTGACGGCTATTTGCTGGAGGTCGGAGGCACGGTGGAGGATTCGGCGCGCGGGCAGAATTCAGTGAACGCCGGGGTACCGCTGTTTATCGTGGTCGTGCTGACATTGCTGATGGTTCAGCTGCGCAGTTTCTCACGCACCTTCATGGTGTTTCTCACCGCGCCGCTGGGGCTGATCGGCGTGACGCTGTTCCTGCTGTTGTTCAATCAGCCGTTCGGCTTTGTCGCCATGCTGGGCACCATCGCGCTGTCGGGGATGATCATGCGCAACTCGGTGATACTCGTTGACCAGATCGAGCAGGACATTGCGTCTGGAGTGGGGCGCTGGCAAGCAATCATCGAGGCCACGGTTCGGCGCTTCCGGCCGATCGTGCTCACCGCGCTGGCGGCCGTGCTGGCCATGATTCCGTTGTCACGCAGTGTATTCTTCGGGCCGATGGCAGTCGCCATCATGGGCGGTCTGATCGTCGCCACGGCGCTGACGTTGTTGTTCCTGCCGGCACTGTATGCGGCCTGGTTCAGGGTGAAGAAGGATGAGGGACTGCCCTGAACCAGATGGCGCCTGCACTCTGAATCAATTGTGGGGGTGAGCGTGCTCGCAGATGGGCAGGTACATTCGCTGACTCTCCAGTGAGTGAAACGCCGTCTTCGTGAGCATGCTCACTCCCACGTGGACCGTGTCAGGACAACGCGGCACGCGGGACTGTTTATGTAAGAAGACCAAATTCGATTGCGCCGCGCACCTCGGCGCTTGTCACAACGCGCCAAATACCTTTTTTGCCAGTCCGGTGGCAGCCGCTGCCGGGTTGGCGCGAATGGTTTCTTCCTGTTTGGCGATCATTTCAAACAGCCCGTTCAGTGCCTTCTCCGTCACATAGCCTTCGATATTCGCGCTTTTCGTGTCCAGCACACCCAAGGTTGCGGCCTGGCCGGCGAAAGCGTTGTATTTCTGCGCCAGTCCCACTTTGTCAGTGGCCTGTTTCACAATCGGCAAGAACTTGGCGCGAATCTGTTCGCGGCTGGATTTGCTCAGGTATTCGGTAGCCGAGTCCTTGCCGCCGCTTAGAATCCCTTTGGCGTCTGCGACGCTCATCTTCTTGACGGCGTCGATCAGCAGCGTCTGTGCCTGAGGCATCGCGGCTTCTGCCGCCTGGTTCATGCTGGTTTCCAACTGGTCAACCTGTGCGCCCATGCCGAACTGTTTCATCTTCTTGGCGACTTTGCCGAGGCTGCCGGGGAGTTCGATGCGTACGTCTTTGTTGTTATTGAAGCCTCCTGGCGCGCCCAGTTGCTTGACGGCGACTTGCGCGCCTTGGGTGAGGGCATCCTTCAGGCCGCCGGTGGCGTCCGATTGGGACAGGTCACTGAGCGACAACGCGAAGGCACTGGCCGACAACAGCAGGCCGGCGCAGACGCCAGTAAACGAGAGGGAGCGACGCAACATGGGTAATGTCCTTTTCAACGGTCTGTGAGTCGGCCCGATCAATGCGCCGGGCTCAAACGAATTTTGACGGGGGGCTTTTCGTCCAGCGTCAGGTCCACGGTGTAGCGCTCGGTGCTGATCAGCAGCAGCTTGCCGTCCACTTCAATGCGCGCACTGACGGCGTAAGTATGCCCCGGCTGGACCTGCTTCTGATCGTAGGTCAAATGGAACGGCAGCGGCACCTGGCCCTTGATCGGGCCGCTCTGGCTGGCGAGGACCTGTGCGGGTGCATCGGCCAGGCTGACGTCTTGCAGGGACACCTTCAGCGTGGCCGCAGGAGGCAGCGCCATGCGCTGGAGATAGAAGACTTCGCCATCTACCGTCCCCGGTACGTTGTCCGGCACATGAGCACAGGCGGCCAGTGCGGAGGTCATTAACGCGAGCAGAATGCCTTTCATGTGATGCTCCTTTTCAACCAAAAAACCGAATGGCTCGGAGAGCGAGATTACTGTAGAAGCCGGGTTGCTGGCGAATGCGGTGAGTCAGGCACATCTGTGGGGGCTGACACCCCCGGTTCGCCAGCAAGCCGGCTCCTACAGTTTGATGCGTTCGCCTGTTATTTCGGGTTGTTGAGGGGACTGCTGCGTTTGCCCGTGATTTCGGGTTGTTGCGGAGATCACTGTGGGAGCCGGCTTGCTGGCGAATGCGGTGGGTCAGGCACATTTGTGGGGGCTGACACCCCCGGTTCGCCAGCAAGCCGGCTCCTACAGTTTGGTGCGTTCGCCTGTTATTTCGGGTTGTTGCGGGGATTGCTGCGTTTGACCGTGATTTTGGGTTGTTGCGGGGATTGCTGCGTTTGCCCGTGATTTCGGGTTGTTGCGGGGATTGCCGCGTTTGCCCGTGATTTCGGTGATTACGGAGGTTACTGTAGGAGCCGGCTTGCTGGCGAATGCGGTGGGTCAGACACCTCAATGGTGACTGACACGACCACGTTCGCCAGCAAGCCGGCTCCTACAGGGGCATTCGCTCATGCAATCGGGGCGGGGCCGACGACGTCATCGTTGCGATGCAGCGCGACCTGGCGGATCGACAGCCTGATTTCCGCCGGCAGTACACGCTTGGCTGCGCCTTCTGCCAGATCGCCCAACATGTCGTGATAACTCAATTTGCCGGCCTCGTCGGTGCGCAGCACGCCCTGGTCCAGTAGCGTCTGAATGAAATGCCGGAACAGGCTTTTGTCGAAGAATTCCGGCGCATTCAAACCGTGAAGGATCGATAAGCGCTGTGCCATCGTCGTACACAGCTCCTCGAGTCCTTCGGCCGTCAACGTGTGCTGGCCACTGTTGAGCAGCAGGGAAATCGCCATGTAGAAGCGCTGGAGTGTCTGAGCAATGGCCCTCGACAGCAGCGTCAGCAGCACGAAATGCCGCGAGCTGGGTGCCGGGCGCAGGTACACGCCGTTCTCGACACGCAACAGCCCTTGCTCGACGAACGCCGTCAGCCACTGATCGATAACCTCATCAAGGTCTTCGAGTGACCAGCGGATGAACAGCTCGGGTTGCAGGTACGGATAAAGCGCCCGCGTGAAGCGCAGAATCTGTTCACGGCTCATGCGCGACGAGCTCTGAAAAAAGCACGCCAGTAGCGAGGGCAGCGCGAAGATGTGCAGCACATTGTTGCGGTAATAGGTCATCAGGACGGCATTCTGCTCGTCCAGGTACAGAATCTTGCCCAGCGCATCGCTGAGTTCCGAGAGCAGATCCATCCCCTTGACGTGCTCTATCAGCGCCCGGCCATCGCCGTCGGGCAGCGTTGTGTGGGGCGAGTAGGGCACGGAGCGCAATAGAGTCAGGTACAAGTCCAGCACGCGCGCCAGGGCTTGGTCATCCAGCGCATGTTTGGCGGTTGACAACAATGCCAGCGCCACCAGATTGACCGGATTGATTGCCGCCGCTTCGTTCAGGTGTCGGGCCACCCGCTCGCCGAGGCGGTGCGTGGTCTCGTTGAGCCAGGCCGGTTTGAACAATGGCGCCAGCGACTGGGTGCGCCAGTCCGGCTGTTCGTGGTCGAGAAATTCCGTCAGCTTGATCGGCTCGCCGAAGTTGACCGAGACCTGGCCAAAGCGTTGTTTCAGTGCGCCGATGACTTTGAAGATGTCGAAGATCGACTCTTTCTTCTTCGCTGCACCGCGCAGCTCGCCGAGGTAGGTCCGGCCTTCAAGCACGCGCTCATAACCGATGTACACCGGCACAAAGACGATGGGCATGCGCGAGTTGCGCAAGAAGCTGCGCAGGGTGATGGCGAGCATGCCGGTTTTTGGTTGCAGCATGCGCCCAGTGCGCGAGCGCCCGCCCTCGACGAAGTACTCGACCGGGAAGCCTTTGGTAAACAGAGTGTGCAGGTACTCGTTGAACACCGCGGTATAGAGCGGATTGCCCTTGAACGTGCGACGCATGAAAAAGGCGCCGCCGCGTCGCAGCAAACTGCCGATCACCGGCATGTTGAGGTTGATCCCGGCAGCGATGTGCGGCGGGGTCAGGCCGTTGCGAAACAGCAGATACGACAGCAGCAGATAGTCGATATGGCTGCGATGGCAAGGGACGTAGATAATCTCATTGCCTTGGGCGACGTTCTGCACGCCTTCGAGATGACTGACTTTGATGCCGTCGTAGATTTTGTTCCAGAACCAGCTCAGCACCACTTCCAGAAAACGGATCGCAGTGTAGGTGTAGTCCGAGGCGATCTCGTTGCCATAGTGCAGGGCTTTGTCGCGCGCCTTGGCTTCGGTGATCTTCTCCCGCGCGGCCTCGTCCAGAATGGCTTGCCTGACCAGCGGGTCGGCAACCAGGCCTTTCACCAGATGGCGACGGTGGGAAAGGTCCGGCCCGATCACTGAGGTCTTCAGGTTGCGGAAGTGAACGCGCAGCAGGCGTTGAGCCATGCGCACAGTGCGCTCGTAACCTTTGTTCTCGTCGACCAGTTCACGCACATGAACCGGCGCCGAGAACTGCACCCGCGTTTTACGGCCCAGGATCAGAATGGTCACGAGGCGACGCAGGCGTCCGGTCACCGCCCAGCTGTCGGCGAACAGCAACTTCCACGGGCTGTCTTCCTTGTCCGGAGACTGACCCCAGAACACGCTGACCGGAATGATTTGCGCATCTTCCGTGGCGTTATGAGTCACCGCGCCGACCAGGCGTTCAAGGGTCGGGGGCGCGCCGCGCTTGTCGTGCCGGCCCAGCCAGTCGGGTGCGGGCGTCAGATAAAAGAACGCCGCCGGTTCTATCAGGTTGCCCACCGCCACGGACAGTACCGGGCGCGGCAGGCCAGCCTTGCGACACTCCGTGTCGAGGACCGCCAGATCACTCATCGAGGGGTTTTGCAGCGCGTAGAAAACCGGACGGCTGCGGTCAAGATTAAGGGTGAAGGACGACTGATTGATCGTCTCTGAGCGCACCCACAGATAAAGCAGGCGGCGCACGGTGCCGAACACAAGACGGCGAAACGGGGAACGGGTCATAGAATTCTGCTGAGAGGGGCAATGCCCGCGAGGCCGCCAGTTTGCCGTATCTGACAAACGTGGGCAAAGAGGCGGGGCCGGACAGCCCCGCGGCCCGATACGTTACGACGTGCGCCAGGTGATTTCTTCTTCACCGTCGTCACTGATGCGGATCCACTGGTCGGCCTCCGCGTCGTTTTCTTCCTCGACCCAAGTGCCCGGGGCGCAGCGGACTTCAACGTGCAGGGCGGCGAAAGCGGCGCGGCCGCAGGCGACGTCGTCGTCCCACGGCGTCTTGTCGCTGTCCAGGCACAGGCTGTTCCATTTGCCCACGGCTTTGGGAATCCAGGTCACGGGCACGTCGCCCGCCTGGCATTTCCAGGTCTGGCCTTTCTGCGTCCATTCGGTGCAAGGGCCAATCGCTTGAGTCAGCCAGGCGGTGATTGCCTTGTGGTCGACGTCAGCGTCTTTCAGGTAAATCTCGATATCGGGTTGGCGCATGGATGCCTCGTGGTTGTTCTGGAAATCCACTCGCGGATTCCGTCGGTTCAGTTACTGCAAACGGTCAATGGAGCACGAAATAATCGTAGCGCATGGACACCGTCACCTCGAAGGGTTCTACCTGCTCGATGACCTTTGCCCGGCGCTCGGCACTGGCGCGCCAGCCGTGCGGGGTCATCGCCAGCAGGTTGGCGCGCGCCTGGCCATCGACCAGTTTCAAGGTGAAGCGCAGGGTTTCGCTGTGCTGCAGGCTCATGCCTTCGGGCACCAGAGCGAGGTGTTTGTCGTCGCTGTAATCTCGCACCTCGTCGTACAGACGCTGGCGCAGTTCCATCAGGTGGTCGTTGGTGGGGCCCACACGCATCAAGCCGCCCCCCGGCGACAGCAGGCGCCTGGCCTCGGCCCAGTCCAGGGGGCTAAAGACGCTGGCGATGAACTGCATGCTGGCATCCGGCAACGGCACGCGCGCCATGCTGGCGATCAACCAGGTGATAGCCGGATCGCGCTTGCAGGCGCGCTTCACGGCTTCACGGGAAATGTCCAGCGCATAACCGTCAGCCTCGGGCAGGGCTTGAGCGATTTGTGCGGTGTAATAACCCTCGCCGCAACCGATGTCGACCCAGTGCGCCGGCGCGCGCTCGGCTGCGAGTTCAGCCAGACGTTTCGCCACGGGCGCGTAGTGCCCGGCATTGAGGAAGTCGCGGCGGGCCTCGACCATCGCCTGATTATCCCCAGGGTCGCGGCTGTTCTTGTGTTGCACGGGCAACAGGTTCAGGTAGCCCTGACGGGCACGGTCGAAGCGGTGCCCGGCCGGGCACACGACACCGTTATCCGCTGAATCGAGCGGGGCGGAGCAGATCGGACAGGTCAGCATCAGGCGAGCAACTTGACCAGGGTCTGGTAGTAGATTTCAGTCAGCACGTCGAGGTCGCTGGCAAGGATACGCTCGTTGACCTGATGGATCGTCGCGTTGACCGGGCCCAGCTCGACCACTTGGGTGCCCAGGGTTGCGATAAAGCGACCGTCGGAAGTGCCGCCACTGGTCGACGCGCGGGTGTCGCGACCGGTGACGTGTTTGATGCTCGCCGACACTGCGTCCAGCAGCGCACCCGGTTCGGTGAGGAATGGCAGGCCGGACAGCGCCCAGTCCACGTGCCAGTCCAGTTCGTGCCTGTCGAGGATGGCGGCGACGCGTTGTTTCAGCCCCTCAACGGTGGACTCGGTGGAGAAACGGAAATTGAACACCGCCACCAGATCCCCCGGGATCACATTGGTGGCGCCGGTGCCGGAATTCAGATTGGAAATCTGGAAGCTGGTCGGCGGGAAGAAATCATTGCCGTGGTCCCAGTGCTCGGCGGCCAGCTCGGCCAGCGCAGGCGCGGCGAGGTGAATCGGGTTTTTCGCCAAGTGCGGGTAGGCGACATGGCCCTGGATGCCTTTGACGGTGAGCGTCGCACCCAGCGAGCCGCGACGGCCATTTTTGACCACGTCGCCGACCAGTGTGGTGCTCGAAGGCTCGCCAACGATGCACCAGTCCAGTCGTTCCTGGCGCGCCGCCAGACGCTCGACCACGGCCTTGGTGCCGTGATGGGCCGGCCCTTCTTCGTCGCTGGTGATCAGGTAGGCGACCTTGCCCTTGTGGTTCGGATGGTCGGCCACGAAACGCTCGGTGGCCACGATCATCGACGCCAGGCTGCCTTTCATGTCGGCCGCGCCACGGCCGCACAGCATGCCGTCCTGGTCAATCAGCGCACTGAAAGGGTCGTTCTGCCAGGCCTGAACCGGGCCGGTCGGCACCACGTCGGTGTGGCCGGCGAAGCACAGCACCGGGCCGTCCTGCGTGCCGTGGGTCGCCCAGAAGTTGTCGACATCCTGAATGCGCATCGGCTCCAGCGCAAAACCGGCAGCGCTCAGGCGTTTCATCATCACAGCCTGGCAGTCGGCATCCAGTGGCGTAACGGATGGGCGACGTATCAGGTCGCAGGCGAGTTGCAGCGTGGGCGAGAGGTCGGCTGGGGCTGTCATGAAGGGTCCGCAGGTATTGAGTTGATCACCTGCAGGCATGCGTTTGCCCGCGGACGCGAGGCGCGTCAGCTCAGGTTTCGCTGACACGCTCGCTGCAATCACGGACACCTGCGGGCCTACAGGCAGGGCGATAAACGGCAGATATCTTAAAGCAAAACGGCGACCCTAAGGCCGCCGTTTAGTACAGCGCTCAATTGTTTCAGGCAGTAGCGGGTTCTTCCGCCGATTTCGGTTTTGGCAGCGAGGACAGGAACGCCATGATCAATGCCGCCAGATATGGCAGCGACTGCACTAACAGCATCGTTACCCAAAAGCGCATGTCGTTGCTCGGTAAACCCTGAACCACGCAGATGCCCAGCGCAGCGCCCCACAGCAGCAGCATGATGAACAGCTCCTCGCGGGCCTCGGAAATCGCCACCAGCAAGCCATGGCTGTCGGCGTTTTTCGGGGTGCGGAAGAACGGGATGCTGGTGGTGAAGAAGCCGTACAGCACCGCTTTGGCGATGGTGTGCGACAGCGCCAGCCCCGCGAGCGCGGCGTAGAACGCATCGGTGAGGTTAACGCCCACGGCGCGACGGTACAGAAAGATGATCTTGCCGACCTTGAAGAAGAACAGCGCCAGTGGCGGGATTGCGAAGATCAGCAGCGGCGGGTCGACCCGATTGGGCACGATGATCATCGCCGACGACCAGAGCAGTGCGCCCACCGTAAAGAAGATATTCATGCCGTCGGCGACCCACGGCAGCCAGCCCGCGAGGAAGTGATAGCGTTGGCCGCGTGTCAGCTCGGTGTCCTTGCCCCGCAGCAGGCTGGCCGCATGACGCTTGATGATCTGAATCGCGCCATACGCCCAGCGGAAACGCTGCTTCTTGAAGTCGATGAACGTGTCGGGCATCAGCCCCTTGCCAAAGCTGTGGTGCGCATAGGCTGCCGAATAGCCCTTCTCGAACACGCGTAAGCCCAGCTCGGCGTCCTCGCAAATGCACCAGTCCGCCCAGCCGAGTTCTTCCAGCACGGAGCGACGGGTCATCGTCATGGTGCCGTGCTGAATGATCGCGTCGCGGTCGTTGCGCGTGACCATGCCGATGTAAAAGAAGCCTTTGTATTCCGAATAGCACAGCTTCTTGAACGCGCTTTCATGCTGATCGCGGTAGTCCTGGGGCGACTGCACCACGGCGATCTTCGGGTCGGCGAAGTGCGGAACCATGTGCTTGAGCCAGTTGCGGTCGACGCAGTAGTCCGAGTCGATCACGGCGATGACTTCAGCATCCGCTGCCGTGTGCGGGATCAGGTAATTCAGCGCGCCGCCCTTGAAACCAGCCAGCGGTGCGACGTGGAAGAACTTGAAGCGCGGGCCCAGCATCTCGCAATGGGCTTTGACCGGCTCCCACACGGCCGGGTCCTTGGTGTTGTTGTCGATCAACAGCACCTCGAAGTCCGGGTAGTCCAGCGCAGCCAGCGCGTTGAGGGTCTGTTTGACCATCTCCGGCGGCTCGTTATAGCAGGGCACGTGGATCGAGACTTTCGGTCGGTAGGCCGAATCCCCTTCGACAGGCAGGAATTCGCGACGGCGCTTGTGCGTCCATACCGCTTCGGCCAGTTCGTGCGCCTCGGTCAACAGCACGATGAACACGCCAAACGCGCCCAGCGCCAATAAGAATCCGACCAACAGGCTGAACCACGTGCTGTATTGCTGGCTGTAGTCGTAGCCGATCCAGACCAGAACCGAGCCACACAGAAAGGCGATGAAGGTCAGGAATGTGCGGCCGCGCTGTCGCAAGGCCGAGCCATCAATCAGCAGCAGCGCGAGGGCGAGCATCGCCAGCACTGCCGAACCGATGGCCAGTACGCGCCACTGCGGAATGGCGACAACCGGGCCTTCGAAGTTGAATTTTTGCTGCCTTGCGGCGTTGTAGACGCCCCAATAGGCGCCAACCGAACCTTCGTCGCTGGCCTTCCAGGGCTGGTCAAAGGCTTCGATCACGAAATAGTTGAAGCCCTGGCGGTTGAGCTTGTTTACCAGCGTGCGCAGGTAAACCGCCTGATCTGCCTGAGTCGCGTCCGCGCCGCCACGCATGTGACCGTTGCTCGGCCAGCCAACTTCAGAGAGCAGCAGCGGCTTTTTCGGGAACATGCGTTTCAGCTCCCGGGCCCTGTCCAGTACGTACTGACCGGCCTTGTCCATCGGGATGTATTCCCAATACGGCAAGATGTGCGCGGCGATCAGGTCAACATGCTTGGCCAGCTCCGGGTACTTCTCCCAGATGTGCCATTGCTCGGACGTCGTCACTGGGACTTTCACGGCAGCCCGGACCCGGTCCAGAGCAGCCATCAGGTCCTTGGGTTTGATTTCTTCCCGATACAGCGCCTCGTTGCCGACGACCACCCGGACCACACTGCGCGTCGTGTTGGCCAGCTCGATGGCTGTGGTGATTTCGCGCTCGTTGCGTTCAAGGTCAGGGCTGATCCAGATGCCGAGGGTCACACGCAGGCCGAACTCCTCAGCGAGTTTGGGAATGTCCTTGAGCGTGCCGTCCACGGAGTAGATACGGATGTTGTCCGTCTGCTTGCTCATCAACTCCAGGTCCTGACGCATTTCCTCGTCGGACGGGTAGAGGTCTTTCTGCGGGTTTTGTCCCAGCCGGAAAGGCGAGTAGGAGAAGCCGGAAATCTGTTCGGGCCAGTTGGGGGCAGTCACGGGGCGATTGATCAGCGCCCAGAATCCGGTGAACAGCGCGGCAATGGCCACGACGACCACAAGGTTGAGTCCAAATTTACGCGATGGCATAGGTACTTCAGGTTCCAAGAGGGGAACGGGGGAGGTGGACAGGGTACAGGGGGCCGAAAGTTTGGCAACTGACCTGTGTCGAAGTTCTTGGCCATGAGGAGGGTGGAGGTGTTGGGTTCAGCGATGGGTTTGCCCGCTCATCAGCGACTTTCAGACCAGCTGCCTGCAACTCACCGCTGTCCCGATCGCTCGCAAGCCCTATAATGCGCGCCGGTTTTTTGGGGTATTGGTCATGAGCACAGAAGATCCGCGTTTTGCCGGTGTCGCCCGCCTTTATGGTATCGAGGGCCTGGAGCGCTTGCGCGCGGCCCACGTGGCGGTGGTCGGCGTTGGCGGTGTGGGTTCATGGGCCGCTGAAGCCATGGCGCGTTGTGGCGTGGGTGAGATTTCGCTGTTCGATCTGGACGATGTCTGCGTCAGCAACAGCAACCGTCAGTTGCATGCCCTGAGCAGCACGGTCGGCCGCCCAAAAGTGGAGGTCATGGCCGACCGCCTCAGGGAGATCAATCCCGATTGTGTCGTGCACGCGGTCGCGGACTTCGTTACGCGTGAAACCATGGCCGAATACATCACCCCCGATATCGACTGCGTGCTCGACTGCATTGACAGCGTCAACGCCAAAGCGGCGCTGATCGCCTGGTGCAAACGCCGCAAGATCCAGATCATCACCACCGGCGGCGCGGGAGGGCAGATCGACCCGACGCTGATTCAGGTCTGCGATCTCAACCGCACGTACAACGATCCACTGGCGTCCAAGGTCCGCTCGACCCTGCGCCGCGACTATGGATTTTCCCGTACCGTAACTCGCCACTACAGCGTGCCGTGCGTGTTCTCGACCGAGCAACTGCGTTACCCGAAACCGGATGGCAGCATTTGCCTGCAAAAAAGCTTCGTGGGCGATGGTGTGAAGCTGGACTGCGCGGGTGGCTTCGGCGCGGTGATGATGGTCACCGCGACCTTCGGCATGGTCGCCGCCACCAAGGCTGTGGACAAAATCGTCGCTGGCGTGCGGCGGCCCTCCGAGCGGACCAAGGCGCTGCCTGCCGTCTGAAGCGAAGCAACGGCCGAAACAGTCTGCGTCTGCAGAGGCCGTTCCGCCGCGCTCGCCCGTTAATAAAACCTCCTGTCAGCGATGCTCGGGCATAGGCTTGCGCTCGAGGGTTTCCCCGATCGCGCCATAGATTTCCTCTTTGCCATCGTCACTGCAGCAGCGGATCTGGTGGAGGATTTCCCCCTCCCTCGGCGACAGCGCAATGTAATTCCATTCGCATGCCTGACGCATGAACACGTCGCGGTCGTTGACAGGCATGACGTCGTCGGCGGCCTCATGCAGCGCCGCTACAACAGGCGAAAGCAGCGCCATAAGCTGATCTGGCTCAGGCTTGCCATCGGTGGCCTGCACCAGACGCTGTAGATGATTCAGCGCGCTGCGTGCGTCGATCAGCTTCATGTGTCCTTCGATGCTCATTTCATATCGGTCGATCAAGTGCATGGCACTACCTCCTGGTGGGGTCGTTCATTCCGTTCCGGTTGGACCGGGCTGGCTCGTCAAAGGCGCGAACGTTAGCGGCAGGGGAGGCGGTGGAAAAGTTGAAAGTTGTAACGGTTACAAATTGGCTGGGGTTGAACTGTTTCGTTTGGTTACTGTATAACGTATTACATGATTGCTTACATTCTGGAGAACAGCGATGAAACCCGATATCCATCCCGACTACCGTCAAGTCCTGTTTCACGACACCGCTGCCGATGTGTTTTTCCTGATCGGCTCCACCGTTGATACCGACCGTACGCACACCCATTCCGACGGTAATACTTACCCCTACGTCGCCTTGGACGTGTCCAGCGCGTCGCACCCGATGTACACCGGTCAGCAGCGCAAGACCACCACCGAAGGCCGAATCGCCGGGTTCAACAAGCGCTTCGCCACGTTTGGCTCCGGCGCCAAAAAGGACTGATGACCGCAGCAGCTCCCGCATTCCGGGTATCGACAGTCGATCACCCGGGTGCGGGATTTTTTTTGCCGTTTTTTCCTGCATTCCGTCTCGCGAGCGTCCGTGGCACTGGACTATCGGGTCAAATTGCTTTTAGCTCTGCGACCTGAAATTCAGGAGCCTCCCCTTTGAAAAAGTCAGTCGCCATCGTTTTCGGTGGGCAATCCTCCGAGCATGAAGTGTCGTTGCAATCGGCGCGCAACGTGATCAACGCGATTGATCGCAACAACTACGACATCACCCTGATTGGCGTCGACAAGCAAGGCCACTGGCTGCGCTTTGACGAGCACGATTACCTGCACAACCCGACCGACCCGGCGCACATCAAACTCAGTGACTCCGGGCGTCTGCTGTCGTTGATGCCGGGCGCCAGCGGGCCGCAATTTGTGGAAGTGCAGACGGGGCGCGAGGTGCCGCGCATTGACGTGGTGTTCCCGCTGATCCATGGCAGCTTCGGCGAAGACGGCTGCCTGCAAGGCATGCTGCGCCTGCTGGACATTGCTTTCGTGGGTCCGGACGTACTCGGTTCCGCCGCCTGTATGGACAAGGACGTGACCAAGCGCCTGCTGCGTGATGCGGGCATTTCGGTAGCGCCGTTTGTAGTGCTTCACCGCGGCGAAGCGGTGGATTTCGTCAGCATCTCTGCCCAACTGGGCCTGCCGCTGTTCGTCAAACCCGCTTGCCAGGGCTCCTCGGTCGGGGTGAGTAAAGTCACCGACGAGGCCGGATACGCTGCTGCGCTGAAGCTGGCGTTCGACTATGACAACAAGGTGCTGATCGAGCAGGGCATCGTCGGACGTGAGGTCGAATGCGCCGTGCTCGGCAACCATCAGCCTCAGGTCAGCGTATGCGGCGAAGTGGTGGCCAATGATGACTTTTATGCCTACGACACCAAATACCTGAACGACGGCCAGGCGCGCATCGCCATCCCCGCGCAAATACCCGAGGACTTGAGCGAAGCGGTGCGTGAAGTGGCGTTGCAGGCGTATCGCGTGTTGGGCTGTGCGGGCCTGTCGCGTGTGGATTTCTTCGTGACCGAGGCGCGGGAAATCATCATCAACGAGGTCAATACCATCCCGGGTTTCACCTCCATCAGCATGTACCCCAAGCTCTGGCAAGCCAGCGGCTTGAGCTACCCCGAATTGATTGATCGCTTGATCACCCTCGCACTTGAGCGTGCCGAAGAAACCCGCGCGCTGAAAACCGAGGTGGTGCTGTGAAGACCCTGCGTATCGCCGCCGCGCTGCTGACACGCGCCGACGGCAAAACCTTGCTGGTGCGCAAGCGCGGAACCGTGGCGTTCATGCAGCCGGGCGGCAAGATCGACGCCGGGGAATCGGCGGTTCAGGCGCTGGCTCGTGAGTTGAGCGAGGAGTTGGGCCTGACGATCGTGCCGGATGAAGCGCGGTTTCTGGGGGAGTTTGCGGCCGTTGCAGCGAACGAACCGGGCTTTGAAGTCAACTGCCAGCTGTATGGCGTCCACGCCGACCAGCCGGTCACCCCGGCGGCCGAGATCGAAGAAGCGATTTGGGTCGATGACGGGAATATTGATGAACTGCACCTGGCGCCGTTGACCCGGGATTCAATATTGCCGCTGTACCGAAGCCTGCAGAAGGCCTGGTTAACCAGCGGGCGCTGATCGACCGGCGTTCTTGCTACCCCATTGAGCGGTTTGCTATTCAGATCTGTAGAAGACGGCTTGCTGGCGAACGCGGTAAGTCTGGTATGTAGATGGCGTCTGGGCGCAAGCATTCGCCAGCAAGCCGGCTCCTACGGATTTTGTGCGAGGCGCAGATTTTAGTGTTTACGCCGATCCACTGTAGGAGCCGGCTTGCTGGCGAACCGGACCTGCGCTACGCCAATGCAGCATCTGAACAGATGCAATCTCCACACGACCGAGCAGCGGAAGGACACCTGCAATTTACGCACGCTGCCGCGGAAAAACATGCACTCGGCCCGTAGCCATGCGGTGGCTGAACGCAAGCATTCGCCAGCAAGCCGGCTCCTTCAGGTTTTATGGGTCACCCGGCCCTCATCGAACAGCACTCACCCCATCCAGCGTCGAAAATGACGTGTCCTTCGCCGTCAGGAGGAAGTCCCGCATGTAGGGCGCGTCCAGCATGTCGGCGCGAATCGCCGCGTAGAGCGTGGCGAAGAGTCCTTTTTCGCCAAGGCGCTTGGCCTTCACATAGCCGCGCGAGCTGTATTCATGCAGCGCCCAGTGCGGCATGCCACACACGCCACGGCCGCTGGCAACCAGTTGCATCATCATCACGCTCAGCTCGGAGGTGCGCACTTGCGCCGGTTCTATGTCGGCTGGTTCGAGAAAACGCGTGAAGATATCCAGTCGGTCACGCTCGACCGGGTAGGTGATCAGGGTTTCAGTGAGCAGGTCTTCCGGCACGACGAAGGGCTTGCTGGCCAGCGGGTGCTGATTGGCGACGGCCAGCATGGCCTCATAGGTAAACAGCGGCACGTAGGTAATGCCTGCCAGTTCCAGAGGATCCGACGTCACCACCAAGTCCAAGTCGCCACGGGCGAGGGCAGGCAGAGGCGCAAACGCGAAACCCGAGGCCAGATCCAGCTCGACTTCAGGCCATGCGTCGCGGAACTGATCGATGGTGGGCATCAGCCACTGAAAGCAGCTGTGGCATTCGATCGCCATGTGCAGGCGCCCCGCGACACCGCCCGCCAGCCGCGAGATGTCACGTTCAGCGTGACGTAATTGCGGGAGGACAGAGTCAGCCAGCTGCAACAGCCGCAGGCCTGCACTGGTGAACCGCACGGGCTTGGTTTTACGCACGAACAGCGGCATGCCCATGCGTTCTTCCAGCTCTTTGAACTGATGCGACAGCGCCGACTGCGTCAAGTGCAAACGGTCAGCGGCATCGACGAGACTGTCTGCCTCGCGCAGCGCATGCAGGGTTTTGAGGTGACGAATTTCCAGCACCGACGGCGCTCCATGAGTAAATTTTGTGATCAACACGAAAACAATGAGTTTGTCTCATGCACCCTGCGGTGTCGACAATGGCGCCATCTTTTATGGAGCAGTCAGCATGGCCCTGGACAATCACTCGGTTTTTCCTCATATCGGCGTCGCACTCGGCTTCCAGCGGACGCTCGTTACGCTCGGCGAAGGCATTGGTGAGGGTTCGGTACCCACTTTTACCGCTGACCAGCAGTTCAAGCTCAGTTGGGCGACATTATTTGACGAGGTCGACGAAGCCCGCGCGCAGGGGCATACCGTGCGTCCCGCTATCATTGGCCCGCTGACCTACCTGTGGCTGGGGCAAGTCGACAAGGACACACCGGACTTCGACAAGCTTGATTTGCTGGATCGACTGCTGCCGGTCTATGGCGAGATCCTCGGTCGGCTGGCGGGGAAGGGCGTGGAGTGGGTGCAGATCGACGAACCGATTCTAACCCTCGACCTGCCGCAGGATTGGAAGAACGCATTCGAGCGTGCGTACCACGCACTGCAATATTCGCCGCTGAAAAAGCTGCTGGCCGTGTCGTGCGGTGGGCTGGGGCTGGGCAGCAACCTGGGCCTGGTGGTGGGCCTGCCGGTGCAGGGGCTGCATGTCGACGTGCTCAGCGCGCCGGAACAAATGCCATTGGTGCTGGACCGCTTGCCCGTCTACAAGGTGTTGTCCCTGGGTGCAGCGCGTGAGCTGGAACCGAGCGGTGCCGGCGCACATGCCGCGCTTGAAGTGGTGAAGGAGGCCCAGCTTCGCTTTGCCGACAATCTCTGGCTTGCAGAAGCCATCGCCGATTCGGCGCTGACGGCAGCAGCGTAAACGGAGGGCCCGGATGACGGTTCTGCTACCGCTCGGCCTTCTTCATCAAACTGTCATGCAACTGTGGCAGCGCGCTTGAGAAAACTTCATCAGACTCGCGGCCTACTGGGGTTCTGTGTGTCGGTGTTTTTCCATGCGGGTTTTACTTTTTCTGGCTGCGCTCCTGTGCAGCCTGCCATCTTTTGCGGCCTCTCGATGCGACGTTGACGTTCCCACGCAGGTGGCCGAGCTCAATGAAGTCCATTTGGCTTATCAAAGCATTGGGCGCGAGTCCGACCCTGCCTTGCTGCTGGTGATGGGGCTTGGCGGACAATTGATCCATTGGCCGGACGAGGTTGTCGTCGCCCTCTGCCAGCAAGGCTTCAGGGTCATTCGCTACGACAACCGGGACGTCGGGCTGTCGACCTGGGTGCAGGCACCTCCCGGCGCCAATCTCACCTACGAGGTGCTGCGCTACAAGATTGGTCTGCCAGTGTCGGCGCCGTATTCGCTCACGGACATGGCGCAGGATGCGCTCGGCCTCATGGACGCACTGCACGTTCAACAATTTCACGTGTTAGGGGCAAGCATGGGCGGCATGATCGCCCAGCACCTGGCCGACATGGCACCTAAGCGCGTCGAGAGCCTGACGCTGATCATGACCAGCTCCGGCGCCCCCGGTTTGCCGATGCCCAGCCCGGCTTTGCTGCAACTGCTTGCACGTCGCGGCGCGCCGGACCGTCAAACCGCGCTCGAGCAACAGGCCGACCTGCTGGCTGCCCTGGGCAGCCCCGAGATCAAGGACGACCGGCAAAATCTCTTGAATCAAGCCGCAGTTTCCTACGACCGCGCGTTCAATCCTGAAGGTGTGAAACGGCAAATTCTCGCCATCCTGTCCGAGCCCAGTCGGGTCGAGTTGCTTAACCGCCTGCGGGTGCCGACGCTGGTGGTTCACGGCACGGCCGATCCATTGCTCCCGGTGATGCACGGCATTCATGTCGCAGCGCACATTCAAGGCAGTCAGTTGAAGCTGATACCCGGGCTGGCGCACCGTTTTCAGGATGCGTTCAAAGCGCCGTTGCTGGCGGCGGTGCTGCCCTATCTGCGTGAGCATCGCGAGGACGCTTCCCACGTCGCACAGTTGTGACCGCCAGTCAGCTTCTAGCGCAGGCCTGCCGGGCGCGCTCGACACGGCGGTCCTGCAGGCGCTGACAGGCGACGGGGACGACGGGTTTGTGCCGCGTCTCGATCAGCGTATCGTGCACGTTTCCTCTCTTGCACGAGGCTGCCATGAGCATTCCGCTGAAAATCGACTTCATCTCCGACGTTTCCTGCCCCTGGTGCATCGTCGGGCTGCGCGCCCTTGATCAGGCGCTTGAGCATCTGGGCGATGAAGTCGCCGCCGATATCCACTTCCAGCCCTTCGAGCTCAACCCGCAGATGCCGCCTGAAGGGCAGGACATCTTCGAGCACATCGCCGAAAAGTATGGCTCGACCCGCGAGCAGTTTCAGGCCAACGCAGAACATATCCGCGAGCGCGGCGCGGAGCTGGGGTTCGTCTTCAAGCAAGGCGATCGCCGCATTTTCAATACGTTCGATGCCCATCGGTTGCTGCACTGGGCCGAGCTGGAAGGCAAGCAGCACGCGCTTAAAGAAGCGTTGTTCACCGCGTATTTCAGCCAGCACGCCAACGTGTCCAGCCATCAGGTGCTGGCGGATGTGGCCCAGAAAGCCGGGCTTGACCGGGTGCGCGCCGAGGCCGTACTGAGCAGCGATCAGTACGCCAGTGAAGTACGCGAACTGGAGCAGCTATGGGTGTCGCGCGGTGTGAGCTCGGTGCCGACAATTGTGTTCAACGATCAATACGCCGTATCCGGCGGGCAGCCGGTCGACGTATTCGTCAGTGCCATTCGTCAGATCATCGGCGACGAATCGAGCGTCGTTAATCCTGCCTAACCGGATGCGTAGTTGGCCGATTGCATGATGTGCAGCTCCACCGTGCGGGGCCTCCGACACGTTGCGGCTGCGCCGGCACACTCAATCTGCGCCGTCGTAACGTGTAACGTATTCGCGATCGCGATTAAAAATTCCTTGATCCCATCAGCCCTTTTCGGATATCAATTTGTACATGATTAGACAGGTTCGGTTCGACAAAAAAAAGCGCGTCGTGGATGAGCTGGCCCGGCGCATCGAGAGTGGCCAGATGGGCTCCGGTGAACTGTTGCCTGGCGAGAATTTGCTCGCACAGGAATTCAACGTCAGCCGCGGCACGTTGCGCGAGGCGTTATCGGAGCTCAAACGACGCAACTACATCGCCACGCAAACCGGCGTCGGCTCAATTGTGACGTATGACGGCATCTCGCTGGATCAACGTGCAGGCTGGGCGCAGGCTTTGGCCGATACAGGTGCGATGGTCACGACCGAGATTCTGCGCCTGGTCGCCGTACAACGCCCCGATCTGGCAGGTCGCTTCGGCACGACCGGGTTCATTGCGCTGGATCGCCGACGCACGGCGGCCGATGGCAGCGTGGTGTCACTTGAACGGGTGCTCATTCCGGCCTCCGACGGCCTGGAAAACTTGCCTCGCGACGGGTTGATCGACGACTCGCTGACCGTGACGCTGGCCGCTCACGGTTTCGTCGGTGACCGCGGTGATCAGTGGATCGGTGCCGAGCCTCTGAGCAACGACGACGCGGCGCTGATGCTGCGTCAGCCGGGCTCGGTGTTTCTCAAAGCGACCCGAACCACGTTTGACCGCCGAGAACGTTTCATGGAGCACGTGGAAAGCCTGTTGGACCCCGTGCATTTTCGTCTTCATCTGGCTTTTGGATCGTCCACATGACTGCACTGATCGACACCCGCGACCGGGGGCTGGGCGCTTTTTACGGGCTCGCACTGGGTGATGCTCTCGGCATGCCGACACAGTCGCTGAGCCGCGAGCAAATCAAGCAGCGGTTCGGCCACATCGCCACGCTGCAGGCAGCAGGTGTCGATCAGCCCATTGCCCCGAACATGCCCGCCGGGTCGATCACCGATGACACCGAACAAGCCGTACTGGTCGCTGAATTACTGGTCTCCGGGGCAGGGCGTATCGAGCCTTCGGACCTGGCGCAACACCTGATCGATTGGGAAGCGGTGATGCAGGCCAAGGGTTCTCAAGACCTGCTGGGCCCTTCGACCAAGCGGGCCATCGAAATGATCCTGGCCGGGCACAGTCCGGAAGAGGCCGGGCGGTTCGGCACCACCAACGGCGCCGCCATGCGCATTACGCCGGTCGGCATTGCTTTCGATGTGCAGGATGAGGCGCGCTTCGTCGAGGCGGTTAAACAGGCCTGTCAGGTCACTCACAACACCAATCTTGGCATCTCAAGCGCAGCGGCGGTGGCGGCGGTTGTCTCCTCGGGCATCACGGGGGCCACTCTCGGCGAAGCGCTTGACGTCGGCGCGCGCATCGCCCATCAGGCCGAGGGTTACGGCTACTGGATCGCCGGGGGCCGCATTGCCGCCCGAATCCGCTGGGCTAAACAGCTGTGCGCGGGCTGCAGCAACGAACAACTGCCCGAATTGATTTACGACGTGATCGGTACGTCGGTCGCTTCCCAAGAATCGGTCGTCGCCGCGTTCGCCCTGGCGCACCAAGTGGCTGGCGGGGAGTTGTCGGCGTTCGAGGCCCTGTGCATGGCTGCAAGCCTGGGCGGCGACACTGACACCATCGCTGCGATTCTCGGGGCAATGCTCGGTGCGTGCGAAGGCATGGCCGCCTGGCCCGAGGCTCTGATCCAACAGGTCCAGACAGTCAACGGGCTCGACCTGCACCCCGTGGTCGAGCAATTGCTGAATCTGCGCGCGGTCTGACCCCGACCGACGCCAGCCCGCTTCACTAACAAGACCCACCTCGCAGCGTTTTCAAAAACGGCGAGTCAGGACTTTTGCGACCTGCAAAAGCCCTCCCTGACAGGGATGTCGTTTGCTTTGCGTACTGCCCACAACCAGAACAAATGGCAAAGGAGCATTCACATGACGTCATCGAACGCCGTTCAAGGCGCCGGTCAACTTGAAACACGCGGTATCGAACCCGTCCCCGAAAACGAGTGCAACGGCCATCCGCTGCAGCTCTTCTGGGTATGGTTTGCGGCCAATATCAGCATCCTGGGCCTGCCGCTGGGGGCGACGCTTGTGGCTTTCCGTGGGTTGTCGATCGGGCAGGCGATCGTCGTCGCGATTCTAGGCGCGGCGGGTTCGTTCGCTGTGGTCGGGGTCATCTCCATCGCTGGCCGACGAGGGCGAGCGCCAAGTCTTACGCTGTCGCGGGCCATCTTCGGCGTGCGCGGCAACATCGGGCCTACCATCGTTTCACTGATGTCACGCCTGGGCTGGGAAACGGTAAACACCACGACAGCTGCGTTCGTGTTGCTGTCGCTGTGCTCAATCCTTTTCTCCACCCCGGTAGAAGCCAAGAGTGCACCAGGTCTGACGCTGCTGTTCATCGCCATTTTTGTGCTGATGACGCTGACGGTTTCCGGTCTCGGCCACGCGACCCTGCTGGTCATCCAGAAATGGGCGACGTACATTTTTGGCGCCTTGAACGTCGTAGTCGGCGGGTTTCTCATCGCGCACATCGACTGGGCTGCCGTGTTCAATGCCGCACCTGCACCGATGAGCGCGATGATCATCGGCATCGGTACCATGGCGGCCGGCACCGGCATCGGTTGGGCCAATGCGGGCGCCGACATGTCGCGCTATCAGCACCGCAGTGTCACGGCAGGGCGTCTGGTGGCGTCGGCAGCCTTCGGCGCGGGCATTCCGCTGGTGCTGCTCATCACCCTGGGCGGGTTGCTGTCCGTGGGCAATGATCACTTGGCCTCGGCCACTGATCCGATCATCGCCATCCGCGAGTTGCTGCCGACCTGGATGGCCGTTCCTTACCTGATCACGGCGTTTGGTGGCCTGCTGCTGTCCAACAATCTATCGGTGTACTCCGCAGGGCTGACCACGTTGACGCTGGGGCTGAAAATCAAGCGCGTGCATGCAGTGATTGTCGACATCGTGGCGATATTCGCCGGCTCGATTTATTTCATGTTGATCGCTGACAGTTTTTACGGCCCATTCATCACCTTCATCTCGATGCTCGCCGTGCCCATCACCGCTTGGGTCGGGATCTTCATCGTCGACTTGCTGCACCGTCATTACTATTCGGCACCCGACCTGATGGACGTCTCGCCGCGCAGCGCCTATTGGTATCGCGGGGGCATAGAGTGGCGTGCGCTGGGTGCGTGGGCGCTGGCCATCGTGCTCGGTTACAGTTTCACGACCGTCGCGACCACGCCGGAGAATGTGCTGTTCAAAGGATTCCTGGCTGACTCATGGTTCGGTCATAACGGTCTGGGCTGGATTGTTACCTTCGTGGTAGCGGGCGGACTGTACGCCGTACTGGGAGGCGCCCGAGATCGTCGTCCCGCTGCCCAAGAGGTCGTTCATGCCCGCTAGATTGCTCTACACCGGCCAGGTCGTGATCGACCTGGTCATGGCCCTTGATGCTTTGCCCCGCTCCGGCGGCGACGTGCTTGCCCACTCGGCGGCGTTCGAGGCCGGGGGCGGATTCAATGTGATGGCCGCTGCCCGGCGCAGCGGCATGCCCACGGTCTACCTCGGCAGGCACGGCAACGGACGCTTTGGCGAGCTGGCGCGTCAGGCCATGGCGGCAGAGGGCATTGAAATCGCCAACCCGGCTACCGACGTGGGGGACACCGGGCTTTCGGTCGCCCTGATCGAGCCTTCGGCCGAGCGCTCATTCATCTCGTATGTCGGTGCCGAGGGCGGCTTGTCGGCAGAGGATTTGCACAGCGTAGCGGTGCGGCCAGAGGATTATGTATTCGTCAGCGGCTACAGCCTGCTGCACAAGGGCAAGGTCGCAACGCTGCTGGAGTGGCTTGCGCAGTTACCGGCACAGGCGGGCGTGGTGTTCGACCCGGGGCCGCTGGTTGATTCGCCTGAGGCGTCCGGCATGCAGACGGTTTTGCCGATGATCACGTTGTGGACCAGCAATGCCGAAGAGGCGCTGCGCTTCACGGCTTGCCAGACGATTGATGCGGCGCTCGACAAGCTGGCGCACTGGTTGCGCCCTGAGGCGCTGATTGTGGTGCGTGACGGGCCAGACGGTTGCTGGATTCGTCAAGGGTCGGCAGTTGCACAGGTGCCCGGCTTCCCGGTCACAGCCATCGACACCAATGGGGCCGGAGACGCCCATGCAGGAGTCTTGCTGGCTGGGTTGGCGTCTGGGCTGTCAGCCGCGCAGGCAGCCTTGCGGGCCAACGCAGCGGCGGCCATCGCCGTGACGCGCCGGGGCCCGGCGACTGCGCCGACTGCTGCCGAGGTTGATGCGTTGGTCGCCGGTAGCGAGTTCTAGGATTTGCGATCGTCCAGGCGCTGGAGAATGGGTGAATGTTCGCGGAGTCTGTAGGAGTGAGCTTGCTCGCGAAGGCATTATTTCAGCCGCCGAAAACTCAGCGGGTGCCCCGGCCTCTTCGCGAGCAAGCTCGCTCCCACAATTCATGTAATGGCAGATAGATTTGCGACGTTCTCATGATTGATGCGGAGCTGTCGGGGTGAGCCCACGCGCTCACCCCAGGCCGTATTTTTTGACCTTGTCGAACAACGTGGTCTTGGCCATGCCCAGTTCCTGGCTGGCCTGGCTCAGATTGCCGCCGCTGCGGCGCAAGGCCTCGCCGAGCAGGTTTTTCTCGAACGCCTCCACGGCTTCGGCAAAGTCCAGGCTGGGGGTAGCGGTTTGCGTACCCGCCGTTTTGAAGGCGGGCAGGCCCAAGGCGTAGCGCTCGGCCACGTTACGCAGTTCGCGCACATTGCCCGGCCAGTCATGGGCCAGCAAGGCCGAACGAGTCTGCGAATCCAGCGACGGCGGTTCGCGGTCAAATCGAAGCGATGACTGCTGCAGGAAGTGCTCGAACAGCTGAAGAATGTCTTCGCGGCGGTCACGCAGAGGGGGCAATTCCAGCGTCACCACGTTGAGCCGGTAATACAAGTCGCTGCGGAACTGGCCGGTCTTGCTCAGCGCGTTGAGCTCTGATTTGGTCGCGGCGATCACCCGGCAATCCACCGCCACGCTTTGATTGGAGCCCAGCCGCTCAAGCGTGCGTTCCTGCAATACCCGCAGCAGCTTGATCTGCAGATTGATCGGCATGCTTTCGACTTCATCGAGAAACAGCGTGCCGTTGTGGGCATGCTCAATCTTGCCGATACGGCGTTTGCCCGCGCCCGTAAACGCATTGGCCTCGTGGCCGAAGATTTCGCTCTCAAACAGGCTCTCAGGCAATCCACCGCAGTTCAGCGCGACGAATTGATGATCATGGCGACGGCTGAAGTCGTGCAGACAGCGTGCGATGAGCTCCTTGCCCGTGCCGGTTTCGCCTTCGATCAGCACATTCGCGGAGGTATCGGCTACATTGGCGATCAACGCGCGCAAGGCCTGCATCGCTTGAGACCGACCGATGATCTTGCCTTCCAGCGAATCGCGCTCGGCCAGTTGCCGGCGCAGCGACCAGACCTCCCGCGCCAACCCGCGTTGCTCAAGCGCCCGGCGGGCGACATCGACGAGGCGTTCCGGGGAAAAGGGTTTCTCCATGAAATCGTAGGCACCGTCACGCATCGCGCCGACGGCCATCGAGACATCGCCGTGGCCGGTAATCAGCACAACGGGCAAGGTTCGATCGCGCTCCTTCAGGCGCTTGAGCAGTTCCAGCCCGTCGATCCCTGGCAGGCGAATGTCGCTGATGACGATGCCGGCGAAATGTTCGCCGACCAGTGCCAAAGCTTCTTCCGCGCTGGCCACCCCCTGGCTGTGGATGTCTTCCAGCGCCAGCGCCTGCTGGCAGCCGAGCAGGACGTGCGGGTCGTCTTCTACGATGAGGACCGTCAGGTCAGTGTTCATTGTCTATTCCAATACGACAGCGATGCGTTCATGGCGAGGGTGCCCTGCGATCAACCATTGGCAACACCAGCACGAACATTGTGCCGCCCTCGGCCGGGTCTTCGGCATTGAGCGTGCCGCCGGCCGCAGCCGCAAGGCTGGCCGACAAGGTCAATCCCAATCCGAGTCCCTGTTCGCCGGGCTTGGTGGTAAAAAACGGCTCGAACAGGTGCTTGCGTGCCTCGGCGTCGATGCCATGTCCGTTGTCCCGCACGCGCAACCGATAGCGGCCGTCGAACATGTCCCCCTCCAGCCACAGGATTGGCATCGGCTGGGCACTCATGGCATCCAGCGCATTGCCGATCAGGTTGACCAGGATCTGCTCCAGACGGGTCTGATCAATCGCCAGCTCCACGTCGTCAATCTGTTGATGCAGCGCCAGTGAAGCGTTGTCCAGCCGGGCACCGAGCAGTTGCAGCGCGGCCTCGACCGCCTTGCCCAACGAGGCCTGGCCTTTGTCTTCTCCACGGCGGGCGAAGGCGCGCAGGCTGGCGGTGATGCGGCCCATGCGGTCGACCAGATCATTGATGGTGCGCAGGTTGGCACTGGCCGTGTCCAGCGCGCCCCGTTCAAGGAAACGCACCGTGTTGCCCGACAACGTGCGCAGCGCGGCCAGCGGCTGGTTGAGTTCGTGGGCGATGCTGGTGGACATCTGCCCGATCGCCGCCAGCTTGCCGGCCTGGATCAATTCATCCTGCGCCTGGCGCAAGGTTTCCTCGGCCTGCCGGCGTTCACGAATCTGCCCTTTGAGGCGCTCGTTGCTGGCCCGCAGGTCGGCGGTGCGGTCGGTGATGCGCCGTTCCAGTTCGTTATTGGCCTGCTCCAGTGCTTCACGCGCGGCCAGCCGGGTGGAGATCACCTTGCGGCGCTCGTTCCAGGCAATCAGCAAAAACGCCACCAGCGCACAAGCGACGGCAACGAGCATGCCCTGATTGGCGGCTTCCCTGCGCAGGTCTTCCAACGGGGTGAGCAGTGTCAGGTGCCACGGCGTGTCAGCCAGTTCGCGCGTCTGCGCCAGATAACTCACCACCGTGTGTTCGTGATCAACGCTGGTATTGGCGGGGAAGGTCAGCTTTTCCACGCCGTCGGCAATCGACTCGCGCTCCAGCGGGACCAGCTCATTGAGCGGCCACCAGTAATACTGAAGGCTGCGGGCCAGCCGCTCCTTGATCTCGGCGGTCAGCGGCCGTACTGATTTGAGGCGTCGAGCAGGATCGCTGGACAGAATGATGATGCCGTTTTCATCGCTGACAAATGCTTCCAGACGTGCCCGCTGCCAGCGTTCTTCCAGCGCTTCCAGCCTGACCTTGATGACCGCGACGCCGATGATTTTGCCTTTTTCTTCCAGCCCGTGGGCCAGGTAGTAACCCGGTTCCCCGGTGGTACTGCCGATGCCGTAAAAACGCCCCGGCAGACCGCGGATCGCATCCTGATAATAAGCGCGGAAGGACAAGTCCTCGCCCAGGTAGCTGTCAGTGTCGCGCCAGTTGCTGGTCGCCAGCACCCGCCCGGTGGTGTCCAGCACATAAATGGCCCGGCTGCGGCTGCGCCGGTTCAGGCCTTCGAGGTAGTCGTTGACACTGGAGCGCAACTCCACCGTGGGGTTGTTCAGCAGGTCGGACACATTGGATTCGAGCTCCAGCACGCTGGGCAGATAGTTGTACTTGTTGATCTCGCTCTCGACCGTGCGCGCGTGCAGCTCCAATTGACGCTGACCGTTTTCACCCAGCGCCTTGATGGCGTTTTTTTCGCTGTACAGGTACGTGACGTAGCCCAGCGCAATCATCAGCAGGATGATCAGCGGCGGCACAAAAAGATGGCGAATCAGTCGGGGTTTCACGGCGAGTGATGGCGGCGCGGCGCGATAGACAGGGGGGTCGCATTTCATCACAGTCATCCTGGGCCGACCAGCCGCGCGTCCCATCGAACGATGGACGTGCGGCCGGCGGTTTTTGCGCCCTTACGGGCTGATGCTTTTTAGTGCTGCAGGATTTTGTTGAGGAACTGCTGCGCCCGCTCTGAGCGCGCGTTAACGTCGCCGAAGAACTCTTCCTTCTCGCAGTCTTCAACGATCTGGCCCTTGTCCATGAAGATCACCCGATCCGCCACTTTGCGGGCGAAGCCCATTTCATGGGTCACGCACATCATGGTCATGCCTTCGTGGGCCAGTTGCACCATCACGTCCAGCACTTCGTTAACCATTTCAGGGTCGAGCGCGGAGGTCGGTTCGTCGAACAGCATGACCACTGGGTCCATCGCCAGTGCGCGAGCAATCGCCACGCGCTGCTGCTGACCGCCTGAAAGCTGACCCGGGTGCTTGTGGGCGTGCGCCGACAGACCGACGCGCTCCAGCAGTTGCAGGCCTTTTTTAGTGGCCTCTTCCTTGCTGCGGCCCAGCACTTTGATCTGCGCGATGGTCAGGTTTTCAGTGATGGTCAGGTGCGGGAACAGCTCGAAGTGCTGAAACACCATGCCGACCCGCGAACGCAGTTTCGGCAGGTTGGTCTTCGGGTCGGCAATCGATGTGCCGTCTACCACGATGTCGCCTTTCTGAAACGGCTCCAGCGCGTTGACGCACTTGATCAGCGTTGACTTGCCCGAACCCGACGGGCCGCAGACAACGATTACTTCGCCTTTTTTGACCTCGGTGCTGCAATCGGTCAGTACCTGGAAGTCCCCATACCACTTGTTGATATTTTTGATGGAAATCATACGGCTAACCTTTTTTGCATGAACTTGACCAGGCGCGACGCGGCGAAGCTGATCGTGAAGTACACCAGACCGGCGACAATCAGGAACTCGTTGGAGCGACCGATGATGTCGCCGCTGGAGCGTGCCGAGTTGAGGAAGTCGACCAGACCGACCGTGTAAACCAGGGAGGTGTCTTGAAACAGGATGATGCTCTGCTGTAACAGCAACGGCGTCATCTTGCGGAACGCCTGCGGCAGAATGATCAGTCGCATCATCTGGCCGTAGGTCATGCCCAGCGCTTGAGCTGCGCCCATCTGGCCCCGGGAAATCGACTGCACGCCGGCACGCACGATTTCACAGAAGTAGGCGGCCTCGAACATCATGAACGCTACGACGCAGGAGGTGAACGCGCCAATCGGCGTGTCTTCACCAGTGATCCAGCGCAGCACGAACGGCACCGCCAGGTAGAACCAGGTAATCACCAGCAGCAGCGGGATCGAGCGGAAATAGTTGACGTAGGCGCCCGCCACCCGCGACGCCAGCTTGTTTGAGGACAATCGCATCAGCGCCAGCAGCGTGCCGATGATGATGCCTCCCACAACGCCCATGGCCATCAATTTCAGCGTCATGACCATGCCGTTCCACATGCCCGGGATGGCGGGAATCACTCCAGAGAAGTCCATCATTTACCTCCCACGGAGATCAGGCCCGGCACCGCGACTTTCTTCTCGACCACACGCATGAGCAGCATCAGGCTCATGTTCAGGGTGAAGTAGATCAGCGTGGCCAGGGTGAAGGCTTCAAACAGGTTTGCAGAAAACTCGGCGGTCTGTTTGGTCTGCGCCAGCAATTCCATCAGGCCGATCAGCGACGCCACGGACGAGTTCTTGAACACGTTGAGGAATTCGGAGGTGAGCGGCGGAATGATGATGCGGTAAGCCTGCGGCAGCAGTACGTTCCAGTAAATCTGTGGCAGCTTGAAGCCCATGGCGCGCGCGGCGGACTCCTGGCCCACGGGCAGCGCCTGAATACCGGTGCGCACTTGCTCACACACACGTGCGGCGGTGAACAGGCCCAGGCACACGACGACGCTCAGGAATGCCGAGGTGGTCGGGTTAAGGTCTTGCTTGTACCACTCCTGCAGGTTCTCGGGCAGCAGGTCCGGTACCAGGAAGTACCAGATGAACAACTGCACCAGCAGTGGCACATTACGGAAAATTTCCACGTAAATCGCGGCAATCGAAGAAACGATGCGGTTGGGCACCGTACGCATCACCCCAAGCACCGAGCCCAGGAATAACGCAATGATCCAGGCGGCGACGGCAATCGCGATGGTCCAGCCCAGCCCGGTAATGTACCAGTCCAGATAGGTCTCGCTGCCAACGCCCGTGGACTTGAAGAATACGCTCCAGTCCCAGTTGTAATTCATCAGGGTCTCCCCGCTGATCGATCGTTATGCACGCATGCGCTTTGCAGCGGCTCCCGGGAAAACACGTGGCTTTCCCGGGAATCAGGCTTGTTTCTTTTTAGAGTGTGGTGCGAAGGGCTCAGGCCTTCTTGTCCGGCGCCGGCTTGTCGTTCGGGTTGGCAATCAGCGCTTTGAGCTGTTCGCTCATCGGGAACATCAGGTTCAGGCTTTTAGGCGGGATTGGCTGGGTGAACCACTTGTCGTAGATCTTGTTGATCTCGCCTGATTTGTAGGTTGCAACAATGGCGTCATCGACGGCTTTCTTGAACGCAGGGTCTTCCTTGCGGACCATGCAGCCGTAGATTTCGTAAGACTGAGGAGTGCCGGTAACGGCCCAGTCGGTCGGCTTCTTGGCCTTGGCCATTTCGCCAGCGAGCAGGGCGTCGTCCATCATGAAGGCTACGGCGCGGCCCGATTCCAGCATCTGGAACGACTCGCCGTGGTCCTTGGCGGAAATGACGTTCATGCCCATCTGCTTGTCGGCGTTCATCGCCTTGAGGATGCGCTCGGACGTGGTGCCCGCCGTGGTTACGACGTTCTTGCCTTTGAGGTCATCGAAGTCTTTGTAGGACGAGTCAGCCTTGCTCAGTAGACGGGTACCGATTTCAAAGATGCCGACAGAGAAGTCGACTTGTTGCGCGCGCTCGGCGTTGTTGGTGGTCGAGCCACATTCAACGTCGACGGTGCCGTTCTGGACCAACGGGATTCGGGTTTGCGAGGTGACCAGGTTGTACTTGACCTTGAGATCAGGCATGTCCAGGTCTTTCTTGATCGCTTCGACGATTTTCAGCTGGATGTCAGCCGAGTAGCCAACTGGCACGCCGGAAGCGTCAGCGATGTAGGAAAACGGAATGGAAGAGTCGCGGTGACCCAGGGTGATCGTGCCGGACTCTTTGATTTTCTTCAGAGTACCGGTCAGTTCGGCGGCAAAAACGGGTGTGGTGATCAAAGCGGCAGCAATGGCTGCGCCCAGGAGTTGGGGAACGATGCGCATCTGTTTTTCCTCGACATTGTTTTTTTTATTGGACCGGTGTTGGACGGCCCTATCGTTTCAGAGCGCTTCAACGGCGGCCCAGTCAGGCGACACGCTACATCGAAGCAATCGTGCAAGAGTGTAGAGCATGAGTCATGCCAGAGCCGTGACAGAGGCTAATCTGCTGAAACTGAAAGAGATTAACGGCGGGGGTGAGCGGAGAGATGGATGCGTGTGTCCGGGATTCCGAATTGGCGATCGTGCCGCGTTCGGAAATCCGAATGATATCAAGCGGGGAGTGAGCCTATGTAGGAGCGCGCTTGCCCGCGAAGGGATGGGTCATTCAATGTATCCATCAATTGACCCACTGCCATCACGGGCAATGCGGTGCTGCCGGGGTGACGCTTGATCCCTTCAGGCCGTGAGCGGTGTAGTGATGGCCATCATGTCGATAGCATTCCTGTTCACGTTCACCTTGTTCAGATAGGCCTGAACTTTCTGGTGCTCTTCATCGGTGGTGAACAGCCCCAGTTTGGTCCGGCGCCACAGAATGTCTTCGGCCTGGGTGGCCCATTCTTCGCTGCACAAGTAATCAACCTCTCGGCTGTACAGCCCGCCGCCCAGGTCTTCGCCCATCTCGCCAATGTTCTGCACGCCTTCCACAATGCGCCAGCTGCGCGAACCGTAGGTGATTGCCCATCGCTTGGCGATCTCCGCTGGCAGCCAGCTGCAACGCTGTTGCAGCTGTGCTGCGAGCAGTTGCGGAGTGGTCATTTCCTCGCCACCCGGCAGGCTCGCCTTGGCGGTCCAGCTCGGCTTCATCTGCGGAAAGAACGGCGCCAGCTGCTGCATGGCCGACTCGGCCAGCTTGCGGTATGTGGTCAGCTTGCCGCCGAACACTGAAAGAATGGGTGCTTCGTCAGTGCTGCCGGACAGCGACAACGTGTAGTCACGGGTGATCGCCGACGGGTTATCCGACTCGTCGTTGCACAGCGGACGCACACCCGACCAGGTGCGCAGAATATCCGCGCGGCTGAGTTGCTTCTTGAAATGGTCGTTGACGATCTTCAGCAGGTAATCGATCTCGCCTTCGGTGATCGCCACTTTGCCCGGATCCCCGCTGTACTCGCGGTCAGTCGTACCGATGATGGTGAAGCGCTCCAGATACGGAATGGCGAAGACGATGCGTTTGTCCTCATTCTGCAGAATGAATGCGTTTTCACCTTCATACAGCTTCGGCACGATCAGGTGGCTGCCCTGAATCAGACGAATGCCGTACTGCGACTCCAGCTTGAGGTCTTCACGAATGAACTTGGCGACCCATGGGCCGGCAGCATTCACCAGTGCTTTTGCGCGAATCGAGAACACACTGCCATCGCTGCGCTGCATGTCCATGTGCCAGACACCGCCCTCACGACGGGCGCTGAGGCAGCGGGTCTGGGTGTGGATATGCGCACCCTTTTCACGAGCGGCCATCGCGTTGATGACCACCAGGCGTGCATCGTCGACCCAGCAATCGGAGTATTCGAAACCCTTGGTGATTGTGCTGTTAAGCGGGCTGTTGGCACCAAACCGCAGCGTTCTGGACGCTGGCAGCTTTTCACGCTTGCCAAGGTGGTCGTACAGGAACAAGCCGGCGCGGATCATCCAGCCCGGGCGCAGATGCGGCCGGTGAGGCAACACAAAGCGCATGGGTTTAACGATATGGGGAGCTTTATCCAGCAGCACTTCACGTTCAGCCAGCGCTTCACGCACCAGTCGGAACTCGTAGTGTTCGAGGTAGCGCAGGCCGCCGTGAATCAACTTGCTGCTGGCAGAGGATGTATGACTGGCCAGGTCATCCTTTTCGCAGAGGAAAACCGAAAGGCCGCGGCCGGCTGCGTCCGCTGCGATGCCGACGCCGTTGATGCCGCCACCGATCACGGCGACGTCGTAGACCTCGGAAAGGGGTGGGGTCGGCAAGCTGGACTGGGCCATCGGGGCCTCCTGGGGCGTTCGATCAGGTCGATATTCCGCCCTTCAGACAAGGCGAATTCGAACATTAATGTTCATTTCCGAAAATAGTAACGCAATAAGACGAACGCAGCCACTCAGTATTGATTGAAAATACTGATGGAAGGGGCGGGAAAGGAACAAAAGTGAACATCGGGGGCAGCGAGCGTAACGGACGCCCGCTGTGGACTGGCTGCTTAAACGACTTCCAGGCGAATCTTGTTCTGCGTCAGCAACTGCGCCAACGCCGGGACAGGCGCCTGATCGGTCACCAGGCAATCGATCAGCGTGATCGGGCCCAGACGAACCATGGCGTTGCGCCCGAACTTGCTGGAGTCTGCCGCAAGAATGACTTGCCGCGCGTTGGCGATGATCGCTTGGGAAACGCGCACTTCCTGATAGTCAAAATCCAGCAGACTGCCGTCTTCGTCTATCCCGCTGATACCGACCAGCGCGAAATCAACCTTGAACTGCGTGATGAAATCCACGCTCGCCTGACCCACCACGCCACCATCTCGCCGCACATTTCCGCCAGCCAGCAGGACCTCAAAATCATCCTTGCCGCTCAGGATCGACGCGACATGAAGGTTGTTCGTGATGATTTTCAGGTGGTTGTGATTGAGCAGCGCGCGAGCGATGGATTCGGTCGTCGTGCCGATGTTGATGAACAGTGATGCGTGATCGGGGATCTGCGCAGCGATCGCTTCAGCGATACGCTGCTTCTCGTCGCGCATCTGATCGGCACGCATGGCGTAGGCGGTGTTTTCAATGCTTGAGTCGTAGGCCGCGCCGCCGTGATAGCGACGCAGGAGGTTCATCTCCGCCAGTTGGTTGATATCACGGCGAATGGTCTGAGGGGTCACGACGAACAGCTGCGCCATTTCCTCGATGCTGACGTAGCCGCGCTCACGGACCAGCTCGAGGATCTGCTGTTGACGGGGTGGCAGATTCATTTTTTATCCTTCGGGCACGGGCGCCCATGATGCCGCAGGCAGCCATTGCCTGTCAGCCGGAAAAAATGCCTCTGCCGTGGTGCCGGTGCCCGACCTTATTCGGCGTTCTCGTGCGGTTCCCAGTCGCGCGTGCGGTCCACGGCCTTGCGCCAGCCGGCGTAGAGTTTTTCCTTCTCGGCGTCATCGCATTGCGGCTCGAACTTGCGCTCGATAACCGCCTTGCCCTTCAGCTCGTCCAGCCCGCTCCAGAAACCGATCGCCAGACCGGCAAGGTACGCAGCGCCCAGCGCAGTGGTTTCGCGCATTTTAGGGCGCTCCACCGGCGTGCCGAGAATGTCGGCCTGGAATTGCATGAGGAAGTTGTTGGCCACCGCGCCGCCGTCAACCCGCAGCGCCTTGAGTGGCTCGCCGGCATCCTGCTGCATGGCGTCGAGCACGTCGCGGGTCTGATAGGCGATGGATTCCAGCGCCGCGCGAATGATGTGGTCGACCTTCACCCCTCGGGTCAGCCCGAACAGCGCGCCGCGTGCGTACGGGTCCCAGTAGGGCGCGCCCAGGCCAGTGAACGCAGGAACCAGATACACGCCGTTGCTGTTTTTGACTTTGGTCGCGAAGTACTCGGTGTCCATCGAGTCGTTGACGATTTTCAGCTCGTCCCGCAGCCACTGCACGGTCGAGCCACCGTTGAAGACGGCACCCTCCAGCGCGTACGCCACTTCACCGCGCGGCCCGCAGCCGATGGTCGTGAGCATGCCGTGGCTGGATTTCACCGCTTTCTTGCCCGTATTCATCAGCAGGAAGCAACCGGTGCCGTAGGTATTCTTGGCCTGCCCCGGTTCAACGCACATCTGACCGAACAGCGCCGATTGCTGGTCGCCCGCAATCCCGGCGATGGGGATGCCGCTTTTGCTGTGGCCATAAACTTCGGAGGACGACTTGACCTCGGGGAGCATCTCGCGAGGTACGCCGAGAACGTCGAGCATGCGCTGATCCCATTCCAGCGTATGGATGTTGAACAACATCGTTCGCGACGCATTGGTGTAATCGGTGACGTGAACCTTGCCGCCGGTAAACTTCCAGATCAGCCAGCTATCGACCGTGCCGAACAGCAACTCGCCGCGGCGGGCGCGTTCGCGGCTGCCTTCGACGTGATCCAGAATCCACTTGAGTTTGCTGCCGGAAAAGTACGGGTCGATGACCAGGCCGGTGGTGTCGCGAATGTAATCTTCCAGACCGTCGCGCTTGAGCTGCTCGCAGATCTCGGTGCTGCGTCGGCACTGCCAGACCACTGCGTTGTAGATCGGCCGGCCGGTTTCCTTCTCCCATACCACCGTGGTTTCACGCTGGTTGGTGATGCCGATGGCGGCGATCTGGTTGTGGTGCAGGTTGGCCTGCGCCAGCACTTTGGTCATGCACGCGGTCTGGGTCGCGAAGATCTCCATGGGGTCGTGCTCGACCCAACCCGGCTGGGGGTAATGCTGAACGAACTCGCTCTGAGCGCTGCTCACCACATTGGCGTCGCGGTCAAAAATGATGGCGCGCGAACTGGTGGTGCCTTGATCCAGCGCGATGATGTAATTCTTATTTTCGGTGTCAGTCATGTCGATGGCCTGGTGATGGAGCGAGTGTCCGGGAAACTGCCGTCCGTAGTGCCCGTGCGCACTGAATACCGGGATGACATCCAGGAAGCAAGCGGATATTCGTATTCGAAAAAATATAGACGTAAACGAACCTTGTCAAAGGTCGAAAATGAACGCTGCCGGGTCATGCTTCCAGCCGCCGATATTAGTGGATAACGCCTTCAGGAATGCAGGCATTTCGATAACCGATGGCCTAAAGTGTGGGCAGCTAACAAGAAAGTGTCTGGTCGTCTGGAGTGCTGCATGACCCCTGCATTGGATTTACTGAAAAAGGTTCGCGCCGAACATCGCGTGCACAGTTATGAGCACGACCCCAAAGCTGCGTCATATGGGCTGGAGGCGGCGGAAAAGCTCGGTCTGGCCCCTGCACAAGTGTTCAAAACGCTCTTGGCCAGCACGGAAAAAGGTGAGCTGCTGGTCGCCGTGGTGCCGGTCGTGGGCTCGCTGGATCTGAAAGCGCTGGCCCATGCTGCGGGTGCAAAAAAGGCAGAGATGGCCGACCCGGCCGCCGCGCAGCGAGCAACAGGCTATTTACTGGGCGGTATCAGCCCGCTGGGGCAGAAGAAACGGTTGCGTACGTTCATTGATGAGTCTGCCCAACCGTTCGCTACCATTTATGTCAGCGCTGGTCGACGCGGCCTTGAAGTCGAGCTGCCGGCCGCAGTACTTGCAGAGCACACCGGTGCGAGCTTTGCCCGGATTGGTCGCGAATGATCAGCAGGGTTTGCCAGAATTGTCTGGCCTTTACATGCGGCACTGTTCGTCGCATTTCTGCGGCACCCGCATCGGGTTGCTGCTTTCCTTCACTCGGGGATGCCTTCCATGCAGCTTGAATTCCACCAGGTCGACGCGTTCACCGACCGTTCCTTCGCGGGCAACCCGGCGATGGTCTACCGCCTCGACGCCTGGCTTTCCGACCAGCTGATGCAGCAAATTGCTGCCGAGCACAACTTGTCTGAAACCGCGTTTCTGGTTCGCGAGGCACAGGGCTGGCACATTCGCTGGTTCACCCCGACCCATGAAGTGCCTCTGTGCGGGCATGCGACGTTGGCCAGCGCCTTTGTGCTGTTCGAAAAGTACGGAGAGAAGGCCGAGGTCATCCAGTTCATCGGCAAGTCCGGCCCTCTGAGCGTAAGCCGCGATCACGACCGGCTGATTCTGGACTTTCCCTCCATGCCGCCCAGTGAGCTCGGTGTGACGGTGGAGATAGAGCGTGCTCTGGGCATTGAAGTGGTGGATGTGCTTGGCGCTGCGGAGCTGCTGGTTGTGCTGGAGTCCGAGCAGGCGGTCCGTGACTGCAAGCCGGACTTCGCCGCCATTGCCCGTCTGCCCTGGCCCGGCGTGATCGTCACCGCCAAGGGTGATGGTGTGCGTTACGACTTCGTCTCACGCTATTTTGCGCCAGCCATCGGCATCAATGAGGACCCTGTCACCGGGTCGACGCACTGCAGCCTGATCCCTTACTGGTCTGCACGTTTGAACAAGTTCAGTCTGACCGGTTATCAGGCGTCTGCGAGGGGCGGGGAGTTGTTCTGCCGGCTGGAGGGCGACCGCGTCAAAATCGGCGGCCATGCAACTCTGGTCGCCAGCGGCACGTTGATGCTGGGATGACGTGAGGCCGCTGCGGATGGTGCCGGGGTTCTGATCGCTCTCAATTTGATCCGAGAGGACGTTCAGGTCGCTTTCAAGCTGCTTTCAGACCGCTACATCGTGATGCAACGGCACGCTGCCCGAGGCCGGAAACAGGACCAGGTGTTCGGCTGAGACTTGGAAGCCGACCTGATCGCCGGGGCACAAGTCTACGTGGCTGGGGAATAACGCCTCCAGCTGCGTGCCGGTCGGCAGTTGCAAGCGGTAGAGGGTGGCTGCGCCCTGGAATGTCAGGCTCGCCACGCGGGCTCTGATCGGGCTGTCTGGCGCATAGACGATGTCGTCAGGGCGTAACAGTACGTCCATCGGCGTCCCGCGCGCGCCTGCATAGGCCCGATTACCCCTCAGCACGCCCAATTCGGTTTGCACCGATTCGGCGTCGATCATCTGGCCGCGGATGAAGTAGCCCTGGCCTACGAAACTGGCGACGTAAGGCGTGGCCGGCTCGTGATAAAGGTTGTAAGGCGTGTCCCATTGTTCCAGCCGACCGTTTTTGAAGACCCCGACGTGGTCGCTCACCGCGAACGCTTCTTCCTGATCATGGGTCACCAGAATCGCGCTGGTGCCCCGGGCCTTGAGGATGTCTCGAACCTCGTGGCTCAGACGACGGCGCAACTCGCCATCCAGATTGGAGAAAGGCTCGTCGAGCAGTAACAGCTGCGGCTCGGGTGCCAGCGCTCGGGCCAGCGCCACCCGCTGTTGTTGACCGCCAGAGAGCTCATGGGGATGACGTTTGCCCAGCGCGCCCAGATTGACCAGTTCGAGCATTTCCTCAACCACCTGCTTCTGGCGCGGGTGATTACGGATGCCGAAGGCAATGTTGTCGGCGACAGTGAGGTGGGGAAACAGGGCGTAGTCCTGAAACACCATGCCGATCCGGCGCTTCTCCGGTGCGAGCGTAAACCCGGCCCTGGAAATGACTTCACCCGCCAATGTGATCTGCCCCTCATGCACTGGCTCGAATCCGGCGATGGCGCGCAGGGTAGTGGTCTTGCCGCAGCCCGAGGACCCCAGCAGGCAGCCGATGTCGCCGGCATTCAAGTGCAGATTGAGATTCTGCACCACCCGTTGGTCCTCATAGCCACAGGCCAGATGATGCAATGTCAGGAGCAGGGGATGACTCATGCCGGGGTGTAGGCCGGAGCCACCAGGAATTCGAGCAAAGCCTTCTGCGCATGCAGGCGGTTCTCTGCCTGATCCCAGGCAACCGAGCGTGGGTCATCGAGCAGGTCAACGCTGATCTCTTCACCACGGTGGGCTGGCAGGCAATGCATAAAGAGCACGTCAGTGGCGGCCCGGTCGAGCATTTCACGGTTAACCTGAAACGGCTTGAACAACGCCAGACGCTTGGCGGCTTCTTCTTCCTGTCCCATGGAGGTCCATACATCGGTGCTGATCAGATGCGCACCTTCGACGGCTTCGTAGGGATCGCGGGTCAAGGTCACGCGGTCACCGGCCAGGGCGAGGAACTGCGCGCTGGGTTCGTAGCCCTCGGGGCACGCGACGCGCAGTTGAAAGTCGAACTGGATCGCCGCTTCTATATAGCTGTTGCACATGTTGTTGCCGTCACCGATCCATGCCACGGTTTTGCCCTGGATAGAGCCCCGGTGTTCGAGGAATGTTTGCATGTCCGCCAGCAGTTGGCACGGGTGGAGGTCATCGGACAGGCCGTTGATCACGGGCACGCGCGAATGGGTGGCGAACTCGATGAGGTTGCTGTGAGCGAAGGTCCTGATCATCACCGCATCGACCATCCGCGACATGACGCGCGCTCCGTCGGCAATGGGTTCGCCACGGCCAAGCTGGGTGTCTCGGGGCGAGAGAAAAATGGCCTGCCCGCCCAGTTGGATCATCCCGGTTTCGAACGAGACCCGTGTGCGCGTCGAGGATTTCTCGAAAATCATCGCCAGGATGCGGCCGCGCAAGGGCTCGAACAGAACGCCTCGGTTTCGCAGGTCCTTCAGCTCAACGCCGCGACGAATCACCCCGACCAGCTCAGCGGGGGTGTAGTCCATCATCGAGAGAAAGTGCCTTGCGCTCATTATTAACTACCTTGTCTGCAACAGACCGCAGATCCTCAAAGCCGGGTTTTTTCAGAAAAACGGGCGAGACCTGCGGCGTAAGCCGCACGGGGCGACGAATAGGGAAGGCGCGAGGGTATAAGAAAATGTCGCCTGATGCCAAGGGGCGCCTGGACGGAATTGAGTGTTCGGACGTTCGGTAGCCTGAAACCGGCGTTCTCAGGACGCTTTTCATGTAACGAAGTGCTACAGTTCCATGTCATCGACGGCCATTCGCCATCGCATGTATCCTGCTCGGCCAGCCTTCCTTCACGCCAATTGGCGCTGTCGGGATTGCTGCCCGATCCGTAATAGTCGCAAACCACTGCGCAGCCTTATGCGACACGCTTCACGCCGCGGAAACCCGGACGTTTCCTAAACCATCGGCGTGGGTTATAAAGGCCGCTTATGTCCTCCAAAAGAGGTGGGGAATGGATTCAAAAGAGCAGCAATTGACGGAACTTCTCGGCCTTACGGCTCGAACCCTTACGCACCTCACGGCTTCGATGACCTCGATGTCGTTCGAACTGATGCGCAGCGAAGATGAAGTCACACGTTCTGCGGGGCGCCGCATGATCGACCGTATGGCAACCATCAGCGCCGGCCTTGACGAGCATTGGCGGCTGATTGGCGAACTCACGGGCGTCCAGCTCTCGCAAGAGCAGATCGAGACGGTCCATGAGGTACAGATGCAGCGCAAAGTGGTCACCCCTATCGGCGGCTCCGCTTCCTGAATAACGCTTCATAATCAGGCGGGCTATCGGCTCGCCTGATGCCGCTCGATTCACGGCAGTGACACCTCTGGCGCATCCGCATGGCGAGTCTCATAGTTTTGCATCCGCGATCACGCTGATCGCCCTATAAAAACTCGAGACTGGCGATGACCAAGACTCTCCACCACCGTGCCTGCCATCTGTGCGAGGCGATTTGCGGCCTCACCCTCGAAACCACCGTGCAAGACAATGCCACCACCCTGATCACCTCGATCAAGGGCGATGCGCAGGACACCTTCAGTCGCGGGCACATTTGCCCCAAAGCCGTAGCGCTGCAAGATATTCAGAATGACCCCGATCGCCTTCGCCAGCCCATGCTGCGCAACGGCAATGACTGGGAACCGATCGAATGGCAGGCCGCGTTCGATCTGATCGCCCGGCGGCTTTCCGAGATTCAGGCGCTTCATGGCCAAAACGCGGTGGCGGTGTATCAGGGCAATCCCAGCGTGCATAACTATGGGCTAATGACCCACAGCAACTATTTCCTCGGGTTGCTGAAAACGCGCAATCGATATTCCGCCACCTCCGTGGACCAACTACCCCACCACTTGACCAGCCACCTTATGTACGGCCACGGCCTGCTATTGCCGATTGCCGACATCGACCATACCGATTTCATGCTCATCCTTGGCGGTAATCCGCTGGCATCCAACGGCAGCATCATGACTGTCCCGGACGTTGAAAAACGGCTCAAAGCAATCCAGGCGCGCGGCGGCAAGGTGGTGGTGGTTGATCCGCGCCGCAGTGAGACCGCAGCCATCGCCGATCAGCACCTGTTCATCCGCCCCGGCGGCGACGCAGCGTTTCTGTTTGGCGTGTTGCACACCCTGTTTGCCGAACGCCTAACCCGAGAAGGCCACTTGCCCGTCGATGGCCTGGACGTCGTGCGCCAGGCTGTCGGCGCGATGAATGCAGAGAGCATGAGCCCACGCTGCGGCGTACCCGCCGAGCAAATCCGGCAAGTGGCGCGCGACTTTGCAGCCGCTGAACGCGCAGTGTGTTACGGACGCATGGGCATCTCCACCCAGGCGTTCGGCACGCTGTGCCACTGGCTGGTGCAACTGATCAACCTGGTGACCGGCAATCTCGATCGCGTTGGTGGTGCCCTGTGCACCGAACCCGCGCTGGATCTGGTGGCCTCCACTTCCGGCGGCAGTTTCAACCGCTGGCAGAGCCGCGTCTCGCAGCTGCCCGAGTATGGCGGCGAACTCCCTGTGTCGGCGCTGGCCGAGGAAATGCTCACGCCAGGCGAGGGGCAGGTGAGGGCGCTGATTACAGTCGCCGGCAACCCGGTGCTGTCGACACCCAACGGCCGTCAGCTTGATACCGCGCTGGCGTCGCTGGAATTCATGGTGTGCGTGGATTTGTATATCAACGAGACCACCCGACACGCGGATCTCATCCTGCCCTCGACGTCGGCGCTTGAGAACGACCACTACGACACCACCTTCAACATGTTCGCCGTGCGCAACGTGACCCGCTTCAACCGCGCCATTCTCGCCAAGCCGCAGGGTGCGCTGCACGACTGGGAGATTTTCGTCGGACTTGCCGAAGCGTTCGCGCGCATCACCGGGCGCGAGCTAAAGCCTACGATACCTCCGGCGCAGATGGTGGACAGGGGGTTGCGTGCCGGGTTCTACGGCGATGGGTCGCCGCTGAGGTTGTCCCTTGCCACACTGGCGAACCACCCCCACGGCCTGGACCTCGGCGCGCTCAAACCGAATCTCGCCGCACGCCTCAAGACCGTCAACGGGCGCATACAGGCAGCACCGCCCGTGATCCTCGCCGATCTCGCCCGTTTCGCTGTGCAGCCGTTGCCCAAGGTCGACGAGCTGGTGCTGATTGGCCGGCGACATGTGCGCAGCAACAATTCATGGATGCACAATTATCATCGTCTCGTGAAAGGCAAGCCGCGGCATCAATTGCTGATGCACCCTGACGATATGGCAAGTCGCGGTTTGATCGACGGGCAGCAAGCCAGGGTCAGCTCACGAGTGGGGGCGATTGAGGTTCAGGTAATGAGCAGCGCGCAGATGATGCGCGGTGTCGTCAGCTTGCCTCACGGCTGGGGTCATGGCCGTCCCGGGGTGAAAATGGACATCGCCGCTGCCCAGCCGGGGCAAAGTGCCAATGACCTGACCGACGAGCGAGCCCTGGATGCGGTCTCGGGAAACGCTGTACTGAACGGCGTCCCGGTCACTGTCGCAGCGGCATGACGCCCATCATATTTGTCAGGGCGATTATGGCCAGGTCCGAGCGTTATGCCGGGGAATCGTTTAGAATGCGCCACCGTGTCGACATATACAGTCGTAAAGTTTAGCCGAGGTGCTCCATGGATATTATCGAAACGATCAAAGATCAGATTGCCAGCAACACCGTTCTGCTTTACATGAAAGGCGCTCCGAATGCCCCGCAGTGCGGCTTCTCGGCCAAGGCTTCTCAGGCGCTGATGGCGTGCGGCGAAAAGTTCGCATACGTCGATATCCTGCAGAACCCGGAAATCCGCGCCAATCTGCCGAAGTACGCCAACTGGCCGACTTTCCCGCAACTGTGGGTAGACGGTGAGCTGGTCGGCGGTAGCGACATCATCACTGAAATGCAGGCTGACGGTTCGCTGCAGAAGCTGGTGAAAGACGCTGTTGCGAAGAACACCACTGCCTGATTAGGGCAGTCGTAAAAAAGCCCCGCTCTCTGCCGAGAAGCGGGGCTTTTTATTGGGTAAGGGGCTGAAATCAGCCTTCCTCGCCCATCTGCGACTGCAAGTAATTTTCGATGCCGACCTTGTCGATCAAACCCAGCTGGGTTTCGAGCCAGTCGATGTGCTCTTCCTCGGATTCGAGGATATCTTCCAGCATCTCGCGGCTGCCGAAGTCGCCCACGGTTTCGCAATGCGCGATAGCTGCTTTCAAGTCAGCATGACCCTTGCGCTCGATCCGCAGGTCGCATTCCAGCATCTCTTTGGTGTGCTCGCCGATCAGGATTTTGCCCAGGTCTTGCAGGTTGGGCAGGCCTTCCAGAAACAGGATGCGCTTGATCAGCTTGTCAGCGTGTTTCATTTCGTCGATGGATTCGTGGTACTCGTGCTTGCCCAGCTTGTTCAGGCCCCAGTCTTCGTACATGCGTGCATGCAGGAAGTACTGATTGATCGCGACCAGCTCGTTACCGAGGATCTTGTTGAGATGCTGGATGACTGTGATGTCGCCTTTCATGATCGGGTCCTGTCGAAGGTATAGGTAATACAGACGGCAAGTCTGAGCCCCGTCTATAAGTCTGTCAAACCTAAGTTATTGAATAATAAGTGAAAATAAATAGGAATAAGAATGTTTGTGTTCCGCATCTTGTCGCTAAGCAATTGAATTAAAGGCATAAAAAAACCGGACAGGGTCCGGTTTTGTAGAAAACTCTTGGATCAAGCGGCTGAAAATTCTGCGGGATAGGCAAGGTGAGCGTGACTGCTTTGCAGCTCGGTCAGGGTTTCCCGGACGACTTCTTTCGCCAGGCAGGCGCATTTCCCGCATTTACTGGCGACACCCAGGGTCTCGCGAACGTCACGATAGCTGCAGCATCCGTCCATGATTGCTTCACGGATTTGTCCGTCGGTCACACCTTGGCAGAGGCAAACATACATATAAGAAACCGTCGCTGAGTGATTGGCTCAATGCGACGGATACTAATGTTAATGAGAATGCTTGTCAAAACTACTCAGCGTTCTTCATGTGACGGCCGATGAGTGGTCGGCTGCGGCAGTGAGAAGTTCTGCCTAACAGCAGAACTGTTTCGCCTTCGGCGAGTTACTTGGAAAAGCACCCGAAGTAACCAAGGGTGCCTGCTCCCGGTTGGGCCCTTCCTTCGTCAGGGTTCCTTCACTTCGGTCTCGCTCCGTGGGCCCGCGCCGAACGGACATCCATGTCCTGACGGCGCTCTCGCCGCATCCATGCGGCTCGACCCACTCCGCGAACTGCGTTCAGCCTGCACCCAAGTCGCGTTCTGCGGTGACTGAGCCTTTTGCGTAAGAAGATCAAGAGCGGATCAAGAGGAGATCAAGAGCAGATCAACAGCAGATCAGAAGCAGTACAAGAGCTTCCCGGCTGAAGCCGGTGCCACGGGTTATACGCGACGTGCTTTTTAGTGGGGCCGGCTTCAGCCGGGAAGGGCCAGTCGGGACGCTGAACGTCGTTTGATCGTTCCCGCGCTCTGCGTGGGCATGCATCCTGTGACGCTCCGCGTCACCTGTAGCCGGTCTCGCTGAATGCACGCGCTGCTTTTAGGGGGACCGGCTTTAGCCGGGAAGGGGCCAGTCCGGGCACTGACGGAGTTTGAGCCGATCACTGCCTTTCGATCTCCGTCCCATAAAAAAACCGGCCACTTAGGCCGGTTCATTCATTCATTGCACAGCGACATCGACTCAGTCGTTGAAGTCGTACCAGCCGCCCATTTCTTTCCAGCGGTTGACGATGCCGCAGAACAGTTCGGCGGTCTTCTCGGTGTCATACCGGGCGGAATGCGCTTCCCGGCCGTCGAAGTCGATGTCTGCCGACTGGCACGCTTTTGCCAGGACAGTCTGGCCATACGCGAGGCCCGCCAGAGTAGCTGTGTCGAAGCTGGAGAACGGGTGAAACGGATTACGCTTCATGTCCAGCCGCGCAACCGCTGCGTTGAGAAAGCCCAGATCGAAGCTTGCATTGTGACCGACCAGAATCGCGCGCTTGCAACCGTTGGCCTTCAGCGCCTTGCGGATGCCACGAAAGATATCCGTCAGCGCCGTTTCTTCACTCACCGCCATGCGCAGCGGGTGATCCAGCTTGATGCCGGTGAACTCAAGGGCCGCCGCTTCGATGTTGGCGCCTTCAAAAGGCTCTACGCGGAAAAAATAGGTATGGTCCGGGAACACAAAGCCTTTCTCGTCCATGCCGATCGTCGTGGCAGCGATTTCGAGCAACGCGTCGGTGGCGCAGTTGAAACCGCCTGTTTCAACGTCGACGACAACAGGCAGGTAGCCGCGGAAGCGCGCCGCCATCGGGTGCCGGGAGCCTGTACCGCCGCCGGAGCCTTCCTGCTCGTCTTCGTAATGTTCTTCACTCACGCGTGTTCCTCCAGCAGACGCCAGCGCAGTGTTTCACCGGCGCGCAGCGGGATAACGGAAAGCTCGCCAAACGGCAGGCTGGCGGGTGCCGTCCACTCGTCACGAACCAGGGTAATGGTGTCGGTGTTGGTCGGCAGGCCATAGAAAGCCGGGCCGTGCAGACTGGCGAAACCTTCGAGCTTATCCAGCGCATTGCGCGACTCGAACGCCTCGGCGTAGAGCTCGATGGCGGCATACGCGGTGTAGCAGCCGGCGCAGCCGCAGGCCGCTTCTTTGGCGTGCTGCGCATGCGGTGCGGAATCGGTCCCCAGGAAGAACTTGCTGCTGCCGCTGGTGGCAGCATCGAGCAGGGCAACCTGATGAGTGTTGCGCTTGAGAATCGGCAGGCAGTAGAAGTGCGGTCGAATCCCGCCCACCAGCATGTGGTTACGGTTGTACAGCAAATGATGGGCTGTAATGGTAGCGCCCACATTAGCCGACGCCTCATTAACGAACTGCACGGCGTCAGCGGTGGTGATGTGTTCGAACACCACTTTCAACGTCGGAAAACGCTCGACGACACGACGCATGTGCTCATCGATGAAAATCTTTTCGCGGTCGAACACGTCGATGTCACCGCGGGTGACCTCACCGTGAATGAGCAGCGGCAAGCCGGCTTCAGCCATGGCTTCCAGGACCGGGAAGATCTTGTCGACGCTGGTCACCCCGGAATCGGAGTTGGTGGTAGCGCCTGCCGGATACAGCTTGGCGGCATACACAAACCCGCTGGCCTTGGCGGCATGAATTTCTTCGGGCTGCGTCAGGTCGGTCAGGTAAAGCACCATCAGTGGCTCGAAGCGGCTGCCTTGCGGGCGAGCGGCAAGGATACGCTGGCGATAGGCATCCGCTTGCTCTGCGTTGCGTACCGGGGGCACCAGGTTCGGCATGATGATCGCGCGGCCAAAAGTGCGCGCTACGTCCGCGACGGTGTGAGGCAAAACAGCGCCATCTCGAAGATGGATATGCCAGTCGTCGGGGCGCAGAAGGGTCAGGCGTTCGGACATTGGGAATTCCAGGCGGGTCAAACTCGCGGGAATGCTACCGGAAAAGACTCTTCCAGGCACCCGCTATCAAGTTTTGCAGGAACTAACCGATAGCCACGTGTAAGTCATAAATCTTGTTATGCGTGAATTTAGTGGAGCCTCCCGTGCGCCAGCGATATCTAGCCCTGCTCAGCGCGTTTGCCAGCCTGCCGGCCATGGCGCTCACCTTCCAGACCCGTCTGGAGAATATTGAGTGGAAGGTGGAAGGCGACCTGTTCGAATGCAGACTGACGCAGCCCATCACCGACTTCGGTGCAGGTGAGTTCGTGCGGCGCGCGGGCGAGCAGTCGACATTTCGGCTGAAGGCAAATGGTTACAGTCTGGCGTCCGGGTCCGCAACCTTGATTGCTGCTGCGGCGCCATGGCAGCCGGGACGCAGTGATCTCAACCTTGGCGCGGTAAAAGTCGGCAACGGCGAGATTCCGTTCGACACCAATCAGGCCCAGGCCTCGCGTTTGATCGCAGGACTGATGGAAGGCCGCAGCCCGGTCATTCGTCACGCATTGCGTGATGGTGGCGGCGCGATGGAAGTTCGCCTTCTGCCAGTCAAATTCAGCAAGGCTTACGGCGACTTTCAAGCGTGTACGGCCAAGTTGCTGCCGATGAATTTCGATCAGGTGCGGCAATCAGAGATCGGCTTTCCGGGTGGCGGCATCGAGCTGGACGCGTCCGCTAAACGCAAGCTGGATACCGTCCTCGCTTATATGAAGGCGGACCCAACGGTTAATCACATCGAACTCGACGGCCACTCCGATAACAGCGGCAACCGGCTGACCAACCGCGATCTGTCACGACGTCGCGCGTTGTCGGTCATGGACTATCTGAAAGCCCAGGGCGTGCCCGAGGAGCAGATAACCCTGCGCTTCCACGGCGAGCAATACCCATTGGCGCCGAACACCAACAATGCCAATCGGGCGCGCAATCGGCGGGTCAATATTCACCTCGACCGAGTGGCGCAGCAGCCTGTTGCGGTGCCGCCAGCCGCTGCGCCTGTACCTGCCCCCATGCCGGCGCCATCGCCCGCACCCGCTGCAAACTCAGGCCCGGCGACAGCGCCGGTTACGGCCGCGAACGCCACGCCCGTAAAACCCCTGTGATGACGGTTGCCCAGGTCGTTTGACTGACAGAATCTGTCGCTTTGGCATCAGAAGCTGTCGCGACACTGTAAATTCCCCTGCGTGAACGGTAGACTCGTCGGTTTTCCGTACAACGCGTTGGAGTGATGGCATGGCGGACGTAAACAAGGTAGTTCTCGCGTATTCCGGTGGCCTGGATACATCGGTAATCCTCAAGTGGCTACAAGATACGTACAACTGCGAAGTGGTGACGTTCACCGCTGACCTGGGTCAGGGCGAAGAGGTCGAGCCTGCGCGCGCCAAGGCTCAGGCCATGGGCGTCAAGGAAATCTACATCGACGACCTGCGCGAAGAGTTTGTACGCGACTTCGTCTTCCCGATGTTCCGCGCCAATACCGTCTACGAAGGCGAATACCTGCTGGGGACTTCGATTGCCCGTCCTCTCATCGCCAAACGCCTCATCGAAATCGCCAACGAAACAGGTGCCGATGCGATCTCCCACGGTGCCACCGGCAAGGGGAACGACCAGGTTCGTTTCGAACTGGGCGCATACGCGCTCAAGCCTGGCGTGAAAGTCATCGCACCGTGGCGCGAGTGGGACCTGCTGTCACGCGAGAAGCTGATGGACTACGCCGAGAAACACGCGATTCCAATCGAGCGCCACGGTAAAAAGAAATCTCCGTACTCGATGGACGCCAACCTGCTGCACATCTCGTATGAAGGCGGCGTGCTGGAAGATACCTGGACCGAGCACGAAGAAGACATGTGGCGGTGGACCGTTTCGCCGGAAAACGCGCCGGATAAAGCGCAGTACCTTGAACTGACCTACCGCAACGGCGATATCGTGGCGCTGGACGGCGTCGAGATGACCCCTGCCACTGTACTTGCGACGCTCAACCGCATCGGCGGCGAGCATGGCATCGGTCGCCTGGATATCGTCGAGAACCGCTACGTCGGCATGAAGTCGCGCGGTTGCTACGAAACCCCGGGTGGCACCATCATGCTCAGGGCTCACCGGGCGATCGAGTCGATCACTCTGGACCGCGAAGTGGCTCACCTCAAGGATGAGCTGATGCCCAAGTACGCCAGCCTGATCTACACCGGGTACTGGTGGAGTCCGGAGCGCCTTATGCTGCAGCAAATGATCGATGCTTCTCAGGCGCATGTAAACGGCGTTGTGCGCCTGAAGCTCTATAAAGGCAACGTGATCGTCACCGGCCGCAAGTCCGACGATTCACTGTTCGATGCCAACATTGCGACGTTTGAAGAAGACGGCGGCGCTTACAACCAGGCCGACGCAGCGGGCTTCATCAAGCTCAACGCATTGCGCATGCGCATCGCCGCAAACAAGAACCGCAAGTTGTTCTGACTGCCGGTCTGAACACGTGCGGCCCCTTTGCGGCCGCACGTGTTACTCGCGCCTCCCAGCGCTATCAATTGCTCCTGCCAGCTGCCCCAGCTGGACTAACGACCGCCAGCCTCCTGGCTTGCGAAAGCAAACGTCTCTTTCATCCGAATCCCTCTCATACGATCACGTTGGCTGATTGTCCTCTTGGCTGGCGTTACCCGAGTCTTTTTGCAAAGTTGTTTTAAACTCGAATCGATAGGCTTTGCCGATGTCCCATACATCGCGCACGCTCAGCCCTAACAGTTGCGCGATTTCAGGCACGGTATAGCCCAGCGCCGAATAATGCATGGCATGCCCGGCCGTGGCATCGTTCAGGGTCGCCACACCTCGCGTTCGATTAGGGCGAGCCCGCCGAACAGGCTGGCAACACCGTATCTTGAGGCCGTTTTCGCTCGCCAGTCGCTTGATCTCCCTCTGGTTCATCCGCAGCGAATACTGCAGCGCAGCAACGCCGGCGCCCTTGGCCACCAGACCTTTGAGCAGATCGACCTTTGCACATAGCTCGGTTTCGGGATCAGCCTCTCTGGCAGTTCTTGATGCCTCGGCCTCCCGCGACTCTCCTTCGGCGATCACCTTGATGACGCCACCTTGAGACACGTAGTGCTCGACCGCCTCGGCGAGCTTTTCAGGGGCACTGCTGACGTCGATGGAATATTTTATTTTCTTGGTCATGGTGGGTTCCTTTGAATGCACCGATCTAAACAAATCTGCAGGCGGGCACAGCGTGGCCCGCAAGAGCGTTTAAACGTTGGATGATGTCTTCATGCGGATAAAATGTGCGCGCACATCGCTGCTTCAAGTACGCCTGCCTTATATCCGCATATAGGGTTATTGCGATGAGCGTCAGGAACTAATAAGGGTTGCGCTATATGGATGCCCAAAAAGTAACGACTGGTAATAGGTTTGGCAAGTAAAAAGCTAAAAAATAACGAGTTTGTTTTTTTATATCTGTCCGAAAACTATTGGGCGGTAATATCAGTCCGTTAGTTATGTAGTATTTTTCTGGAAACGCAAAAAAATGCTGGATGTTATTGTCGGGTTGCTATTACGTGAGTGGCGGACCCGCCCTGTATTTAAACTTCATACGTTATGAGGCCTTGGTTGTTCTTCGGCTGGTGTTCTGCTGGACGGATCCCGGAAGATGGTCATTCGCGATAGAGAGGGGTATTCAATTCACGGAAAGTGTTGAAAGTTGCGTTTGTGTGTTGGGAAATTTCTGAGGCCTCTGTAGGTTATTTCGAGTGCTCGATATGTAATAGAACACGTCCACAGGGCCAGTCTATTTGTACCAAGTGTGTGCGTGTCACAGTTACAGGCCTGCTCTGCAATACTTTCTGATTTTTGTTTGCTGGCGGCCCGCCGAGATGGGCATATGCTGAGGCGCTACCACACACACACACAGCGCCGATGCGCCGTGGCAGAACGCGTCATGCCCTTCCTCAAAAAGGCGGCCGCGTCTTTCATGAGAAAGGGCGCCAGGGACGCTTTGCACTGTCACGGGTTTTCCATCAGAGGTACCCAGGACTGACCAGCTTCCGACACGCCTCATATACTCGGACATGTATGGCGTCTTCAGGCTTTAAAACAAATTACCACTTGCGATCTCAGGAATAATGCTGTCAGGTACTGAGGAACAATTGATCATCGTCATAAATAGCGCGGATAGGGCAGGTTTTGTAGGATTTTTCTGTTGGTTGAGTGAGAAAGGTCTTTGCCTGCCAGTCTGCAGGGAGGAGCGCCATGCAAAGCACTAAACGACTAAGCTATTGTGCGGGCTCTGAAAATTCGAACAGCGAAGAATGGACTGCTCATGAATAAAGTGTTGATCGTGGATGATCACCCTGTCATTAGGCTCGCCGTACGCATGTTGATGGAACGTCATGGCTACGAAGTCATTGCCGAGACGGATAACGGCGTGGATGCGCTGCAGTTGGCGCGCGAGCATTTGCCGGATATTGTCATTCTGGACATCGGCATTCCCAAACTCGACGGTCTTGAGGTCATCGCCCGATTGTCGGCAATGACACTGGCGTTCAAGGTGCTGATACTCACCTCACAGGCGCCCGGGCATTTTTCAATGCGCTGCATGCAGGCCGGTGCCGCAGGCTACGTCTGCAAACAGCAGGATCTCACCGAGTTGCTCAGCGCCATCAAGGCCGTGCTCTCGGGCTACAGCTATTTTCCGAATCAGGCGCTGCATACCGTGCGCTCCAGTCTTGGCAACGCCAGTGAAGCGGAGATGGTCGATCGCTTGTCGGGCCGGGAGATGATGGTGTTACAGCAGCTGGCGCGTGGAAAGACCAATAAGGAAATCGCCGACGGGATGTTTCTGAGCAACAAGACCGTCAGCACGTACAAAACGCGTTTGTTGCTGAAGCTCAATGCCCACTCTCTGGTCGACCTCATCGAGCTTGCTCAACGCAACGGGCTGGTGTGATGACAGGGGCGCGCGACAGGTTGCGCAGCGGTCCAATCGGTCTGCGCCTGAAACGCCGGCCTCTCCGGGTTGAGAGGCCGTCAGGCCAGCCGTCGCAGACGTCACTCAGAGGTCGAAATCGTAATCCGCCAACTGCCGTTGCAAGCGGCGTTCTTCCAGCAGGTTATCAATGGTTCGGCGCTTGCTGAGGTTGGTTTTGGCGGTTTCAACCGGGACGGGCGGCGTTTCATCCGGTTCCTCTACGACGAAGTCGTCGTCAACCTCGATTGTGTCTTTTTCATCGCTCATGAATCTGCCCCAGGCGTGAACGGTCGTTGGCGCCTCTTATAGCGACAAACCCGGAGCGGGTAAAAAAGATTTTTTTAATCGATCACTGGCCTATGGCGCTATTGATCAATCGTCCGAGGTCTTTGCCTTGTACTCGCACAAGTCTTCGATACGGCAGCTGCCACACCTTGGCTTGCGCGCTATACAGACGTAACGGCCGTGCAGAATCAGCCAGTGATGCGCATCAAGCAGGTAATCTTTGGGCACGAATTTCATCAGTTTGTGCTCCACTTCCACCACGTTCTTCCCCGGTGCGATCCCGGTGCGGTTGCTGACTCGGAAGATGTGCGTATCGACGGCCATTGCCAACTGGCGAAACGCCGTATTCAAGACGACGTTTGCGGTCTTGCGGCCCACGCCGGGCAGGGCTTCGAGCGCTTCGCGGGTCTGCGGCACCTCACCCCCGTGCAATTCAACCAACAGGCGGCACGTTTCAATCACGTTGCGTGCCTTGCTGTTGTAAAGACCGATCGTCCTTATATAGGAAGACAGCCCTTCAACCCCCAGCGCATAGATGGCCTGAGGTGTATTGGCGACCGGGTACAGCCGGGCCGTAGCCTTGTTGACGCTGACGTCAGTGGCCTGGGCTGAAAGAATGACCGCGATCAGTAACTCGAAAGGCGTGGTATAGGCCAGTTCGGTTTTGGGGTCGGGGTTGTCTTCGTGCAGGCGACGGAAGATCTCAAGGCGTTTTGCTGCATTCATGGAGTAGGCGGTTCCTGAGCCGGCACAGCGGTCTGGCTTTGCAGTTGCGCCAAGGCGTATTCCGCTTCTTCAAGTCCGCGTTGCAGTTGCACGAGCTGTGCGGCTTGTTCGGCGATGGGTGGATGACCGAAAGCTTTCAGCGACTTCAGCAATTGAGCCCTGCTCATGGCGACCTGCGCGCGAGCCTGTTTCAGAGCAGCATCGCCGCCCGTCTTTGGCTTCGCGCGTATGCGCTCAAGGGCCGCCTGTGCAGGTCCCGGTTGCGTAGCGACAGGCACTGCGGTCCGTTGCAGTCGCGCCTGACGCTCGGCCTGGCGTTGCTGATCCTGGCGATGCAGGCGAGCGGTACGAGCCTCGTAGCGCTGTCGCGCGCGATTTCGTCTGACGTCCCTGGCGGCACGTTGCCCGTGACCTTCGGCACTGTCGCCAGTGAGCGACACGGAGGTTGCCGACAATGGCAGCAGATCAATGCAATCGACCGGGCAGGGGGCTAAGCACAGGTCACAGCCGGTGCATTCCTGAACGATGACAGTATGCATCAGCTTGGCGGCACCCATGATGGCGTCCACCGGACAGGCCTGTATGCACTTGGTGCACCCGATACATTCCGCTTCGCGAATGAACGCGACCTGCGACGGTGCGCTGCCACGTGCCAGATCCAGCTGCAGCACAGGCACATCCAGCAGGCGAGCCAGTGCGGCGATGGTCTCGTGGCCACCGGGCGGACATTTGTTGATGGCTTCGCCTTGGGCAATGCCTTCGGCGTACGGCTTGCAGCCTGGGTGGCCGCATTTCCCGCATTGGGTTTGCGGGAGCAGGGCGTCGATGCGCTGAATCAGGCTCATGCTCGGACCAGGTCGACGACCCCAGCGGGCCGTCGACTACGTTCAGGGGTAACCAACGACAGGATTATTTGATGCGCTGACCGGGTTTGGCACCGCTGTCCGGGCTCAGCAGGTAGATTTCTTCGCCGCCGGGGCCTGCCGCCATGACCATGCCTTCGGAAATGCCGAAGCGCATTTTCCGCGGTTTCAGGTTGGCGATCATCATCGTCATACGCCCTTCCAGCTCGGCTGGATTGGGGTAGGCGCTCTTGATACCGGAGAACACGTTGCGCTTCTCGTCACCGATATCCAGAGTCAGACGCAGCAACTTGTCGGCTCCCTCTACATGCTCGGCCTTCTCGATCAGCGCGACGCGCAGGTCGATGGCTGCAAAGGCGTCGAAATCGATCTCCGGGGAGAGCGGATCTTTCGCAAGCTCTCCATTGCCCTGTGGCGCCGCGCCCGTGTCAGTGGCGCTGGCGGCGAGGTCTTCCTTCGATGCGTCGGTCATGGCTTCCACCTTGGCAGGGTCTATACGTGTCATCAACGGCTGGAACGGGTTGAGCTGATGGTCGCTCAACAGGGTCTGGTGATCGTCCCAGTTCAATGGCGCAACGTTAAGAAACAGCTCGGCGTCGGCTGCAAGGTTCGGCAGAACCGGCTTGAGGAAGATCACCAACTGACGGAACAGGTTGATGCCCAAGGCGCAGATCGCCTGAACCTCATCCTGTTTGCCTTCCTGCTTGGCGAGCGACCACGGCGCCTTGTCGGCGATCCAGGCGTTTGCGCGGTCGGCCAGCGCCATGATTTCCCGCATTGCCCGGGCGAAGTCGCGGGCCTCGTAGGCTTCGGCAATGCTCGGCGCTGCTGCATGGAAAGCGTCGGTCAATTCGGGCGCTGCATTTCCGGCTACCAGCAGCCCGGCGTTGCCTTTCTGGATGAAGCCCGCGCAGCGGCTGGCAATGTTCACCACTTTGCCGATCAGGTCGGAGTTGACCTTCTGCACGAAGTCTTCAAGGTTCAGGTCCAGATCGTCGACGCCACGGCCCAGTTTGGCTGCGTAGTAGTAGCGCAGGTATTCCGGGGACAGATGCTCAAGGTACGTGCGCGCCTTGATGAAGGTGCCCCTCGATTTCGACATCTTCTGACCGTTGACTGTCAGGTAGCCGTGGACGTTGATGCCGGTCGGCTTGCGGAACCCTGAGCCTTCGAGCATGGCCGGCCAGAACAGCGCGTGAAAGTTGACGATGTCCTTGCCGATGAAGTGATAGAGCTCGGTGGTCGAGTCCTTGCGCCAGAATGCGTCGAAATCCAGCTCCGGTCGGCGCGCGCAGAGGTTCTTGAAGCTCGCCATGTAGCCAATTGGAGCATCCAGCCATACATAGAAATACTTGCCGGGCTCATCGGGTATTTCGAAGCCAAAGTAAGGCGCATCGCGCGAGATGTCCCACTGCTGCAGGCCTGAGTCCAGCCATTCGGACAGTTTGTTGGCCACGGCATCCTGAAGCGTGCCGCTGCGCGTCCAGCTCTTGAGCATGGCGTCAAAGGCAGGCAAGTCGAAGAAGAAATGCTTCGAGTCGCGTAGCACCGGGGTCGCACCGGAAATCGCAGACTTGGGGTCTTTAAGGTCAGTCGGGGCGTAGGTGGCGCCGCATTTTTCGCAGTTGTCGCCGTACTGGTCTTCCGTGCCGCATTTGGGGCAGGTGCCTTTAATGAAGCGGTCGGCCAGGAACATTTTCTTTTCCGGGTCGAAATACTGGGTTACCGAACGGGTGGCGATGTGGCCGGCGTCGCGCAGACGGGTGTAGATCAGGCTCGACAGTTCACGGTTTTCATCAGCGTGGGTCGAATGGAAATTGTCGAAGTCCACCAGGAAGTCGGCAAAGTCGGCACTGTGTTCGGCCTGCACGTTGGCGATCAGTTGCTCTGGCGTGATGCCTTCTTTTTCGGCGCGCAGCATGATGGCCGAACCATGAGCGTCGTCCGCGCAGACATAGATGCACTGATTGCCGCGGTGCTTCTGAAAGCGCACCCACATGTCGGTCTGGATGTACTCGAGCATGTGGCCCAGGTGGATGGAACCATTGGCATAGGGCAGGGCGCTGGTGACGAGAATCTTGCGTGGCTCGGACATTGGGCTCGGCTACTTGAAGTGAAACGGAGGTCGGCCACTATAAAGGCCTGAGCGTTTTTTTTCATCCCGCGCAGCATGTGGGAATCTGCCTACCAACCTGAAAGGACAGCTCATTGCGCTCTTGCTTGGCAGACAAGGTAGGATGGCCGCCTGTTTTATCAGTCTTTTTAGGGAGTCAGCCATGAGCGCTGTCAATCGCGCAACGGTGGAAGCGGTCCTTCGCCAGTACACCGATCCTTATCTGAATCAGGACCCTGTCAGCGCGGGATGTGTGCGCGCTATCGAAATCGACGGCGGCAGCGTCAGCGTGCATCTGGAGCTCGGCTACGCCGCAGCGCTGTTCCAAAATGGCTGGGCGCAGACGCTGCAGATGGCCATTGAGGGCCTGGATGGCGTCGCATCGGCCAGCGTGCAGATAACGACAGTCATCCGGCCCCACAAGGCAGTAGGGCAAATTCCTGGCCTGGCCAACGTGAAGAACATCGTTGCCGTGGCCTCGGGGAAAGGCGGCGTTGGTAAATCGACGACCGCGGCAAATCTTGCCTTGGCACTGTCTCGCGAGGGCGCTCGTGTCGGTATTCTGGACGCCGATATTTACGGGCCGAGTCAGGGGGTCATGTTCGGCATTGCCGAGGGCACCCGCCCGAAGATCAAGGACCAGAAGTGGTTCGTCCCGATAGAAGCCCACGGCATTGAAGTGATGTCCATGGCGTTTCTGACCGACGACAACACCCCGATGGTCTGGCGAGGGCCGATGGTTTCCGGAGCCCTCCTTCAGCTGGTGACCCAGACCGCGTGGAATGATCTGGATTACCTGGTGATCGATATGCCGCCAGGCACCGGCGATATCCAGCTAACCCTTGCCCAGAAAGTCCCGGTCGCGGGCGCAGTGATCGTCACGACCCCGCAGGACCTCGCATTGCTGGATGCGAAGAAAGGCGTGGAGATGTTCCGCAAGGTAAACATTCCGGTGTTGGGCGTTGTGGAAAACATGGCGGTACACATCTGCTCCAATTGCGGGCATGCGGAGCATTTGTTTGGCGAGGGCGGCGGGGAGAAGCTGGCAACTCAGTACGGCGTCGAACTGCTGGCATCGCTGCCCCTGTCCATGCTGATCCGGGAGCAGGCCGATGGCGGCAAGCCCACGGCGATGGCCGAGCCCGAGAGTCAGATTGCGATGGTGTATCAGGAGCTTGCGCGTCACGTCGGCGCGCGAATCGTTCTGCAGGAATCGGTATCCGCCCCCATGCCCGACATCTCCGTAAGCGAGGATTGATCCGCCCAACCTGAGCGTTGTCTGTGCGATGTGCCGTGGCCAACGGCATGTCCCAGCCAGCAGGCACGGGTCGCGTACGCTAATTACGGGCGCGATTTATGTTTTCTTCAGGCGTAAAAAAACCCCGCTTTTGAGGGCGGGGTTTTCTAAGCGATTCAGCTCAAGTTAGATAACTTGAACTTCCTCAGCTTGCATGCCTTTCTGACCGCGGGTAGCGATGAAAGAGACCTGTTGGCCTTCTTTCAGGCTTTTGAAGCCGTCGGATTGGATAGCTTTGAAGTGTACGAACAGGTCGTCACCGGATTGTGGAGTGATGAAGCCGAAGCCTTTTTCATCGTTGAACCACTTAACGGTACCAGTTTGGCGATTAGACATGGTGTATCTCCTTGGACAAAGTTAACTGCGACTCAGGAAATGCCCTGGCCGAGACTGAGTGCAAAGAGCAGGAAAAATTCTTGGAGATGGTTGGATCGAAATTCAACATCGTGTAGATATTCTCAGTGACACAAGCAACACAGTGGAGCCACCTTACCCCTTTTTTTCAGATGTGCAAAGGGGCTGTCTGCGATTTTTTCTTGAGGTGGCTCAACGCCTTTAACGGCCGCGGTGCGCAATCTTTGAACCCGAAGCATTCGCCCGGTAAGATGCCTGACATCTTTTTCACCTCGCTATTCAGGACACCGCCATGAGCATCAAATCGGACAAGTGGATTCGCCGCATGGCGCAGGAACACGGCATGATCGAGCCGTTTGTGGAGCGTCAGGTGCGCGGCGAAGGCGCTGATCGGGTGATCTCTTTCGGCGTGTCCAGTTATGGCTACGACGTGCGCTGCGCCGATGAATTCAAGGTCTTCACCAACATCAATTCGGCCACGGTCGACCCGAAGAATTTCGACGAAAAAAGTTTTGTCGACATTAAAAGTGACGTCTGCATCATCCCGCCCAACTCCTTTGCGCTGGCTCGTACCGTCGAGTATTTCCGAATTCCGCGCAATGTGCTGACCATTTGCCTGGGCAAAAGCACCTATGCGCGCTGCGGCATCATCGTCAACGTCACGCCGCTTGAGCCGGAGTGGGAAGGGCATGTCACTCTGGAATTTTCCAACACCACTACGCTTCCGGCGAAAATCTATGCCAATGAAGGCGTCGCGCAGATGCTTTTCCTTGAGTCGGATGAAGAGTGTGAAGTGTCTTACAAAGACCGCGGCGGCAAGTACCAGGGTCAACGCGGCGTGACCCTGCCACGTACATAAACGCGCCATTGGTCATGTCAGAAATGAATTTGTCTCGAATTTCGCACTCTACTGACTGAACTGTTCCCACTCGCACCATGCGGTTGGGGCCAACGCTCGGGAGTGCCCTATGAAGAGACAAATCAACACCAGCAACAAGGAAATCGACCCCAGTGCCAATCAGGTCGGGTTGCTGGCTTGGTCGCTGTTAGCGCATCCACATCTTGTCAACATGGTGGCAGGGGGTATTCCCGGCCAGCCTAACCCCGACACCCCGGATTACGATCAACCGACCGAACCCGGCGTGCCAACCGTACCCGACGAGCCGCCACCCGCTCCGGTAGCCTGATTCCCCCTCCCGTCGATGCCCTGCATCGGCGGGTCCAGCATGCCTGGTGTCCCCGTTTATTCGGCCTTTGACGCGTGGCGCCGCCGTCTCGCGGTGTGCCTCGAAGTCGCCGCAAACCATCAAGTCGCTGCGCACAATCGCAGCAGGCTGCTCTACATCGCCTCCCATATCGCGCCGTCCCCTACCACATAGACTTTGCTGTTCTCGGCTCGCTCAATGTTCATCCCTCCAGTGAAGGCGCCGAACGCCGGCAGCAGGCTGACCTTTGGCAGCATGTAGAAACACGGCAATCGCAACCGCTGGCGGCCTCGTCCATACAAGCGATAAGCAGGGTGTACGTGCCCGGCGAGGACGTGAAGGTGCGGATGAGGGTCAGGTTCGTGCTGAAGTGCGTACGGCCCCAGCAGCAGGGGCTCCTCAACCACATCCATGCGCAGCTCTGGGGGCGGATCGCCTGCGCGTTTGTCGTGGTTGCCGCGAATCAGCGTAATCACGAGGTCAGGATGGTTGTCGCGCCACGCCTGGATCGCCGCCAGTGTCCCGGCCGCATGGGATTCGGGCGCATGCAGGAAATCCCCGAGAAAGATCAGCCGGTCGCATTCGTAGCTGGCCAGCAACGCGTCCATCCGCTGCAGATTGGCGTCTGTGGTGCCGTGGGGCACCGGCTGGCCAAGCCGCCTGTAGGCGGCGGCTTTGCCGAAGTGGGCATCGGCAATCAAGAGCGCTTTTTCGGCCGGGTAATAGACGGCTTTGTCGGCCAGCAACCACAGCTCTGCGCCCGCCAGCTGAATCGAAAGACATGGCGTCATGACACGATCTCGGGCCCTGCGGCTTTTTCGAGGTCGCTGACCATGCGTGCGATGCGGTCCGAGAGCTTTTCGGTACTGAGGCTTTCCCGCATGCGTTCCACCAGAAGCGGGAACGCCATCGGGGTAGGGCGTTTAATCACGTGCAAATCCAGGGTCCGGTTGTTGATGCGGTTGAGGGTCTGTTCGAGGCGGGCCACGTCGAGCTCCTGGCGCAGCACCTCTTCCTGAGCCTGGGTCAGTAACAGGTTTCCCGCGTCATACTGCTTGAACACTTCGAAGAACAACCCGCTCGATGCTTGAAGTTGTCGGTTGCTTTTGGGGGCACCGGGATAACCCGAGAACACCAGGCCGGCGATGCGGGCGATCTCCCTGAAGCGGCGTAATGCAAGTTCGCCGGCATTCAGACTGGCGATGATATCCGCCAGCAGTTCGTCGCTGGAAAACAGCTGCGTGGTCAGGCGTTCGTGCCAGTCAATGGCGGTGGCGCTGAGCAACTCAAAGCCGTAATCGTTTACAGCGATGGAGAACGTCAGCGGTGTATGGCGGCTCAGACGCCACGCCAGCAGGCTGGCCAGACCCAAATGCACGTGTCGACCGGCGAAGGGGTAGATAAACAAGTGCCAGCCCTCACGGGATTTCAAGACCTCCGCAAGCAGCGTGTCTTTGCGCGGCAGTGCCGACCATTGCCGTTGTACTTCAAGCAACGGGCTGACGACGTGCATTTCAGGGCTGCTGAAATCGCCCCGCGCGGCGGCGTCAAATTTCTCCACCACCGCGTCTGCCAGTTCGTTGGATAGCGGCATCCGTCCGCCATTCCAGCGCGGCACGGCGGCTTTCTTGGTTGTCGCGCGTTTCACATACGCGGTCATGTTCTCGACCCGCACCAGTTCGAGCAGGCGACCGCTGAACAGAAAACCATCACCCGGCTTCAATCGTGCGATGAAGCCTTCTTCGACGCTGCCCAGTGACCCGCCCCCGCCGCCCTTGCTCCAATACTTCACGTTGATACTCGCCTCACTGACGATGGTGCCCACGCTCATGCGATGGCGTCGAGCGAGTCGTGCATCCGGGACGCGCCAGATGCCGTCCTCGTCCGGTTCGACGCGCCGATAGTCAGGGTAAGCGGTCAGCGACAGGCCGCCATAGCGGACGAACGCCAATGCCCACTCCCACTCATCGTCGGTCAGGTCGCGGTAGGCCCAGGCGGTGCGCACTTCGGCTAACAACGCGTCAGGGGTAAAGCCGCCGCCCAGGGCCATGCTCACCAAATGTTGTACGAGTACGTCCAGCGGCTTGTGGGGCGATTCGCGTGGCTCGATCAGACGGGCGTCAACGGCGTCGCGGGCCGCGGCGGCTTCCACCAATTCCAGGCTGTGCGTGGGGACCAGCGTGACGCGCGACGGCCGCCCCGGCGCGTGGCCAGAGCGCCCGGCCCGTTGCATCAGCCGGGCAACGCCTTTCGCGGAGCCGATCTGCAACACGCGCTCCACCGGCAGGAAATCCACGCCCAGATCAAGGCTTGAGGTGCAGACCACGGCTTTCAGATGGCCTTCCTTTAGCGCACGCTCGACCCAGTCGCGGACCTCCCGCGAGAGCGAACCGTGGTGCAGTGCGATCAGCCCTGCCCAGTCCGGGCGGGCCTCCAGCAATGCCTGATACCAGATTTCCGACTGTGCCCGGGTATTGGTGAAGAGCAGGCAGCTGGAGCTGCTGTCGACCTCGGCCAGTACTTGCGGCAGCATGCGCAGCCCCATGTGCCCCGCCCAGGGGAAACGCTCGATGGAAGGCGGCAGCAGCGTGTCGACGATCAGTTCCTTGACCACCTTGCCGTGCACTGTGGTGCCATGGTCGCCGACCAGAACTTGCTGCGCATGTTGCTGGTTACCCAGGGTTGCGGACAGTCCCCAGATCACCAGCTGCGGATTCCATTGGCGCAGCCTTGCCAGGGCCAGTTGCAACTGGATACCGCGCTTGTTCCCAATGAGTTCGTGCCACTCGTCCACGACCACCATCTTCAGCGTCGACATGGTGGCCTGCGCGTCGGCTCGCGTGAGCAGCAGCGTCAGGCTTTCCGGGGTGGTGATCAGTGCGGAGGGCAGGCGTCGGCCCTGTTTGGCGCGCTCGCTGCTGCTCGTATCACCGGTGCGCAGGCCTACGCTCCAGGGGATTTGCAGATCCTGTATCGGACCTTCCAGGGCGCGCGCGGTGTCGGCTGCCAGCGCTCGCATGGGCGTAATCCACAGCACGCTAAGCGGCGCCGCTGCCGGCTTGCGCTTGCGCGGCTTCAGCTCCGTCGGCCCGGCAGCGGGACGGGCGAACTGATTAAGCGCAGCAAACCACACCGAGTAGGTCTTGCCCGCGCCGGTGCTGGCGTGCAACAGACCCGACTCGCCGCGAGCCACAGCGGCCCAAACCTCTTTCTGGAAAGGGAACGGTTTCCAGCCACGCTCGGCAAACCAGCGCTTGGCGAAATTGACGGCTCTTGGCATGCGCAGGCTCTGGGAGGGATTAAGTCAGAGACCGCTGGGAAGGTGGATTAGTTTGATGGAATATCCGTTTGGATCGATTTGCCAAGCCAACGACGCGGCTGCACCGGTGATTGTGGGAGCGTGCTTGCGCGCAAAAGTAGTGTTCGGTGAGAGCAGTGTTCAGTGAGAGCAGTGTTCAGTGAGAAGCCTGCGTCATTTGTACTGGCTTCTTCGCGAGCAAGCTCACTCCCACACGTGTGCGTATGTCTATACAAAGCGGGGTGTCCAGCCTGCAGCTTAACAGCAGGCTGTTACTTCAAATTCCCACTCAAAAACTGCTGCAGGCGCTCGCTTTTCGGGCTGCCCAACACGTCGTCCGGGTGGCCCATTTCTTCAATTTGCCCCTGGTGCAGAAACACCACCTGGTTGGCCACTTTGCGGGCGAAGCCCATTTCGTGGGTCACCAGAATCATGGTGCGGCCTTCTTCAGCCAGGCCCTGGATTACCTTCAATACTTCACCGACCAGTTCCGGGTCGAGGGCCGACGTGGGCTCGTCGAACAGCATGATTTCCGGTTCCATCGCCAGTGCGCGGGCAATGGCGACGCGCTGCTGCTGGCCACCGGACAGAAACGCAGGGTATTGATCAGCGACCCGTGCAGGCAGGCCGACCTTGTCCAGGTACTTGCGCGCGCGGGCCTCAGCTTCGACCTTCGACACGCCCAGCACCCGGCGCGGGGCCATGGTGATGTTTTCCAGCACCGTCATGTGGCTCCACAGATTGAAGTGCTGGAACACCATCGCCAGCCGTGTACGAATACGCTGCAGTTCGGCCGGATCGGCCACGCGCATGCCGCCAGCGTCGCTGACCATTCGCACAGGCTGGCCGTCCAGGCTCATGGCGCCATCGTTGGGTTGTTCGAGAAAATTGATGCAGCGCAGGAAGGTACTTTTACCCGAGCCGCTGGCGCCGATCAGGCAAATGACGTCGCCGACGCTGGCTTTGAGCGACACCCCTTTGAGCACCTCGTGGTCACCGTAGCTTTTATGCAGGCCATCGATGGTCAGTTTGTACATGAAGGGCAGTCCTCAAGGAGAAAGTAAGTAGCCGCTGCGGTAGGCTTCGGTGCCGGCGACATGGGCAATCACCATGCCGGCGGTCGCCATGCGTCGCAATGAGCGGGCGTACATAAGGCCGTCGTTGGCCGTGTGGATCGGGGTCACCGCGTCGCTGATCGGGTCGATGACCTCGGCGATCAATTGCCCCGCTTCGACGTGTTCGCCAGGCGCGGTGCAGAACACTAGCAGACCGCCTACGGGGGTGGTGACCGGCTCGACGCCGGCTAGCGGCGTCGCCGGGTAAATGAGCTCGGGCAGCTCGGCCGGCTCGCCGGCGATGGTGCCCTGGTGCATCAGGAAGCTGATGATCGCCTGACAATCCCGACTGGCAAGGGCGTGGTTGACGTCGCCCTGGCCGCGCAGCTCCAGGGTCACCGAAAAGCTGCCCAAAGGAATCGGAAAGCGTTTGCCAAAGCGCTGCTGCAGTTGCCACCACACCAGCGTGAAGCACTCGTCAAATGACTGGCCGCCGGAGTCTGTCGCCAGCAGGCTCGCCTGTGCGCCGAGATAACGCGACAGCGGCTCGACCTGCGGCCAGGCTTCGGGCGTGGTGTAGAGATGCTCGACGGACTCAAAATCGCAATGCAGATCCAGCACCACATCAGCGTCGCAGGCCAGCCGCTGCAGGATCAGGCGTTGGGATTCAAGCTGGGTGCTGCCGACACAGGCGTTCAATGCCGTCAGCAGCGCGTTGCGAATCAGCGCGACGTTGGCCTTGGGGTCATCCGTCAGCAGCGCTTCGACTTCATCGCCCACTTGCTGGCCGAGGTCGACGAAGCGGCGGTTGAAGTTCTGCCCGCTCTCCAGCTCATAACGGCCCAGCGGTATGTCCATCAGCACCTGTTCCAGCCCGACGGGATTGGCGACCGGAACAACCACTACTTCGCCCAGCAACTGCCCGGCGTTTTCCAGCTCGGCCAGGCGCTGTTTCAGATACCAGGCCACCAGCATGCCGGGCAGTTCATCGGCGTGCAGTGACGACTGGATGTAAACCTTGCCGGCGCCTTTTTCAGGGCCGTAATGGAAACTGTGGATCTGCCGCGCGGTGCCCGGCACGGGTGCCAGCAGATCATGGGTCTGGTGTCGCATACGTGATTCCTAGTGAGTCGGCCCGAGGAAAGCCAGCCAGCGGCGTTCAGCCAGTCGGAACAGGCCCACCAGAATGAACGTGACGGTCAGGTAGATCAGCGCGGCGATACCGAACGACTGGAACGTCAGGAAGGTCGCCGAGTTGGCGTCGCGCGCCACCTTGAGGATGTCCGGCACGGTGGCGGTGAAGGCGACCGTGGTCGAGTGCAGCATCAGGATCACTTCGTTGCTGTAATAAGGCAGCGAGCGGCGCAGTGCCGACGGCATGATCACGTAGGTGTACAAGCGCCAGCCGGTCAGCCCGTAAGCCTTGGCCGCCTCGACCTCGCCGTGGTTCATGCTGCGAATTGCACCGGCGAAGATCTCGGTGGTATAGGCGCAGGTGTTCAAGGCGAAAGCCAGAATGGTGCAGTTCATGGCGTCGCGGAAGAACGCGCCGAGCATTGGCTGTTCGCGCACGGCGGCGATGCTGTAGATGCCGGTGTAGCAGATCAGCAACTGAATATAGAGCGGAGTCCCGCGAAACAGGTAGGTGTAGAACTGCACCGGCCAGCGCACCATGGGGTTGCGCGACACACGGGCGATGGACAGCGGAATCGAGACAATGAAGCCGATGGCGATGGATGCGCTGAGTAGCCACATCGTCATGGCCAGACCGGTGATGTTCTGGCCGTCCGTATAGAGGAAGGCGCGCCAGTATTCCTGCAGCAATTCGATCATCGTTGAGCCTCCCGGCTGCCAGCGGCATAACGCCGTTCGGCCCAGCGCAGGGCGAAGTTGGACACGCTGGTGATGACCAGATAGATCAGTGCGGCGAGTACCAGGAAATAGAACAGTTGATAGGTGCTTTTACCCGCGTCCTGGGCCGCTTTGACCAGATCGGCAAGGCCGATGATCGACACCAGTGCCGTTGCTTTGAGCACCACTTGCCAGTTGTTGCCGATGCCGGGCAGGGCAAAGCGCATCATTTGCGGGAACACCACCATGCGAAACCGTTGTGAGCGGCTGAGCCCGTAGGCGGTTGCAGCTTCGACCTGACCGCGAGGGACGGCGAGAATCGCACCCCGGAACGTCTCGGTGAAGTAGGCGCCGTAGATGAAGCCCAGCGTGATGACGCCGGCAGAGAAAGGGTCGATCTCGATGTAATCCCACTCCATCGCTTCAGTCAGCGTGGTCAGCCAGGTTTGCAGGCTGTAGAAGATCAGCAGCATCAGCACCAGGTCCGGCACGCCACGGATCAGCGTGGTGTAGATCTGGGCCGGAACGCGCAGCACGGCGGCTTTCGACAGTTTGGCACTGGCGCCCAGCAGGCCAAGCACGATGGCCAGCAGCAGCGACATTACCGATAATTTGACGGTCATCCAGGTGCCTTCCAGCAGCAGCGGGCCGAAGCCTTTCAGGCTGAATGCTGACAGTCCCAGGTTTTGCAGGAGAGTTTCGAACATGTGCAACCTATACAGTCAATAAAAACGCCCGTGAACTTCAGCGGCGGATTCTGGCTGAAATTGACGGGCGTTTGTTTTCTTATTTACCGCTGTACAGATTCAGATCGCCGAAGTGTTTCTTCTGGATCTCGGCGTATTTGCCGTCATCGTGCAACGCCTTGATGCCCTTGTCCAAAAGCGCTTTCAGCTCCTTGTCGCCTTTGGAGATGCCGATCGCCGTTTTGGCTGGCAGCAGTGGGTCGTCGATTGGCTGGCTGACTTCGTAATCGCCGCCCTGTGGCGACTTCAGAAAGCCCAGTTCGGCTTGCAGCATGTCTTGCACCGAGGCGTCCAGACGACCCGAAACGAGGTCGGCATACACTTGGTCCTGGTTGGCATAGGCCTGGGTTTTCACGCCAGCCTTGTCCAGAACGGCCTTGGCATAGGCTTCCTGGATAGTGCCTTGCTCGTAACCCACGGTCTTGCCTTTGAGCGACGCGGTGTCAGCGCTCAGGCCGGAGCCTTTTTTGTACACCAGCGAAGTCGGGCCGGAGAACAGCTCGTTGGAGAAGTCGATGACTTTCTCGCGCGCCGGGGTCACGGTCATGGAGGAAATCACGCCGTCGAACTTCTTGGCTTTCAGGCCCGGGATCATGCCGTCGAAATCGCTTTCGACCCACTTGCACTTGACCTTCAGTTCAGCACAGATCGCGTTGCCCAGATCGATATCGAAGCCCACCAGGCTGCCATCGGCGGCTTTGGATTCGAATGGTGCGTAGGAAGGATCGACGCCGAAACGCAGTTCCTTGTATTCCTTGGCCATTGCGTTACCGGCGGCCAGACAGATGGCCAGTGCGGAAAGGGTCAGCCATGCTTTTTTCATCGTTCAGTCCTTAAAACCAAATTGAGCGTTGGGAACACGCGAAGGCTTGCTACCGGCAAAAGCCAGACCGCAAATAGACAGCAATTTCCGAACCAATCAAACAAACACGCGTTTTAAATGTACGGACTTGTCGCAATGATGACTTTGGGCCATCTTTTGTCTGTGTTTACGGCCTCGCAGGCCACCGCAGAGTAGCCGTATCTTGTTGAGAGTGGGCGAAAAAGTTGCAGATTGGAGGGTGTCGACGGCGCTGAATTTGATCCGGTAGCGATTGGAAACGCCTGCCAGCCCGAAGCATTGGAGCAGCAGGGATTTTAGGCGCCCCAAATCAGCGCATTTTCGGCAAGGCGGGGGCTGGCCTGCGCACTGCAACGGTGCTCAGGCCAACAGGTCCTGAAGGGTCGCCAGACTGTCCGCTTCAGCGACCGGCTTGTCGAGCCGCCAGCGGAGCATTCTGGGGAATCTCACGGCAATGCCGCTCTTGTGCCGCTTCGACAAAGCGATGCCCTCGAAGCCCAGTTCGAATACCAGGGTGGGGGTCACGCTGCGCACGGGGCCGAACTTGTCCACAGTGGTTTTACGAATGATCGCGTCCACTTTGCGCATCTCTTCATCGGTCAGCCCGGAATAAGCCTTGGCGAAGGGGACGAGCGTGCGTTCACTGGACTCTGGCGGCCCGTCCCACACCGCGAAGGTGTAATCGCTGTACAGGCTGGCGCGTCGCCCATGACCGCGTTGCGCGTAGATGAGGACGGCGTCGACGCTGAACGGATCGATCTTCCACTTCCACCACACGCCCATGTCTTTGGTGCGGCCCACGCCGTACAGTGAATCCCGAGCTTTGAGCATCATGCCTTCCACGCCAAGGCTTCTGGACGCCTCGCGTTGCCGGCCGAGATCGAGCCAGTCAGTGCCGGTCAGCACGGGCGAGGGCATCAGCACCGGGCTTTGAGCGTCGGCGATGACCTTCTCCATCTGGGTGCGACGTTCATGCTGCGGGCGACTGCGCCAGTCGTGGCCTTCCCATTCCAGCAGGTCGTAAGCCAGCACCACGACCGGCACGTCTTCCAGAATTTTCTTGCCCAGGGTTTTGCGGCCAATGCGCTGCTGCAACAGGGCGAACGGCTGAACCGACGGGGTCGCTTCACCGGGCGTTCCGGGGGCGGGGGTTTGCAGTGCAAAATCGCTGTCTTCGGCGTCCGCCGGTGCTGCGGCTTTCCACACCACGATTTCGCCGTCGATCACTGTTCCGTCAGGCAGGCACTGGGCGAGGCTATGCAACTCCGGGAAGCGATCCGTAACCAATTCTTCGCCCCGAGACCATATCCACAACCGACCTTCACGCTTGACCACTTGCGCACGAATGCCGTCCCACTTCCACTCCACCTGCCAGTTCTCGGCAGCGCCCAGCAGGTTTTCGAATTGATCCACCGGTTGCTGCAGGGAATGGGCAAGAAAGAAAGGGTAGGGCTGACCGCCCCGTTGCGCATGTTCGTCAGCCGATTCCTCGGCGATCAATTTGAGATAGCCTTCAGCGCTGGGCCGGTGCGAGAGGTCGGTATACCCCACCAGTCGTTGGGCCACGCGCTTGCTGTCGATGTCCGCCAGGGCTGCGAGGGCTCGTGTGACCAACAGCTTGGAGACCCCGACCCGGAAACTGCCGGTGATCAGCTTCAGGCAGACCATCAGGCTTTGCGGATCCAGCTGCGACCAAAACATGGGCAGGCGTGCAAGAAGCTCCTCCGGGGGCAAGCCGCGCAGGGGCAACAGGTGATTTTCCATCCAGCTGGCCAGGCCCTCTTCCGAGCTGTGCTCGGCTTTGGGCAGCAGCAGCGATAACGTTTCCGCCAAATCGCCGACCGCCTGGTAACTCTCCTCGAACAACCATTCCGGCAGGCCGGACAGCAACAGCGCCTGCTCACGTAGCATGCGCGTCGGGACCAACTGCCTTGGGCGTCCGCCGGCCAGGAAATACACCGCCCACGCGGCGTCTTCGGGGGCGGCTTGGCTGAAGTAAGCCTGCATCGCGGCCAGCTTGGCGTTGCTGGAGGTGGTGGCGTCGAGGTCCGAATACAGCTCGGCGAAGGCCTTCATGGGGCGGCCTCTTCTGCCGGTTCAGATTTGGCTGCCGCATCGTCTTCTTCATCGCCGTACTCGGTGGTGAAGCCCTGCGCATCCAGGCCTTGCTCGCGCAGGTAGCGCACCAGCACCGCGACCGATCCGTGGGTCACCATGACGCGCTCGGCGCCCGTGTTTTCGATGGCCCACAACAAGCCGGGCCAATCGGCGTGGTCGGAGAGCGCGAAGCCCCGGTCCACGCCGCGCCGACGGCGTGTGCCGCGCAGCATCATCCAGCCGCTGGCGAAGGCGTCGCTGAACTCGCCGAAACGGCGCATCCAGGTGCTGCCTCCGGCAGAGGGCGGGGCGACGATGAGGGCGCTGCGCAATGCCGGGTCGGTTTTTTTGAAATCGCCGGCGTACTGGGTTTCCGGGATGCGCACGCCGGCTTCGCGGTATACGCGGTTCAGGGGTTCGACGGCACCGTGGACCAGAATCGGACCGATGCTGGGGTCGATGCCGTGGAGGATGCGCTGGGCTTTGCCGAATGAATAAGCGAACAGGACGCTGGCTTTGCCGGCGGCGGCATTGGCGCGCCACCATTCGTTGACGCCGGCGAAGATTTCCGATTGCGGCTGCCATTTATAGATGGGCAGGCCGAAGGTGGATTCCGTGATGAAGGTGTGGCAGCGCACTGGCTCGAAGGGTTCGCAGGTGCCGTCGGGTTCGACTTTGTAGTCGCCTGAGGCAACCCAGACTTCGCCCTGGTATTCGAGGCGAACCTGGGCGGAACCGAGTACGTGGCCGGCCGGGTGGAGGCTGAGTTTTACGCCATGGTGGGTGATGCTTTCGCCGTAGGCGAGGGTTTGCAGGTTGATGTCCTGGCCCAGTCGGGAGCGCAATATGCCTTCGCCGGGCGCAGCGGCGAGGTAGTGCTGGTTGCCGGTTCGGGCGTGGTCGCCGTGGGCGTGGGTGATGACGGAGCGTTCGACCGGGCGCCACGGATCGATGTAGAAATCACCGGGCGGGCAGTAAAGGCCTTCGGGGCGGGCAATGACAAGATCCATGGGGTGACCGGGTTTGGGGGCTTGTCTTGGTAGAGCGGTGGGCGGGGGTGGAAGTTCGGTCGGGGTTTGTGAGACTCAGGATCAGGATCAGGATCAGGATCAGGATCAAGAGCGTCGGCCTAACGGCTCGACTGTTTCGCCTTCGGCGAGTTACTT